>JAJXYW010000129.1 GCA_021780415.1 Acidobacteriota bacterium
ACCGCTCGGCGAGCATGGAGAGGATTCCTGTGGAGCGTTTTTCTTCGTCGGGCCGCTCCATGTCCAGGCGCTGCTGCGCGGCCATGTTGATGGCCCCCTCGCCGGGCATCAGCATGGAGTCCAGTTGCAGGGATTTCACAATCGTCTTCAGGCCTTCGCGCAGCTCTGCCGCCGATGCGTAGCGTTCCGAGGGCTGCTTCTCGAGACAGCGCAGAATGACGCTCTCGAGCTCGACGGGCAGGTCCGGAACAATCTCCCGCAGGGACGGCGGCTCGGCGTATTGGATGGCGCGAATGCTCTGCAACTCCTGCGCGTCGGGCCGATGAAACGGATGGCGTCCGCTGACCATCTCGTAGAGGATCAGGCCGAGCGCGAAGATGTCGCTCTGCACGCTGCTCTGGCCGGTGACGAACTGCTCCGGAGCCATGTAGGCGATGGTGCCGCCGCGAGCGGTGTAGGTGGCGCCCGCGAAGGCTGGCGTGACGGGCTGGGTCGTCAAGGAAGGATCGAAGTCCATGCTGTCGCGCTTCAACTGCCGCGCGAGGCCGAAGTCCAGAATTTTGATCAGGCCGCCATCGGTAAGCATGACATTGGCCGGCTTGAGATCGCGATGGAAGATGCCGAGCGTGTGCGCGGCGGAGAGGCCGTCGGCCATCTGCATGCCGCTGGAGAGCACGAGTTGCAGGCTCGCGGGGCCCTCGGCGATGACCTTGTCGAGGCTTTTGCCGGGGATGTACTGCATGACGATGTAGGCTTCGGAATCGCCGGAGCCAAGCTCTTCTTCCCCAACCTCATAGATGGCGCAGACATTCGGGTGGTCGATGGCCGAGGCCAGTCGTGCCTCGCGCAACTGCGTCGCCCGCATCTGCTCCGGGGTCTGCGATCCGCGCTTCAGCAGCTTCAGCACGACGGGCCGCTGCAGCAGCGTGTCGTTGGCAAGGTACACGACGCCGCTTCCACCTGCTCCGATCTTGCGGAGCAACTCATACTGTTTAATGACGCGACGAGCCATACTGCCATTATCTCAGCACCGCCGCCAAGGAATTTGTGCAGAAATGTAAATCTGGCGCAGAATGGCCGCATGCTCCGACATGCGCGGGGCAGCGGAAAGCACTGATTATGGGCCTTTAATGATGTGAGCAGCCTTTCTGTGCCAGCGTGCATCAGAATATAGTTGTGCCCGGATCGGCAGGACAGACTTGAACAGAGGGCAGTATGCTTAGCGCACTCCTAACACCCGAATCAGGGTCACAGAAACACATGCAACCCACCTTGCTTCTCATCGACGACAACGCCATTCAGGCCGCGACTCGTCAGACCATTCTTAAGCGAGCAGGTTACTTTGTGATCGCCGTCCTCAATCCAGGGCGTGCACTCGAACAGCTTCGCAGCAAAGATTTTCCGGCCACGATCGACCTCATTCTGACCGACCACATCATGCCTGGCATGAACGGTTCCGAGTTTGTCACCGAACTGCGGACGTTCGCGCCAGATATTCCTGTGCTTGTGATCAGCGGTCTCGCGGAAGCGGAGGAAGAGTACAAGGCGCTCGGTGTGGACTTCCGCCTGAAGCCGCTGCTGCCTGAGATTTTGCTCGCCACGGTGCGCACTCTCCTGGAGGCGCGGGCGTCGGCAGGGATTTAGGGGTGGCTGCAGCGGTGCGCCGGTCGTGGGCTGCGGGTTAGCGGGTGGTAAGGGCGTCGAGGGCCAGGTTGAGGTCGAGGACGTTGACGCGGGGTTCGCCGAGAAGGCCGAATTGGCGCTGAGTGGTGTGCTGGTCTACCAACTGCGTTAAGGTTGCTTCGGACAGATGGCGCTGGCGTGCGATGCTCGGGATCTGGTAGTAGGCTGCGGCGGGGGAGATGTCGGGGTCGAGGCCGGAGCCGGAGGCGGTGACGAGATCGATGGGGACGGGGACGGTGGATCCATGCTGTTCGGCGGTGATGCTGGCTTCCGTGCGGCTGATGAGATCTTTGCTGGTGGGACCGAGGTTTGAGCTGGAGGATGCGCCGGCATCATAACCCGTGCCGGCGGCGGAGGGGCGGCTGTGGAAGTAATTGCCGCGGGTGAAGGCCTGGCCGATGAGTTGTGAGCCGATGACTTTGCCGTTGCGTGTGATGAGTTCGCCCGCGGCTTGTTTGGGGAACAGGACGTGGGCCAGTCCGGTGATGAGGAGTGGGTAGCCGATGCCGAGGAGGATGGCGGTGATGAGAGTGTAGCGGGTTGCGGTGAGAAGGATCTTTTTCATGGTGGTGATTCCAGTGGTGAGTGGTTAGTGGTGCGGTGGCTCGACGAACAGCAGATTCCTTCGCTTCGCTGCGGAATGACAACCAAAAAAGCAAAAGCAAGAGCAAGAGCAAGAGCAACGGCAAGGACAACGACAACGACAACAGAAGGTGCGGCTACTGGGGTCAGGCCAGGTGGAGGGCCGTGATGAGCATGTCGATGAGCTTGATGCCGATGAAGGGCGCGATGATGCCGCCTGCGCCGTAGACGATGAGGTTGCGCTGGAGCAGTGCTGCGGCGGACATGGGGCGGTAGCTTACGCCGCGCAGAGCCAGCGGAATGAGAGCGACGATGATGAGGGCGTTGAAGATGACCGCAGAGAGAATCGCGGACTCCGGGTTGTGCAGGTGCATGATGTTGAGCGCGTTGAGAACGGGGAAGGCTCCGGCGAACATGGCGGGGATGATGGCGAAGTACTTGGCGATGTCGTTGGAGATGGAGAAGGTGGTGAGGGCGCCGCGGGTCATGAGGAGTTGCTTGCCGATGGCGACGATCTCGATGAGCTTGGTGGGGTTGGAGTCGAGATCAACCATGTTGCCGGCCTCTTTGGCGGCCTGGGTGCCGGAGTTCATGGCGACGCCTACGTCGGCCTGGGCGAGTGCGGGGGCGTCGTTGGTGCCGTCGCCGGTCATGGCGACGAGCTTGCCATCTGCCTGCTCGCGCTTGATGAGATCCATCTTGTCCTTGGGTTTGGCTTCGGCGAGGAAGTCGTCGACGCCGGCTTCGCGGGCGATGGCGGCGGCGGTGAGAGGGTTGTCGCCGGTGATCATGATGGTGCGAATACCCATGGCACGGAGCTGATCGAAGCGTTCTTTCATGCCGCCCTTGACGATGTCCTTGAGATGGATGACGCCGAGGGCGCGGCCGTTTTCAGCAACGACGAGAGGCGTGCCGCCGGCGCGGGAG
This sequence comes from Acidobacteriota bacterium, assembly GCA_021780415.1. Next base: position 3,193 of record JAJXYW010000129.1, read on the forward strand.
ATGACTTCAACGACGTCGCGGACCTGGCCCGGGAGTTGGGAGTTATGCTCGACGAGATAGGCTGCGATGGCGTCAACGGAGCCTTTGCGGATGCTGCGGCCATCGACTTCGATACCGGACATGCGGGTGAGGGCGGAGAAGGGGATGAACTCGGCGTTGAGGTGCGCGAGTTCGCGGCCCCGGAGGTTGTACTGCTGCTTGGCGAGGACGACGATGGAGCGGCCTTCGGGGGTCTCGTCGGCGAGGGAGGAAAGCTGCGCGGCGTCGGCGAGGACGACGTCAGTGATGCCGGGAGCGGGGACGAACTCGGAGGCTTCGCGGTTGCCGATGGTAATGGTGCCGGTCTTGTCGAGCAGGAGGGTGTTGACGTCGCCGGCGGCCTCCACCGCTCGACCGGATGTGGCGAGGACGTTGTGCTGGACGAGGCGGTCCATACCTGCGATGCCGATGGCCGAGAGCAGACCGCCGATGGTGGTGGGGATCAGGCAGACGAGCAGTGAGATTAATACGAAGACGGTCTGTGGGGCGCCGGAGTATACCGCGAAGGGCTGCAGGGTGACGACGGCGAGAAGGAAGATGATGGTGAGGCCTGCGAGCAGGATATTGAGGGCGATTTCATTGGGGGTTTTCTGACGCTCGGCGCCTTCGACGAGGGCGATCATGCGGTCGAGGAAGGTCTCGCCGGGGTTGGAGGTGATGCGGACCGTGATCTGGTCGGAGAGGACGCGGGTGCCCCCGGTGACGGCGGAGCGGTCGCCGCCGGCTTCGCGGATGACGGGAGCGGATTCGCCGGTGATGGCGGACTCGTCGACCGAGGCTACGCCTTCGATGACTTCGCCGTCGCCGGGGATCATCTGGCCGGCGAGGACGCGGACGACATCGTTGGCGCGGAGTTGTGAGCTGGGAATCTCTTCGATGGCGCCGGACTTCGAGACCTTGTAGGCGATGGTCTCGGACTTGGCGAGGCGGAGGGCGTCGGCCTGGGCTTTGCCGCGGCCTTCGGCCATGGCCTCGGCGAAGTTGGCGAAGAGGACGGTGAACCAGAGCCAGAGCGTGATCTGGAGATCGAAGCGAAAGTGGCCGTGGTGAGTGATGGTGTTGGCGATGAGGAGCGCGGTGGTGAGGACGCTGCCGACTTCGACGACGAACATGACGGGGTTCTTCATCATGGTCTTCGGTGAGAGCTTGGCGAGGGCGTCGATCGAGGCGCGGCGCATGATCTTCTTGTCGAAGAGAGAGCTGCGGCCTTTGGCTTGACGTGCGGTGGACATGGTTTCTCCAGATGCCTAGAAGGTGTGGCCGACGTGAAGGAGCAGGTGCTCCAGAATGGGGCCGAGTGCGAGCGCGGGGAAGAAGGTGAGCGCGCCGACGATGACGATGACGGAGGTGAGAAGCGCTGCGAAGAGAGGTGTGGTAACCGGGAATGTGCCAGCGGTATCGGGGACGATTTTTTTGCCGGCAAGATTGCCCGCGATGGCAAGCATCGGGATCATCATCATGAAGCGGCCAATGAACATGGCGACGCCGAGCGAGTAGTTGTACCAGTGGGTGTTGGCGTTGAGGCCGGCGAAGGCGGAGCCGTTGTTGCCGGTGGCCGAGGCGTAGGCATAGAGGATCTCGGAGAGGCCGTGGGGGCCGTGATTGGCGAGCGAGCCGAGGCCAAGGTGGGGCATGAGCACGGCGACGGCGGCGAAACCGAGGATGATGAGAGGGAAGATGAGCAGATAGAGCATGGCCATCTGGACGTCGTAGGCTTCAATTTTTTTGCCGAGGTATTCGGGGGTTCGACCGACCATGAGGCCGGCGATGAAGACGGCGAGGATAACGAAAATGAGCATTCCGTAGAGGCCGGCGCCGACGCCGCCGAAGATGACTTCGCCGAGCATGATGTTGATGAGGGGGACGAGACCGCCGAGGGGAGTGAAGGAGTCGTGCATGGCGTTGACGGCACCGCAACTGGCGTCGGTGGTGACGGTGGCGAAGAGTGCGGAATCGGCGATGCCGAAGCGGACTTCCTTGCCTTCCATGTTGCCGCCGGACTGGAGGCTGTAGGAGTTGTGCTGGTCAACGTTGTGCAGGAGCGGGTTGGGTTGGGCTTCGGCCCAGTAGCAGGTGAAGACGCCGACGAACCAGAGAATGGTCATGGCGGCGAGGACAGCCCAACCGTGTCTGGGCGAGCCGACCATCTGGCCGAGGGTGACGGTGAGGCCCGCGGGGATGAGGAAGATCGAGAGCATCTGCAGAAAGTTCGAGAGCGGGGTGGGGTTCTCGAAGGGATGCGCGCTGTTGGCGTTGAAGAAGCCGCCGCCGTTGGTGCCGAGCATCTTGATGGCTTCCTGCGAGGCGACCGGACCTTGCGCGATGGTCTGCGTGGTGACGGTGGAGGTTGTGGTTTTGCCGTCGGCGCCGGTGGTGGTTACCGTTTGGGGCTGGACCAGGGTTGCGGTGGTGTAGGGATGGAAGTTTTGAATGACGCCCTGCGAGGTGAGCGCGAGAGCGAAGACGATGCTGATGGGGAGAAGAATCCAGAGGGTTCCGCGAGTGAGGTCTACCCAGAAGTTGCCGAGGGTCTTCATCTCGCGGCGAGCGATGCCACGGATGAAGGCGATGGCGAACGCGAGACCTACGGCTGCGGACCAGAAGTTGTGCGTGGCGAGACCGAGCATCTGGGTGAGATAGCTCATGGTGGTCTCGGGCGTGTAGGACTGCCAGTTGGTGTTGGTGGAGAAGGAGACGGCGGTGTTGAACGCGAGGTCGGGCGCAACGGCGGCAAGATGCTGCGGATTGAGCGGAAGCCACTGCTGGACGCGTTGGATGATGTAGGTGAGGACCAGTGTGGCGGCCGTGAAGACGAGCATCGCGATGACGTATTGTGTCCAGCGCATCTCCTCGTCGGGATCGACGCCGGTGAGGCGGTAGAGCAGGCGTTCGCAGGGACGGAGGAGGGGATCGAGCCAGGTGTGGCGGTGACCCGTGTCTCTCAGATCGAAGACACGGGTCATGTAGCTCCCCATCGGCTTGGCGAGCATCAGGATGAGCGCGATGAAGAGAGCGATTTGAAGCCAGCCGTTAAGCGACATTAGAACTTCTCCGGACGCAGGAGAGCGTAGACAAGATAGACGAGAAGGAGTGTGCAGATGAGGAGAAGGATGATGTTTTCGATCATGGAGGGCTTCCTTAGGAGCGGCGTCCCTTGAGGCGGTCGCAGGCGTAAACGTAGAGCACGGATGTGGGGAAGAGAATGATGAGGGTGAGGACTGCGATGAGGTCGGGCATGGATGCTCCAGAGCAAACGTCGCGCGGTGGTTTGCGGCTGCCGTTGATGAGAGGCAGAACACGCTTATCCGCTACGAGAGTTAGTAGAAAGCGGGGAGCTATGAGAAGTCAGTAGTGAAGTCGTTAAGAAGTCGTAAGTTCGCTGCGCAGGCGATAGCCGACCCAGGGCTCGCTTTCGATGTAGCGCGAACTGCTGGCGCTGTCGAGCTTCTTGCGTAACTGGCCAATGAGTACGCGGAGATACTCGGGCTGATCTTCGCCGGCGGGGCCCCAGATTTGGCGGAGAAGAAACTTGTGGGTGAGGACACGGTTGGGGTTGTTGGCGAAGATCAGCAGGAGATCGAATTCTTTGGGGGTTAGATGAATGTCGGCTCCGCGCACGCGGACGATGCGCGATGCGGTGTCGATGTAGAGGTCGCCGACGGTGACCTCGGCGGGCAGAGGTTCTTCGCGGGCAATCTTACGGAGATTGGCACGGACGCGGGCGAGGAGTTCAGGCATGCTGAACGGCTTGGTGACGTAGTCGTCAGCGCCTTCGTCGAGGGCGGCGACCTTCATGGTCTCCTGCTCGCGGACGGAGAGGACGATGATGGGGGTTTCGGCGATGCGGCGAATGGCGCGGGTGAGTTCGATGCCGCCCATCTCGGGCATGGCGAGATCGGTGATGATGAGGTCGGGTTGTGTGGTGCGGAAGAGCTCGAAGGCTTCGAGGCCGTTGTTGGCGACGGTGACTTCGTAGCCGCTGCTCTGGAGCGAGGTGCGGAGGACGCGGGTGATCTGACGCTCGTCGTCGACAACGAGGATGCGCATGCTAGCGGATCTCCTGGGTGATGATGTGCAGGTCGACGTGCGGCGCCTGGGACATGAAGCGCTGGATGGCGAGGAAGTAGAGATACTTGCGCAGACCATGGAGTGCCGAGCGGCCAAAGAGGGCCTGCGTGATGCGGTGCTCGGTGATGTAGGCGGCGGTGGCAGAGGAGACGTTCTTTCCGGTGAGATGGACGACCTGTGCTCCGAGATTGACGGCGAATTGCAGGCTGGCCTCGAGCGTGCGCTTGTTGTCAGGATTGTCGTCCTGCGGATTTTGAACGTGGAGGACGTAGAGTTCACCGTCGAGGCCTTCGGCGAGACGTGCACCGCGGGCGATGAGATCGCGAGCCTGGGGGCGGGCACTGATGCAGACGGCAACTTTCTCCGTGACCGACCAGTGGGGGCCGAGCTGCTTGCGCTTGACGTAGTCGTCGAGAGTGCGGTCGACGGCGCGGGTGATGCGGTGGAGCGCCATCTCGCGCAGGGCGATGAGATTGCCGCGACGGAAGAAGTTGGCGAGGGCACGCTCGGCGCGGTCGATGGGGTAGATGTCACCGCGGCGCATGCGGGTGACGAGAGCTTCGGGGGTGAGATCGGAGATGACGATTTCGTCGGCGCGGTCGAGCACCCAGTCTGGGACGGTCTCGCGGACGGGGATTCCGGTGAGGCTCTGGACGCGCGGTGTGAGGCTCTCGATGTGCTGCACGTTGATGGTGGTGAGGACGTCGATGTTGGCGTCGAGGAGGAGGAAGACGTCTTCGTATCGCTTGGCGTTGCGGCTGCCGGTGATGTTGGTGTGCGCGAGTTCGTCGATGAGGACGACCTGCGGTTTGCGGTCAAGAATGGCATCGACGTCCATCTCGTGAAAGAGGGTGCCCTTGTAGTCGATCTCGCGTGTGGGGACGTGTTGGAGCCTGGCGGCGAGCTCGGCGGTGGCTTTGCGGCCGTGGGTTTCGACGACGCCGATGACGACGTCCTCGCCGCGCTGGCGGCGGCGAATGCCCTCGCTGAGCATGCTGAAGGTCTTGCCGACGCCGGGGGCGTAGCCGAGAAAGACTTTGAAGCGGCCGCGCGTTTTTTCAGGCTCGGCGGCCAGTAACCAGTCCTCAGGAGTTTTTCGGGGTGTGGAATCGGTCGCCAAGTCGTAGTATCTCCATGTGAACTCTCAGCGCGTGGTCGAAATCTTTCGGTGGTCGACGGCGGCAGTGATGCTGACCGGAATTGTAGCTGTATATCACCTCTGGCTGCATGTGAGTGCGACGACAGTTGCACTTACGCTGCTGTTGCTGGTGCTGTTTCTGGCCGCGCAATGGGGGTTGCGGTACGCAGTGGTGACCTCCATGGCGGCCACGGCTGCGTACAACTACTATTTTCTGCCGCCCATCGGAACGTTTACCATCAGCGATCCGCAGAACTGGCTTGCGATCTTTGCCTTTCTGACCGTTGCGGTGGTGGGAAGCCGGTTATCAGAACGGGCTCGTGAAGAGGCCGAAGACGCGCGGCGCGGGCAGAGGGAACTCGAAGTACTGTATGGGTTGAGCCGACAGCTCTTGCAGGCGGAGAATGTTGCGGGCCTGTTGAACGCAATCAGTCCTGCGATCATGCTGGTGACCCGCGCCGATGCGATCGTGCTCTACCTGCTGGATGGAGACCGGCGCTATATGGCCGGGGATAGTTCGGCGATCCAGATGGACGATGTTAGTCTGCGACAGTTGGCGCAGACGCTGCCCGCTCCCGACACGGTAGGATTGCAGGCTCGCGTGCCGTTGAGCGTGGGTGTGCGGCCGCGCGGCTTGTTGTTGATCAACGGCGTGACGCTTTCGATGGACACGCTGGAGGCGATTGGTGGACTCATCTCGGTGTCGATCGATCGAGCGCAGGCGCTGGAGGATGTGACGCGCGGCGAGGCGGCGAAGGAGAGCGAGCGGCTGCGGTCGCTGATGATTGACTCGATTACACATGAGCTGCGGACGCCGCTGACGGCGATCAAGGCCGCGGCGTCGACACTGCTGCTTCCAAAGACACTGGATGACGAGGAGCAGCGCGAGTTGCTGACGGTGATTGATGAGGAGAGCGACCGGCTGAATCAACTGGTGTCCGAGGCCGTAGAGATGGCGCAACTCGACACCAAAGAAGTGCATATGACGTTTGCACCGACGGCAGTGGCTGCGGTCGTCGAGCAGTCGTTGCAGAACTGTTCGAGCCTGCTGGAGAACCGCGAGGTGAAGGTGGACCTGCCGACGCTTCCGCTGGTGAAGGCCGATGCGGAGTTCATTACGAAGGTGCTTACGAATCTGATTGAAAATGCGGCGAAATATTCGCCTGAGGGAAGCCCGCTCGCGATCTCGTCGGAGCACAAGGATGGGATGGTGAGCGTGAGTGTGGCGGACCGCGGGATGGGGATCGACTTGTCGGAACAGGGGTTGATCTTCGAACGGTTCTATCGTGCGAGCGTTCCCAGCCAGCAGACGTGGGGAACGGGGATGGGCCTGGCGATCAGCAGGGCGATCATTGAGGCTCACCACGGCGTGCTATCGGTGACGAGCCAGTTGGGCGAAGGTTCGGTGTTCAGCTTTACGCTGCCGGTGGTTGAGTCGTAGGGGTGTGCGCTGGAGGGCTGCGCGGAAGGTTCAGGGCTCGCCTGCTGTCTCCGGCGGATGCGACGACGGGTGCTCTAACTGTTGGAGCGGTGGAGGTGGATGACCATGCGGGCGTAGCTTCCTGCGGGCGGGGAACTGACCCACTCAGCCTCGTCCACCAGGGCCTGGATGAGGAACATGCCCATGCCGCGCGCGTCCTCTTCACCGAGCATCTTCTTGTCGATGTCGGGGGTTTCGGTCATGCCCTGCGGGCCCTCGCCGGTGTCGGTGACCTTGACCTCGAGCGAGTCGGCGTCCATGGACAGAATGACGCCGACGCTGAGCGAGTCGTCGAGCTTGTTGCCGTGTTCGATGGCGTTGATGCAGGCCTCGGCAACGGCGGTTTTGAGATCGTCGACGCGTTCGTCGCTGAAGCCCATCAGTTGCGCAACGCTGGCCGCCGTGTGCATGGCCACCTTCTCGTAGCCCAGCCGCGAGGGGAGGCGCAACTCGATGCTACTGCTTGGCTTATCGCCGCTGCTGGTCGCTTTATCGATCAACGCCATCCTCCCCCGCCGCCTGCCGCATCAGCACGAGTGCGGTCATGTCGTCGGACTGCTCCTGGTCTCCGAAGCTATCGAGTGTGGACCAGACGGTATCGAGCACCTGTTCCGGGGTGGTTGCCGGGCAATCGAGAAATGTGCTCAGCAGACGGTCTTCGCCAAACTCTTCGTCACTTTCACCGTTGTGGCCTGTGCGAAACACCTCGGTCAAGCCGTCGGTGTAGAGCAGCAACCTTGTCCCATCTGTCAGGGAAAACCTCTCCGCCTGATACGTGCTGAACGGCAGCAGGCCGACAGGCGTACCTGAGGCGCTGATCTTTCGGATCAGCGCAGCTTCGCTACCCGGGCCATTGGCGGAGATGAGAAATGCAGGATTGTGCCCAGCGTTCACGACCTCCATGGTGTTGGTTCGGGGGTCGAGTTGCAGAAAAAACGCCGTGACATATCGCCGCCTGGACTGCTCGCCTTCGTGGAAGTGCAGGAGGTTCATCCGCGTTGCGATCTCCACCAGCGAAATTCCCGAGTTCACCATGGCTCGAAATGCGGAGCGGAAGCTGGTGCCCACCAGGGCCGAGGCCAGTCCCTTGCCGGCAACGTCGGCGACCACAATCATGGTCTGTCCCGAGGCCATGGGCACAATATCCAGATAGTCGCCTCCGACCTCGTAGCAGGTGACGGATCGCATGGCCATTCTGTATCCGGGAATCTGTGGCATCTCCTGCGGGAGCAGACTGCGCTGCACCAGCCGCGCAGAGGCCATGTCGCTCTCCACGCGCTGCCACTGCACGGTGCGCTCGTGGAAGCGCGCGTTCTCGATGGCCACGGAGGCCTGGATGGCGAGGCTTTCGATGAAGTCCAGTTCGTCCAGCGTCAGCGTGCGCTCTGCTGGCCGGATGACCACGAGTTCGGTAAACGCGGAGCCCGTCTTGTCGTGCAGCGGAAAGCTGGTCCAGAGTGCCGTGTCGCCTTCCCGGGCAAATGGAGCCTGCCCGATGGCGTCGCGGTCGGGCAGGGAGAGTTCCTGCGGAACATCGCCGTATGTGTTTGGGAAGTGAGTGAAGAACGCGCCTGTCAGCTCCAACTCCCGCACTACGATCTTCAGCACGGTGTTGAGGACCTCGTCGAGGGCAATCGTCGAGTGGATGTGACGGCTGGCTTCGAGCAGCGCCTGCAGACGCACCACCTGCTGCTGGGCGAAGAGCACCTCATCGCGTTCATTCATGGCGGTATCGTCCAGCATGAGTGAGATCGTAGCGTATGCGGTGATACTACGGCTAGCACGCGGCGCGGTGGGATTGGCGAGGCAGGTACGTGGTGGGGTGGAGGCGACTTTGGGGTGGGCGGGGTGACAGGGTACACTCCACTGAGAGAAGGGGTGAATTTGACTGATTCAACCTCAAACCGCAGCAGCATGACGCTGGAGTCGGAGCTCTCGAGCGTGGAGCCGGTGGAGACGCGGGCCGAGCAGTTGGCGCGTGATGCGGGCTTCGATGAAGATACCGCCAGCCAGATTGCGATGATCTCGCGCGAGGCGGTGATCAACGCGATTCTGCATGGGAACAAGAAGGATCCGGCCAAGCAGGTGCGCGTAAGCTTCGAACTGAACGACGATGCACTGCGGATCACGATTGCGGACCAGGGCGGCGGGCTGGACCCGGATGCTGTGCCCGATCCTTGCGCGCCGGAGAATATTCTGCGCGGATCGGGGCGCGGGATATTCCTGATGCGGGCCATTATGGATGAGGTACACTTTCACCAGTTGAACCCAGGAACAGAGATCGAGTTGGTCAAACACAGAGTTCATAAGGAGCCACAGGCATGAGCATGAAGTTCACCACCCGGGAAGTCAGTGGAGTAACGATCGTGGATTTGAGTGGGAAGATTACCCTGGGCGAGGGCGGCTTGACGCTGCGCGAAGAGGTGCGGAGCCTGGTGACTGCGGGGTCAAAGAAGATTCTGCTGAATCTGGCCGGGGTGAATTATATTGACAGCTCCGGACTGGGCGAACTGGTGAGCGCGTTTACGGCGGTGAAGAATGCCGGCGGCGAGCTCAAGCTGCTGAACCTGACGAGCAAGGTCCGCGACCTGCTGGTGATTACCAAGCTCCTCACCGTCTTTGATGTTCGCGACGATGAGGCCGCTGCCGTGGCCTCCTTCGCGTAGACGCGGCGGACAACAATACGTAAGGGTAAGGAATAGAGCCTCCACCCCTGCGTGGGAGAGGGCGGCTGATTGCGTCGATGCTCATGACGCGCGGATGGCAGTCTTATACTGGGCAGCCAGCGGCCGTGTTTTGCTGTTGCTTGAAAGGTGCCCCAGGCTACCGTACGGCTATGGACTGACGATGACGTATCAGCAGACCCTCGCGTTCAGACGGTCTTTGATGACATTCGTTCGACCCGCAAATCGGACTTCGTGAATAACTTCTGGCGGGCACTGGCCAATCAGCCAGCGCTGCTGGAGCTAACCTGGTTGAGCATCAAGGCGGTGATGGTCGCACCGGGTTCGCTAAAGCGCAATCAGATTGCGGCTCAAAAAAGCAATGTTCCGCTTCCGAAAGGCTTCCGGGGACCTGCGCAGCATATCGGCCATGAAGGGCGACATGTCCAGACCCAGGTCCTCACGCGGATCCCAGGGCTCTGCGAGGAAGTAGCGCTGGTCGTCCGTCCACGCCGGGTGCGGCAGCCCGAACTCCTCGCTCAGCCACTCCGCTGCACCGGCCAGCAGCGCCTGCCACTCGATGCTGAGGGAGGTGGGGCTGGGGTAGCGGAAGAACGAGGCGTCCTTATAGTCGTAGAAGGCGTGAAGGAAATCGCTCCAGGCGTGATCAAATGCCACGCCTCCCTCTAAACGCCGCGCCAGGTCCTGGTAATCCATGGGCCGCCGTCTCCGGCTCTCCGCAACGGGGCGCGGCGGCCGCTGGTGAATGGACTGCCAGGCGAGTTTGTCGATCTGTTCGCGGTTCATCGTTTCCTTGTGCGTTCCAGGAGCCGGAGCCTATATCCATCGTACTTCGTCTGCTCGGGGAAGGCCCACGCGATGCTCAGCATGAGGTAACCATACTCATCATTGCCAATGAGCTCCCACCCGTTTCCGTACTTATTCAAGCTCGGCGTGGAATTGCTGAGTTCGCTCGTCTAAATTGGCCCACTTCGCTCGTCTAAGCTGGCCCAGATGTACAAGCCCGGATGTAAGGATTCGGGATGGACAGGAGGCAAAAAGTGGAACTATTCGAAGTGATGCGGCGAGAGTACGCGGCCGGAGAGACGATTCAGGGACTATCGACGAAGCACGGTGTGCACCGGCGGATGGTGCGGCAGGCGCTTGCCAGCGCGATTCCTCGGGAACGAAAAGCGGTGGTCGGAGAAGCGCCGC
>JAJXYW010000143.1 GCA_021780415.1 Acidobacteriota bacterium
GGGAGGGTCAGGTCGTCGATGTACTGGGTGGCGCCCAGGACCTTGGCGCGGCCTTCCTTGCGGAGAGGAGAGGTGCCGAGAATGGGGTTGCCCTGGGACATAGGCCTCGTGCGCGCGGGGTTTGGGGTATCCGATAAGGATAGTACGAAAGGCGGGGGTGAGGCTATGGGGAGGCAAGGGGGAGGGCAAGGGGGAAGTAAAGGGGGAGGCAACAGCAACAGCAAAAGCAAAAGAAGAAGCAGATCCCTGCGGGATGACAACCAAAACGGCAACGGCAACGGCAACGGCAACGGCAAGGGCAAGGGCAACGGCAAAGGCAAAGACGGGGATCTTGAGTTTTGCTCTGGATGACGGCCGTAATGCCTTATTTCTGTTGCCTGGCTTTAGAAGTGGCGGAGGCGAGGGGGTGGGGTCGGGGCGGCGTCGGGGCGGGAGGGGATTTCCGTGGGACGGGGGAGAGGCTTCTCCATCGATTTTTCGATGGACCGGGTGACGAGATCACGGGAGCCGAGGCCGATGGCAAGCGCGAGGGTGAGGACGATTCCTCCGAAGAGGATTCCGAAGGCCAGTTCGACGACGACACCGCCGATGTTGAGGTGGTCGAGGGCCATGGCTGCGGCCAGGACCAGGACCAGCCACTTGATGCCGTGGGAGAGGAGACGGGCGTATTGGAGTTGCGCGTTGACGGCGCCGATGAGGACGGAGCGCGCAAGGAAGCGCGCGAGGAGGGTTCCGGCCAGGAGGATGAGAATGGCTCCGGTGATGTGGGCGACGTAGGGGAAGAGAAAGATGGAGTAGCGGGAGTCGACGGCGTAGGAGGCGTCGAAGGCTGAGATGCCGATGGCGATGCCGACGAGGACGAAGAGCCAGAAGGTGAAGCGGGAGGCGAGCAGGGTGGGGGAGTTGGCGGGTGACCACTCGGCGAGCAGGCCGGAGGCACTGGGAGCTTCGCGGGAGGCGAGACGCTGGTCAAAGTGGGCGGCGGAGAGCAGGGCGCGGAGGAGTGCGGAGAGTGCCCAGCCGAGCAGAGCGAAGACAATGACCGCGAGCAGGAAGGCGAGGATTCCAGGGAGGAAGCTGGCCAGCACCAGAACGATGCGGTGAATGGATTGGTGGAGTGCGGATCCGATTTGTTGTCCCAGTTGCTGTCTCATGATGATGTTTCCTTCCTGAATCTTTGGATGCGGAGATTGGGGCCTATGGGTTGAAACGGTCAGGCCAACGCCAGCGGGAGACGATGTAGGATTTCTCGTTTTCAAAGGCGGCGGCGGTGAGTTCGAGGGCGGTGGCGGCGCGGGCGGGGTCGTCGGCGACGGTGCGGAGGTAGGAGGCGACCCAGGCGAGGTAGAGCGGGGCCATGGCGCCGAGGAGATGGCTGCGGTTGAGGGTGCGGAGATGGAAGGCGAGGGTGAAGTCGTAGACGACGCGGGCCCAGAGGTCGGGCTGGAGGGTGAAGGCGTCGGGGGAGATCTGGGAGAGGCGTTTGAGGGCGAGACGCGACTGAGGCGGGAGGACGAGGGACCAGATCTCTTCGAGGTTGTCCTGGGCGAGATGGAAGGTCTCGATCATGGAGTGGATCTCGGAGGAGGCTTCGAGGGGAGATAAGGCGGGAGGATCAGGCTGGAGGTTGGGGCGGAGGGGAAGGCCGCGGACTCGCTGCCAGAAGGAGGCCTTGGCTTCGATATCGGCGAAGAGAGAGCCGGCGACAGAGGCGAAGAGGGCGTTGAAGTCGGTGGGATTCTGTGGCGGAGGCGGGGTGGGGGGAGTGGCGTCGGCGGCGGAGACCTCGCGGACGGAGAAGCCGGCGGAGGCGGCTTCGGCGACGGGCCAGAGGAGGGAGTGGCCCTGGTTGAGAGCGATGAGGCGCTGGGTGGTGATGGCGAGACGCTCGGCCATGCGGGCGGAGAGGGCGGCGTCGATGGGCAGGGGGAAGCGGATGTCGGCGCCGAAGAGAGCGCGGGAGAGCGGATAGATGAGAGCGGAGTTGACGAGGGCTTCGTGAGGGCCGAGGGCGAAGCGGGGAAGGACGAGGTCGATGTTTTTGATGCGGATGCAGTCGGCGAGGCTGCGGAGCATGGGCGCGTTGAGGGCGTTGGGCTCGGAGATGGCTGCGGAGTCGCCACCGAGGAGGAGGACGGCGCGGACGTTGCGCTCGCGGGCGAGATGGGCGGCGGCGGCGTAGTCGGCAGCGGCGAGAATCCAGCCGACATCGGAACGGGCGGTGGTGTAGGGGATGAGCTCGAGGGAGGGGAAGTCTGCGGGGTTGTCGGGGAGATGGGCGGCGGCGACGAGGACGGATTCGGTGGGGAAGGCGGCGGCGATGGCGGCGAGCGCGGAGGGAAGGGCGGCGGCGGTGAGGGCGGGAAGGCAGATGAGGAGCTCGGCGACGGCGCGTGGCGCGGGCGAGGCGTCGGGCGAGGCCTGGGCGCCAGGCTGGTCGGGCTGGAGGGCGTCGGCGATGAGCGGGGGCGTGGACATGGGAGAGTGGGCCGGGTGCTGATGAGATTATGCGCTGTCGCGCGCGAGCGCGAGAAGGCCGGTGAGAGGTATGACGAGCCACGCGGGACGATTGTTTAGCTCGTAGAGGAGTTCGTAGGAGGCTTTTTCGAGCAGGAAGGCATTGAGCGTGGGCTGGTGGACGGAGATGGGAGTTGTGGGAAGCAAGGTCTCAGCGGCGAGACCTGGGGCACCTGCGCTGTGCGGGGACGGTGGGTTGCTGGCGAGGGTGGAGTGGTAGGCGCGAAGGAAGACGGTGGTGACGGCTGTCTCCCAGGCGGCGGCCCAGGCTTTGAGGCTGGAGGCGTTGGCCGGGGTGCGGGAGAGTGCAGATTGGAGGGCGGTGCGCGCGGCGTAGCTGAAGCTGCGGAGCATGCCGGCGACGTCGCGGAGAGGAGACTGCTTGCGGCGGCGGGCTTCCAGTGTGTTGGATGGCTCGCCTTCGAAGTCGAGGATGAGGAAGTCGGGGTGGGTTCTGGTGTGAACGCGGAGGAGCTGGCCGAGATGGTAGTCGCCGTGGATGCGGATGCGCAGGCCGGAATGGGAGGGGTCGGTGTCGAGGGAGTCGATGCGGGCGAGGAGCGGTTCGCGGTGGGTGAGGAGTTCGACGGCGAGGGCTGCGGCTTCGTCGGAGAGAGTTGTGGGAGAAGCCTGGAGGGTGGATGCGAGGGAGTCGAGGGCGGTGGTGAGTTGGTGATGGATGCGCAGGCGGTCGTTGGCGAGGTCGGCGGCGGTGGTGGGTTCGGGGGTGAAGGCGGGGTTGGTGGTGGGGGTGGCCAGCGCGAGATGAAGCTCGGCGGTGCGCTGGCCGAGGAGTTCGGCGGCGGTGAGGTAGTCGGCGGCGTGGTCGTGGAGGACGTCGGAGAGTTCGTGGCTGGGAGCTACAGGTCTCTCCGCTGCGTCGGCAAAGTGCGCCGACTCCGGTCGAGATGACAGACTGGTGAGGGGCAGCGGTTGAAGGGATGAATGGCTCGAGATGGGGAG
>JAJXYW010000127.1 GCA_021780415.1 Acidobacteriota bacterium
GAAGGAATGGCACGGCACTGGTGCGTTATCTGCTGGACAGCGAAGTGCATACGTACGCCTTCAGCGTCGCGGCGAATGCGATTCTTTCGTTTATCCCCTTTATCGTGCTGCTGTATACGATTGCGATCTCGGTGTTTCATTCGTCGGCCATGGCTGACGCAGTGAGCCAGATGGTGTTCTACTTCTTTCCTTCAAACCAGGATTGGATTGCGAAGAACCTGGTGCTGGCGGCGCCGCGGCACGGGGTGCAGCTTGTGTCGCTGCTGATGATTCTGATTTCGTGCACGGGCATCTTTCTGCCGCTGGAAGTGGCGCTGAACCAGGCGTGGGGCGTGACGAAGAGCCGCAATTACCTGCTGAACCAAGTGGTGGCCTTCGGGCTGGCGATCCTGATGGTGGTGCTGGGGCTTACGAGCGTGATGCTGAGCACGTGGCAACGGCAACTGACGGCGCTGCTGTTCTTTCACCACACAGACAACTTTGTTTACAGCGGCGTGAGCTACCTGTGGCTGGCGCTGTGCACGGGCGTGGCCTGCATCCTGTTCTTCTTTTCGATCTACTGGCTGCTGCCGAACCGCAAGGTTCCGCCATTGCCGGTGCTGCGGACGGCAATCCTGACTGGCCTGATCTGGCTGGGAGCGAAGTACCTGTTTGTGGCGGTGCTTCCGCATTTGGACCTGAAGTCGATCTACGGGCCGTTCTATGTCTCGGTAGGGCTGCTTTTCTGGGCGTACCTTTCCGGGCTGATTCTGTTTGCCGGAGCACAGTTCAGCGTGGCGCGGCTGAATGGGCATTCGCGCTCACATTAAGATCCAACCTTCTGATTTCAATCGCTTTGCGGTCAAGACTTAACTTCTAGAGCGAAGAAATAGTGAATCCGTCCTCGGATTTTTGTGCACGGTTTTTGTGGAAAAGTGCAAATAAATTTAGGGGGTAGGGGGGTGGGGGTGGGGTACGGACTGGGGCTGACATCGGACCAGATGTGAAGGTTGTCGGCATGGCGCGAGGCTCCTAGAAATGAAAATGCCTGAGACGCGGGCCGGTGAGGGCGCGGTTCTCAGGCTGATGTATCCAGTATGCGCGTTTGCTGGAACTAACATGCAAAGCGGCGGAAGTTTTTTGATGAGTGGAATGAGGGAGTTAGAGGAAAGTTTGCGCGGAGGGGATTGACGAAGATCTTCGGTGGCGGGTGTTGGGTTGATTCCCACCTTAACCGCTGCGCTGGCGCGCATCGGTGAAGATGGGGCACCCGAAGGCGTTGGCGGGTGTGGGTTTGCTGGTTTCCCACCCAAGGGTATGTGGTGGGTGGGTGGTGGGGTGGATTAGGGGAGTTTGAAGGCCTTGTCGGCGATGGCGTTGGGGGTGCGTCCGGCGGGGAGCAGGGTGAAGAGGGAGTGATCGAAGGTGCGGACGGCGGCGACGTCGTTGGAATGGGCATCGACGACGAAGAGGAGGTGGCCGTCCGCGGAAAAAGCCATGGCGGCGGGACCGTCGCCGACGTGGACGGCGCCGGCGCGCTTGCCGTCGTCGATGGAGTAGATGGTGACCCACTGGGAGCGGAGGTTGCCGACGTAGAGGAGCGCGTTGTCTGCGGTGACGACGCCGTAGACGGGATCTGCGCCGATGAGGTAGGCACCGCCGACATCGTCGGTGCTGGTGGCGACCTCAGAGATGGTGTCGGAGAGCGAGTTCATGGTGAAGAGCTCGCCGCCATCGGGCTTGAGGGCGAGTTGTACCGGACCGTGGCCGACGTCGAGGAAGGATTCGATGCGATCGGGCAGCTGGTGCGGGGCGTTGGGCGACTCGGTGGAGGAATGGCCGGCGGAGTGCGCGGGGAAGCGGGCGAGGGCGATGGCCATGATCTGATGGCCGGCGGAGCAAGCGGCGAAGGCCTTGGAGGAATCGGGGAGGATGACGACATCGCTGGCGCCGGGACAGCCTGGGAAGACGGCGCGAACGGTGCGGGTGGCGGGGTCGAGGATGGAGACGGAGTCTCCGCGGCGATTGGCGACGACGAGGGATTTGGCGTCGGGGGCGATGCGAAGATCGGCGGGCTCGAGGCCGACGGGGATGACGGCGACTTCACGGCGCGCCTTTAGGTCGACGACGGAGACGTTGTTGGAGGCGGCATTGGCAACGTAGGCGAAGATGCCGGCGGGGTCAAGGGCGATGGCGACGGGCTGGCGGCGCACGGGGATGGTGGCGACCACGGCGTTGTGCTCGGCATCAAGGACGGAGATGGAGCCGGAGGCGCCGGACTGGCCCTGGTTGACGACGTAGACCTCATTACGCGTGGAGCTGGGCGCAACGGCGACCGGATGGACACCAACGGCGAGCTCGCGATCGAGGCGGAGGTTGACGACGTCGTAGATGGAGACGGTGCCGCTGTCGCCATTGGTGACGTAGACGTACTCGCGGTAGTTGGGTGGGTACTGCGGGAAGTCGTGGGGGCGGCAGGCGGTGAAGGCGAGCAGCCCGGCAAAAGGGAGCAGACGCCATGCCTGCCGAGTCAGGAGGGCGGGAGCGAATCGAAGCTGGAGTGCGCGCCGGACCGCAGTGTGCATGATGGAGGTCAGGAAGCGCGGGTTTCTACGCGAATGCCGCGTGGCAACGAGCGGTGCACGACGGGAGCGATCTGCTCAATCTCGTCCATCATGGTGGCGAACTGGGCCGGGTAGATGGACTGGGGCCCATCGGAGAGCGCGATTTCCGGCTTGTGATGCACCTCGACGAGCACGCCATCGGCGCCGACGGCGACGGCGGCGCGGGCCATGGGCAGGACCTTGTCGCGCTTGCCGGTACCGTGGCTGGGATCCACGAGGATGGGCAGGTGGCTGAGGCGCTGGACTGCGGGGACGATGCTGAGGTCGAGGGTATTGCGGGTGTGGTCGGCGAAGGTGCGGACGCCGCGCTCGCAGAGGATGACCTGGTAGTTGCCCTCGCTCATGATGTACTCGGCGGCCATTAGGAACTCGTCGAGGGTGGCGGACATGCCGCGCTTCAGAAGGACGGGCTTGCGGAGGCGGCCGGCGTGCTTGAGCAGGGAAAAGTTCTGCATGTTGCGGGCGCCGATTTGAATGACGTCGGCCCATTCGGCGACGAGATCGAGGGTCTCGTTGTCAATGGCTTCGGTGATGATGCGCATGCCGAATTTTTCTCTGATTTCGGCCATGATTTTGAGGGCTTCGAGACCGAGGCCCTGGAAGGCGTACGGTGAGGTGCGGGGCTTGTATGCGCCGCCGCGGAAGAACTGGGCGCCGGAGGCTGCGACGTGTTCGGCGATGGCGAAGGCTTGCTCGCGGCTCTCAATGGAGCAGGGACCGGCGACGATGGCGAGATTGCGTCCGCCAATGACGGCGTCCGTCCCGGGGAAGTGGATGAGGGTGTCTTCCTCTTTGACGTCGCGGCTGGCGAGCTTATAGGGCTTGCTGACGCGGATGACGTCGGCGACGCCGGA
>JAJXYW010000135.1 GCA_021780415.1 Acidobacteriota bacterium
GCATCGCCACCCTCGCCCCCGCCGCCCCCGCCACCCTCCGCACCAGTCTCCACCGCGTCGCCACCGAGATCGCCACCGCCCAAACTCTCTTCAATCCCAACCACCCCGAAGCCATCGCCCCCACCCTCGCCTCCGCCCTCAATCACCTCAACCAGATCCTTCACGACACCGCCCTCTCCACCCTCCCCCCCGACCAGAAAGCCAACGTCCTCCACGAACTCCGCATCAAGCGCGTCCAGCTCAACGACGCCCTCACCCTCGCCCTCAACCTCCATCTCGACGCCACCGCTCCCGCCTCCGATCTCGTAGCCAGCACCCCCACCGAGCTCCACACCACCCTCACCGAAGCCTCCGCAGCCCCCCTTAACTTCGACCACCTCTGGATCGACGGCGCAGCCTCCAACCAGCGCCAGTACCTCACCACCCCCACTCCTCCGCAACTCTCCGCCGTCAACTCCCTCGACACCACCTGGCAGATCCCCGCCACCCATCTCGCCGACATAACGCAACCCTACTTCTACCGCGACAGCATCGAGCAGCCCGTCTACCAGCTCCGCGACCCAGCCCTGCGCAACGCCCCACAAACCCCCGCACCATTTACCGCATGGGCCACGGTCACCTATCAGGGCGCAGAGATCACCCTCGGCCGCATCGTCCACTCGGGCCCGCAACCCGTCTCCATCGTCCCGCCCGTCTCCATCGCCAGCGCTCCCACCGCCACCGTCCTCCCCCTCACCCAATCCCAGGCCGAACTCACCGCCACCCTTCGCACCGCCTCCTCCACCTCCGCCAATATCAACGTCCAATCCCCACACAACTGGTCGATCGAAGCGAAGCCCGTCCCAGCACCAGCAACCGACCCTACCCACTCCATCCAATTCTTCCTCCACCCCACCGCCCCGCTCACCACCGCGCAACTTTTCAACGTCACCGCCCAAACACCCGACCACCGTACCTACACCGAAGGCTACCGCCCCGTAGGCTACCCCGGCCTCATCCTCACCAACTACTTCACCCCCGCCACCACCCGCATCGTCCCCGTCGACTTGAAACTCCCAGCGCACGCGCACATCGCCTACCTCCCCGGCACCGGGGACTCCGACCCCGAAGCCCTCGCCTCCCTCGGCCTCACCCCCACCATCCTCACCGTCGCCGATCTCACCCCCGCCAACCTCGCGCAGTTCACCACCGTCATCCTCGGCGTCCGCACCTACGCCGCCCACCCCGACCTCCACGGCGCACCCACCCAGGCGCTCCTCGATTACGCCCGCAACGGCGGCAACGTCCTCGTCCAGTTTCAGACCGACGAGTTCACCGCCGCTGACGCCCCCTATCCCCTCACCCTTGGCCGCGACGCCGAAAAGGTTGTAGACGAAACCGATCCCGTCCAACTCCTCGACCCCGCCAGCCCCCTCCTCACCACCCCCAACCGCATCACCCCCGCCGACTTCGACCACTGGATCGAAGAGCGCGGCCACGGCTTCATCAGCACCTGGGCCCCCCACTACACCCCCTTGCTAGAAACGCACGATCCCGGAGGCCCCGAAACGGCCCCGCAACTCCCCCAGCGCGGCGGCCTCCTCACCGCCCCGGTCGGCAAAGGCCGCTGGACCTACTGCGCCTTCGCCCTCTACCGCCAGCTCCCCGAAGCCGTCCCCGGAGCCTACCGCCTCTTCGCCAACCTCCTCACCCCCACCCCCTAGTCCGATCCGGTCGGCGGACCCTTTTGTCCTTGCCTTTCTGCCTGTCATTCTGAGCGCAGCGAAGAACCTGCTTCCTCCCGTTCTTACCCTAGCCCCTACGTCCCAAAACCGTGCTGAGAGTGCCGAATTGCAACCCAAGATTGCGTTGAGCCCTACGCCAAATCCCCACAAAACGCAGAAAAACGGCCTCCCGAAGGAGGCCGTTTCACTTCACCAACGAGTTCTCTCTAGTGGCTGGTGTGATGCACCGGATGATGCACCGGCGCGGGCTTCTTCGGCAGAACGATCGACCCATCGCTCATCGTAATCATCAACGGCTTCTGCGTGTAGGAGTCGTAGGTCCCATCAACGGTGACCTTATCTCCAACATTCGGAAGGGTTTTCAGCGGCTCCTTCATATTGAACGTGAAGTCCGCCGTCTTGGACGCAACCGCGTCATCAGACACCGCAACCTGCAGCGCTTCCGGCGTAGCCGCAATCACCGTAACATCCGGCAAATTCACCGACTTACCCTTCACTGCACCGAACACCTTCTCAGCATCCGCCGGTGTCCCATACTGCAGCACAAACTCCCGATCACTGATCGCCAAAACCGCCAGGTCAGGCGTCGTAGCTATAAGATTCGTAATGATATCCTCCGGTTTTGGCGCAGGCGTGACCGTGAATCCAGCAGGCGGATTGAGATTGGTCTGCACCGCAGTCTGCATGGCCGCATAGCCATCCGCACCACCGTGGTACTTCTTATAGCAATACTCGGCCAGTGGCTCGATAGTGGTCTTGTAGGCCGCTGGCGCGAAGGCCGCCGCCCGCGTTGCATACCATGCGCAGTTCAGATAATCCGGAGGCGTCGATGTGTAGTACGCCTGCGCCAGAACATACACATCCTGAAGAGTTTGGCTCGGCTTCGTCGTATTGTCTGCATCGCCATCGATCTCTTTCTTCAGGGTAATGATGGCATTTGCATTGTCTTTCTTGGCTAGGTAGTCGTCAGCAATCGCACTCAAAAAAGTTGGGTCCGTCTTGGCCTTGAGCGCTGCAAAATCAGCATCCGACATGTCCTTTGGCTTCGCCGCATTCACGCCCTGCTGAGCGTACTGCGCAACCTTGTCCAGCGCAGCCTGCTTCGCAGCCGGATCGGTCATCTTGTCCGCATCCGCGCGCCGATAGTACACCTCGAATGTAAGCGCCCGCAGGTTATTCGGATTGATGGCCAACAACCGGTCCGCTGCGTTCAGCGTGGCGGCCTGATCTCCAATCTGGCTGTCAGCAAAGAGGATCTGATTCAGCACATCCTCTTTCACCGCCGAATTCGGATACGCCTTGAGATAGGCCTCGAACGCC
Source organism: Acidobacteriota bacterium (assembly GCA_021780415.1). The sequence goes on from JAJXYW010000135.1 coordinate 3,045, forward strand.
GCAGCCTTTCCAGCCGCCGTGGTCTGCGTATTGGCGCTGTTGTAAGCCGCATACTCAGCCTGTGACATCTGAATTCCACCGGAGGCCGGCTGCTGGGCATATGCGAGAGACGCTGATGGTACCGCGCCGGCCACAGCCAGCAGCGAAGCAAGTACGACCTTCTTCATAAAGAAAACTCCTCGGAGAGATGCATCAATTTCTAAATCTGTAACTCAAGACTAGCGCACATCCTATCGCTTTGGATGCAAACTCTACCCCATGCGAAAAAGATTGGGGAGATGTTGCGAATTATAGAAATGCTGCTGCGCTTGTGCAACCTCGAGGACTTTCCTGTAGCCAAAATGGATTCGGCCGCCCTTATCCACAACATCCTTCTGTTTCGACCCGATTCCGCGTTGATTCCGCCTTC
>JAJXYW010000271.1 GCA_021780415.1 Acidobacteriota bacterium
CTCCTCGACGCCGAGGTCATCCGAATCGAGCAGGGCGCCGTCATCGATCAGGGCCCAGCCGCCCGCGTCCTCGCCGACGAGCGTGCCCGCATGCTGACCGTCCTGCTGTAGTTCCTTACGAGTCCTCTTTTTAGAGAATCTCCTCAATGAGTTCCCAGCGAAGGTGCCGTCATCTCGACCGAAGCCAAACGGCTCTATCGTTTGGCGTAGTAGAGAGACCTGTAGTTTGCTCGTTGACGCACGTCATACTTACTGGAAATTTTCCCTAACCCACCAGCACCGGTTCACGCTGCAGCGAGACCCCAAACCGCGCTTTCACCCCGCTCACAATCCGCCCCTGCAGCCGTTCGATATCAGCACACGTCGCTCCCCCTCGATTCGTCAGCGCCAGCGTGTGCCGCGTCGAAATTCCCGCCGCTCCATCGCCATATCCCTTCACAAATCCCGCCTGCTCCAGCAGCCACGCCGCCGGCACCTTCACCCGCCCCTCCCCTGCCGGCCAGTGCGGAACCATGTTCTCCTCCACTCCCGCCGCCGCAGCAATGCTCTCTAGCATCTCTGCCCCAACGATGGGATTCTTAAAAAACGACCCAGCACTTCTGCAATCCGCCTCGCCCTCCACCAGCAGCATCCCCTTTTCGTGCCGAATCTCCCGCACCGCTTTCGCAACCTCTGTCAGTGTCAGCCCTTCCGTCCCGCCGAGCCGCCGCTGCAAGTCCGCATAGCGCAGATTCGGCTCCCCCCCAGGCCGTAGCCGAAACCGCACCCGCGTCACAACGTATCGCCCTGGCTCATCCGTATTGAACAGGCTTTCGCGATACCGGAACCTGCACTCCGCCTTGCTCAACTCCACAAACTTCCCCTCCGAAACATCGAACGCCCGCACCGACTCAATCGTCTCGGCAACCTCCTGCCCATACGCTCCCACATTCTGCACCGGCGTTCCTCCCACCGACCCCGGAATTCCCGCCAGGCACTCCACCCCCGTCATCCCCAGGCCCGTCATCGTCTCGACAAAACCATCCCAGCCCTCACCTGCCCCTACCTCAAAGCACCCTTCTCCGCAGGCCTCCACGCCCATCACGCCTATCTTCAGCACCAACCCCCGAAACCCCGCGTCCCGCACCAGCAGATTGCTTCCCCCGCCCAGCACAAACAACTGCGCACCATGCTCTCGCGCCCATATCACCGCCGCAACAACATCCTCTTCGGTCATGGCCTCTGCAAAATAACGCGCAGGCCCTCCAATGCCGAACGTCGTCAACGGCGCCAACACCAACCCCTCACGAATTTTCAACCCGGCCGTCGTCACCCAACCAGCATACGGCCTCTCCTGCCCTCGAAGGGTTGACGCCGCCGATACGATACAGAGTTAAAACCTACTCATTAGCCTCGACTTTTTTTGCGCAACCGGGGCGGCTACCGCAATAAGTTGTTTGAATGCACTACCACCCTCGCAAATCTGGCGCTAAGCTAAGCCTTCGAAGACTTTAGTCCCATGAGGATGTGGAGCCCTTCCCCCGCGACCGAACCCGGCAACGTACAATCAAATCAATGCAGTTCAGTTTCTCCCAGATTCAGGAGGCAACACGATGTACCCAGAGTTAATGCTCATTCCGATGCGCGAAGAGTTGACCAAAGCAGGGATTCAGGAGGCGCGTACCAGCGCAGAGGTAGATGAAGCCCTCGCCAAGCCTGGAACGACCATGCTGATCGTGAACTCCGTCTGCGGTTGCGCCGCTGGCAAGATGCGTCCCGGCGTCCGCCTCGCCCTCCAGCACACCACCAAGCCTGATCAGGCCATTACCGTCTTTGCCGGCCAGGACCGCGACGCCACCGAGCGCGCCCGCAGCTACTTCCAGGGCCATCCGCCCACCTCACCCGCCATCGCCATCCTGCGCGACGGCCAGCTCATCTACCTCCTCCAGCGCTCCGCGATCGAGAATTCGACCGCTCCGGCCATCGCCCAGGAACTCACCCGGGCATTCGACACCTACTGCGCCAAATCAGTGGCGTAACGTTACACGCATTTCAACGTTGCAGCACATAACTCCAAGAGCGGATGGCATTTGCCGTCCGCTCTTGTTTTTTTGTCCGGCCCTGTCCCTTTCGAATACCGGCTCTATCCCTCAACCCTTGACGCGATCTGCCGATACATAAACCATGGCAGAACCTAATCGAGTACCGAATCTCTCTCCGGTCGAGACTCTACCGCCACCCGAGACCGACTCGCTCTCTCCATCGCCGGACGTCTGGCTCGCTGGTTCAAGTATGGCCATGACGCAGTTGCGCGCTCAGATCCGCCGCGTCGCGCCCTACTTCCGTACCGCCTTACTCACCGGAGAGCGCGGCTGCGGCGAGGAATCGGCCGCACGCCTCCTCCACCAACTCTCGCCACTCAGTCATCGCCCCTTTGTAGCCCTCACTCCTGCCGCCGTCGAACTCCTCTTCGGAGGCAACCGCTTGCCAGAGGCAGTGGAAGCTCAGGGAATGCTCTACGTCCCCCGCCCGGAACGCCTGCCTCGCACCGTCCAGATTGCCCTGCTTCGCCTCGTGCGCAAGCACGGTGCCCAGGCTCCTCGGATCGTTGCGTTCGCTGAGCGTGGCCTCCGTCCGCTGGTAAGCTCGGGCGGCTTCTCCGCGGACCTTGCAGAGTCGCTTGGCGCGCTGCGCATCACGCTTCCATCCCTGCGTGATCGCAACGAGGACATCCCCGCCTTACTCAACCACATCCTGCACGACGTCGCCACGCGATCAGGCATCCCGATGCCACAACTCGCTCCCGACCTTCTCAATGCCGCCATGACCATCACCTGGCCCGGCAACCTAAGTCAGTTGTATGCCACCGCCGTAGGGCTGATCGAGCATCCCTCCGGCCCCGTCCTGCACACCCTCGATCTCGAGACCGTCCTCGGCACCATTCCCCAGCCGCCGCTGCACGATCGCCGCGAAATCCGCCTCATGCGCCTTGAAGATGTGATTCAGGAACACATTCGCGCCGTACTCTTCGCCTGCAACGGGAACAAGGTGCGTACCGCCGAGGTCCTCGGCATCAGCCGCTCTACGCTCTATCGCATGCTCGACGCTCAGGTTCAGCCCGCATCGCCGTCACTCTCCCCTGCCTCTCTGCGCATGACCGGATGACCTACCGATGGCATCTACTCCCCAGCACAAGCTGTTACGCCCCTACCGCTCAGCCTGCATTTAGTTCAGCCTGCACTTGCTGCACTTACGAAGCCACAGTATTTGATAGCCTTGCAGCATGACCTCTTCAAAGAAAACGAAGTCCGCCAGCAAAGAGTCCACAGCGGCCTCGACTGACAGTCTCCGCGTTGCCGTCCTTGGCGCCGGCAAGATGGGCGGCATCCTGGTACAGGCATTCTTGCGCCGCGGCCTGTTTCCCAACAACCACATCGTCGCAACCGTCGCCCATCGAGCTCGTGCCGAG
>JAJXYW010000226.1 GCA_021780415.1 Acidobacteriota bacterium
GTCGTCATCGGCTCCATCGCCATCGCTGCGACGGCCCTCGCCCTTCACCATCACATCGACCGAGCCCGCGAAATCGGTGGCCTCATCGGAACCCTCGTCTCCACGCTCTTCCTCTTCGCCATCGCCATCGCGAACCTCATCATCTTCCGCGCCATCTTCCGCACCTTCAAATCCGTTCGCCGCGGAGAGCCCTACGTCGACGAAGACTTCGACCTCCTCCTCGGCAGCCGAGGCTTCCTCGCCCGCCTCTTCCGCCCCGTCTTCCGCATGATCCGCAGCAGCTGGCACATGTATCCCCTCGGCCTCCTCTTCGGCCTCGGCTTCGACACCGCCACCGAGATCGGCCTCCTCGGCCTCTCCGCCGCCGAAGCCACCAACGGCCTCCCACTCCTCTCCATCCTCGTCTTCCCCGCCCTCTTCGCCGCCGGCATGTCCCTCATCGACACCACCGACAACATCCTCATGCTCGGAGCCTACGGATGGGCCTACATCAAGCCCATCCGCAAGCTCTACTACAACCTCACCATCACCTTCGTCTCCGTCGTCGTCGCCTTCGCCGTCGGTGGAATCGAAGCCCTCGGCCTGCTCGCCGCCCACTTCCATCTCACCGGAATCTTCTGGGCCTTCATCTCAAAACTCAACAACAACTTCGGAGTCCTCGGCTACTTCATCATCGGAGTCTTCGCCCTCAGCTGGATCCTCTCCATCGCCTTCTACCGCTGGCGCCGCCTGGACGACCTCGAGGCCCACCTCGAACTAGCCACACCCCTCCCCTCCACCATCAAGTCCAGCTAGCGCAGGTAGCTACCTTGATCACGTAGCCAGTAGATGATGGAGTAAACCGCCACTGACACAAGCGCTGCGAGGCCTTATGGTGTTACTAATCAGGAGATCGTAACGTGTCTACTTCACCGGAATTATCAGCCGCGTATCCGATTTGGTGCATGGGCCTTGGAGCTGGCATCCTTTGTTCAATAGCCTCACTTATGGGAGTGAAAGGGGAATGGGCCTCCATCGGTTTTGCGTTCGCAGGAGCAATTGCAGGGATCGTTGTAGGAGCTATGGCAGAGGAGCTTTTGAAGAAAATCAGCTTCTTATCCCGCAAGATTGGATCATCTCGCGAAGCTTCCACAATTTTCGATCTGATTTCCCTAGTTTTGTTTTTTGTCTGCTTTTTCATCATTGTTGCAACGCACCACTACGACTGAACTCAGCCGTGACTGAGAGTCGCGATTGTCACGACTGATGGCGATAGCGATAAGACTTTGCGTGAAGCGAAGACCTGGTTTATCCAGTTATGCATGAAGAGGGTGCCCAACTGTCATCGGTGTCCGTATACTATCGTCGCAAGACAACCACGACGCCTAAACCTATGAAAATCTTCTCCCGCCATCATCTCCTATTCACCGCGTCCCTCATCCTCGCCGCCACCTTCGCGACAGCGCAGCAACGCCCACCCATCACGGGCATCTCCCACATGTGCGTCTACGCCCACGACCTCTCCGCCTCCGACAACTTCTACGCCCACATCCTCGGAGCCACCAAAGCCCCCGACCCGCAGGACGCCGCCGGCACGCTCTACTACTTCAGCCCCACGCAGTTCGTCGAGGTCCTTCCCCTCCCCGCCGACCACACCCTCAGCCGCATGGCCTGCGTAGCCTACACCACCACCAACGCCGCCTCCCTCCGCAACTATCTCACCGCGCACCACGTCGTTCACCTCTCCGACCTCCACACCTCCACCGACGGCAGCCACTGGTTCGACACCGACGATCCCGAAGGCAACAAGGTCCAGTTCTTCCAGCCCGGCCACTCCGTCGCCATCACGACCCACCCCATCAGCGACCACATCATCCACATGGGATACCTCGTCCACAGCCGCGCCGATGAAGATCATTTCTACCGCGACCTCCTCGGCTTCCGCCCCTACTGGTTCGGAGCCATGAATCCCGACGCCACCGACTGGATCTCGCAACAAGTCCCCAACGGCCACGACTGGATCGAGTACATGATGGTCGGCCCCGGCTCCACCACGCCCACCGAAAACCTCAGCACCCAGCATCTCGGCGTCCTCAACCACTTCTCCCTCGGCGTACCCAACATGGAGCAGGCGATCACCACGCTCTACCAGCAGGACCGTCTCCCGCCGCGCCACGACGGCCCGCAGATGGGTCGCGACGGCAAGTGGCAAGCCAACCTCTACGACCCCGACGGAACCCGCGTCGAGCTCATGGAGTTTCAGCCCGTGACCAAACCCTGCTGCTCCAACTTCACCGCCTCCAGCCCCACCCACTAACCCCGAAGTCTGATCGCCAAACGGATGCCTCTGGTCGTATTCGAGGCCTCTAGCTGACAACCGCCTTCAGCGCCTCACGCGCAGCCGTCAGCACCAACTCCACCTCAGGCTCTCCATGCACCGCGCTCACAAACGCGGCCTCATACTGGCTTGGCGGCAGCCACACGCCATGCTCCAGCATGGCCCGATGAAACCGTGCAAACGCCTCCGTATCCGAGGTCGCAGCCGAAGCAAAGTCTGTCACCTTCTCCGGCGTAAAGAACCACGTAAACATGCTGCCCACGCGGTTGGTCGTCAACGCAACCCCCTGCTCGGCGGCCAGCTTCGCCACCCCGTTTGCGATCGCCGCCGTGGTCTTCTCCAGCTTCGGATAAATCTCCGACCGGCCCTCCAGCAGCGCAGTCAGCGTCGCAATCCCAGCGGCCATCGCCAGCGGATTCCCACTCAGCGTCCCCGCCTGGTACACCGGCCCCAGTGGCGCAAGGCAGTCCATAATCTCCGCGCGTCCGCCAAACACTCCCACCGGCAACCCTCCGCCGACAATCTTTCCCAGCGTCGTCAGGTCCGGAAGCCCGCCCAACTCACTCGCAAACAACTCCTGCGCCCCACCCGCAGCCAGTCGAAATCCGACCATCACCTCATCGAAGATCAACAGCGCCCCATGCTTCCGCGTCACCGCCCGCAGCCCCGCCAGATATCCAGGGTTCGGCAGAATCGTCCCCGCATTGCCCACCACCGGCTCCAGAATCACGCACGCAATCTGCTCTGGATACGCATCGAACGCCGCTTCCACCGCGGCCAGATCGTTATACGGCAGCGCCAGCGTGTGCATCACCGTCTCCGCCGGCACACCCGCCGATCCCGGAATTCCAAACGTCGCCACGCCGCTTCCCGCCTTTACCAGCAGAGCGTCCGCATGGCCGTGATAGCAGCCCTCAAACTTGATCACAAACGGCCGCCCGGTAAACCCGCGCGCCAGCCGTATCGCCGACATGCAGGCCTCGGTCCCCGAGCTCACAAACCGCAGCTTCTCAATCGACGGATAGCACCTCTGCACCAACTCCGCCAGATCCGCTTCTGCTGCCGTACTCGCACCGAACGAAGCACTCTTCCCCGCCGCCTCGCGAATCGCCGCCACCGCCGGAGCGAACGCGTGTCCCAGCAGCATCGGCCCCCACGACCCAAACATATCCACAAACCGATTACCGTCCGCGTCGAACAGATAAGCGCCCTCAGCGCTCTCCACAAACGGCGGATGCCCGCCCACAGCGCGGAACGCGCGCACCGGCGAGTCCACGCCCCCCGGCAAAAATCTCTCAGCGCGCTGCTGCAGCTCCGCCGATCGTGCAAAAGAAAGTGCCATATCCACTCAGTATAGAAGTGACCCGGCAGGCCACTCGAAAAATGGCTGATAAACTTTCTCTGCACAGTCATCCATCAAGCAAGGCGGCCTTCATTGGCAAAGTCCATTTCAAAGAACGCAGCGCGGACTCCGCGTGAAAGCACGACCGCCTCAGCTCAACCGCTCAGCCACTCCTCCGTGCATCAGGAAGCCCGCGCACCGCGCAGCGACGATCACGCCATCGTCTCCACCGACCGCCACGTCCTCGCCAACGACCGCATCAAGGGCCTCGCCCGCCGCACCTTCAACAAACAGGTCCTCAGCGAAATCGGTGGCTTCGCCGGCCTCTTCGCACTCGACGCCACCCGCTACCCGGACCCCGTTCTGGTCGCCTCCACCGACGGCGTCGGCGGCAAGCTCGAGCTCGCCATCCAGCTCGGCCTCCACTCCAGCATCGGCTCCGACCTCGTCAATCACTGCGTCAACGACGTCGCCGTTCAGGGCGCCACGCCCCTCTTCTTCCTCGACTACTTCGCCGCCGGCTTCCTCGATCCCGACATCGTCCAGCAGGTCATCAGCGGCCTCGTCGACGCCTGCAAAGCCAACGGCTGCGCCCTTCTCGGTGGCGAAACCGCCGAAACCCCATGGCTCTACGGCCACTCCGACTACGAGCTCGCCGGCTTCCTCACCGGCGTCGTCAGCCGCCCCCGCCTGCTCACCGGCGAAGCCATCCGCGAAGGCGACTACCTCCTCGGGCTGCCCTCCAACGGCCTCCACACCACCGGTTATTCGCTGGCCCTCAAGCTCCTGCTCGAAACCGCCGCCTACCGCCCCGAGCAGTACGTCAACGACCTCGGCGACAAGGTTGGTGCCGCCCTCATGCGCCCGCACCGCAGCTATCTCTCGCCCATCCGCAAACTCATCCAGGCCGAAGTCGCAACAGGATTCTCCCACATCACCGGCGGCGGCCTCACCGAGAACCTTCCCCGCATCCTTCCCCGCGGCCTCGCCGCTCAAATCGATCTCTCCGCTTGGGACCCGCCGCAGATCTTCACCCACCTGCAGACCCTCGGAGGCCTCGATCACGACGAGATGTTCCGCACCTTCAACATGGGCATCGGCCTGGTCGCGGTCATCCCCGCAGACCTCCTCAAAAAAGCGCGCCTCACCCTCACCCGCATGAACGAGCGCTCCATCATCCTCGGCCGCGTGATCCGCAAAGCCACACCCCGCATCACCTATAGCTAAACAGCCGATCCTGTTGCTTCACCGACAACCGGACCAGCAGAGCCAGGCCGTCGCGCCTACTTCGCCATCCCCGCAAACTGCGTCTTGTACACAATCACCCCGAGGATCAGCACCAGCGCCTGAAAGTACAGGAACGTCTTCGTGCTCGGCTTCTCCGGCTCATCGTGAGTAAAGCAGCGCCACGCCATTCCCAGGCCCACAATCAGGAAGATCCACAGCGTCGACGCGCCAAACACATCCCCATTCGTAATCGACAGCCCGAACAACACCACGCAGGTCGTAGCAATCAACCCCCGCTGCAGCCGCGACAGCGCAAACGTAGCCTGCGCACCATCCAGCCCCAGCACGGGCAGCAGGTTCAGAAAATTAATCCACGCCCCTACATACACCAGCACCAGAAAGATCGGCGAATGCGTCGCTACAAAAATTCCGTAGCACCCAAGCGCAGCAATCAGCCCATACAGCGGCCCCGCCAGCGAAATCGAAGCCAGGTCCTCCAGCGATACTCCCTGCGAGTACCACCGCACATACGCTCCCATCATGGGCAGGAACACCGGCAGATCGGCCTTCAATCCACGCCGCTTCACCGCCACAAAATGGCCCATCTCGTGAATGAACAAACAAGCCGTAAATCCCACAGCAAACTTCCATCCAAACAGCGCCCAGTAAATCCCGAAGAACGCCACCAGGCTCAACAGAAACTTCAGCTTGAACAACAGAAAAATCGCCGACTTGATCTTCATCAGGAACAGCGCAATCGGTGCAAACGGCCCCAGCCGCTTGGTCCACTTCGCCTTTTTGTCCTGTTCCGCCTTCAGCCGCGCATCGATCTGCGCAACATGGATCCGCACGCTCTCCGCCTGCGGCGCATCTTCCGGCAGCCACGCCAGCGCCAACCGCCACCGCTCCCGCGCCTCCGCCCAGCGCTGCTCCTGCTCCAGCTCCTGCGCCGAGTGCGCAATCTCGCTCAGATGCACGCCATACGTCAGCGTCTTGCAATCCGGACACGCCAGCGTCCCCTCCGGCAGCCAGTGGCTGCACGACGGGCAGTTATGAATCACCTCAGGAGGCGCGGGTTCGGGCGGCAACACTGTTGCATTCGTAGTAGACACAGCACTCATTATTCTATTGGACGCACTCCAACTCCACACGACGCACGCACATCTCCGCGCTTCCTCCGGGCTACAGAGAGCATCCAATCGCCATGTCTACCGTGCCCGACCATCTCTTCTCGCCGCTCCAGCAGCGCAGCATCACCCTTCCCAACCGCATCGTCGTCTCGCCCATGTGCCAGTACAGCTCGGTTGACGGCTTCGCCTCCGAGTGGCACCTGGTTCATCTCGGCAGCCGCGCCGTCGGTGGAGCAGGCACGGTCATGACCGAAGCCGCCGCCGTCAGCCCCGAAGGCCGCATCACCCCCGGCGACCTCGGCATCTGGTCCGACGCCCACGTCTCCGCGCTCTCCCACATCGCAGCCTTTATCCGCGCCAACGGCAGCGTCCCCGCCATCCAACTCGCACACGCCGGCCGCAAGGCCAGCATGACCGCCCCCTGGGTCACCCCCTCTCACACTGCCACTGCCGAGGAAGGAGGCTGGACCAACGTTGTTGCACCCTCCCCACTCCCCTTCCACGACGAGTACCCCCTCCCCCAGGCCCTCGACCGCTCCGGTATGGAGATCATCCTCGCCGACTTCACCGCCGCCGCCCACCGCGCCGCCGCCGCCGGCTTCCTCCTCGCCGAAGTCCACGCCGCCCATGGCTATCTCGCCAATGAATTCCTCTCCCCGCTCTCCAACACCCGCACCGACGAGTACGGCGGCAGCCTCGCCAACCGCGCCCGCTTCCCCCTCGAAATCATCCGCGCCGTCCGCGCCGCCTTCCCCGCCCATCTCCCCGTCTGGGTCCGCGTCTCCGCCGTGGACTGGGTCGATGGCGGCTTATCCATCGAAGACTCCGTAGAGTTCGCCCGCCTCATCAAGGCCGAAGGCATCGACCTCCTCGACGTCTCCTCCGGCGGCAACGATCCCCGCCAGCAGATCCCCCTCGGCCCCGGCTACCAGGTCGCCTTCGCAGACCGCATCCGCCGCGAAACCGGCCTCGCCACCGGCGCCGTCGGCATGATCACCGACCCCGCCCAGGCCGACCAGATCATCCGCACCGGCCAGGCCGACGTCGTCCTCCTCGCCCGCGAACTCCTCCGCAATCCCTACTGGCCCCTCCACGCCGCCGACGCACTCCACCACCCCGCCAGTTGGCCCACCCAGTACGAACGCGCCGCCAAAGGCAAAGTCGAGCGCCGCCAACCCCTCAAGAGCTAGGGTGTCAGTTCTCCGTTGTGATGCTTCAGCCCCCGGCAACACATCGTCATCTCGACCGGAGCCGCACGGCTTCCTGCGCGCACGAGTGGAGAGCCTCTGTATCTTCGGGCCGCCACCTACTGAGAACCGACAACTGAGAACTGGCAACCATTCACCATCCCCGCCCAACCCTTAAAGTAACCCTCGAACCCCCTATTAACTAACCAGATACCTGCGTAACCCATGGATGAACCACAGATGGAACCGTGCTAACCACTAGCTGAACTTCTCTGCGATCCTATACTTTAGTACTTCAGGTATACGTGACCTCACATCACCCAATTCGTAAGGTCGTCACCCCCGAGCCGACGGTCATCCCCGACAAGCTCTACTTCCGCATTGGCGATGTGGCCAAGCTCTGCGATGTGCCCGCCTATGTCCTTCGTTTCTGGGAGACCGAGTTCCCCCAGCTCAAGCCCAACAAAGGCGGCACCGGCCAGCGCCTCTACCGCAAGCGCGACGTCGAGATGGCCCTCCGCATCAAGAGCCTGCTTTACGATCAGGGCTACACCATCCCCGGAGCCCGCCAGGTCTTCGCCACCGAGCCTAGGCCCAAAGACGCCTCTGACACCTCTCCACAACCAGCCGCCGCTTCACCGCCTCAGCCCATTGAAGCTCCTGCCGCCGTCGACGTAGGCGAGACGATTCGACAGGAAGCTCAGCGCCGCGACCAACTCTCCACCCTCCGCACCGAACTCCGCTCCCTCGTCGACCTGCTCTCCAGGCCCACCTCCACCGACCATCCAGCGCCCGCCGCGGCCCTCCCACTCGACACCCCGCCGCCCGCCAAGCTCAAGTCCATGCGCCCTCGCCTGGTCCTCGAACCCAAACCCGAACTCAAGCCCGATCCAGCGCCCGAACGCAAGCCCCGCCTCGTCGATCAGGGCGACCTCTTCCCCTCCGAATGACCGCGTCAGCCCGTCCCGACGCCGCCCTGCAAGGTTCCCAGCCTCCCCCGTCACCGCCGCGGACCCGCCGCACCCACACCGCCGCTTCCGCCACCATTCTCCTCATGGCCAGCTCACTGCTCTCCGGCCTGCTCGCCCTGGTGCGCATTAAATACGTCAACTACCTCTTCGGCGCCGGTGCCGCGCAGGACGCCTACCGCGCCGCATTCACCCTCCCCAACCTCCTCAACTACTTCCTCATCGGCGGCGCCGCCTCTATCTCCCTCATCACCATCCTCAATCGCTACCGCGAGGCCGGCGACGAAGCCGGCGGCGACCACGCTCTCTCCGTCATCCTCAACACCATGCTCGTCGTCCTTGGCTCCGGCGTCCTGCTCGCCGAAATCTTCGCCCCCCAATACGTCTGGCTGGCCAACGAAGGCTTCCGCAACGAGCCCATCCGCGCCGCTCTCTGCACCTCGCTCACCCGCCTCATCCTCCCTGCGCAGCTCTTCTTCTTCATCGGCTCCGTCATGAGTTCGCGCCTCCAGGTCCGCAAGATCTTTCTCTATCAAGCCTTCACGCCGCTCATCTACAACGGCGGCATCATCCTCGGCGCAGTCTTCCTGCACACCCGCCTCGGCATCTACTCGCTCGCCGTCGGCGTTCTCGCCGGAGTCATCATCGGTTCCGCGCTGCTCAACTCGCTCGGAGCCTTCCGCACCGGCTTTCGTTACCGTCCCATCCTCGGCTTCCGCGACCCCGCCTTCCACGAGTGGCTCAAGCTCTCTCTCCCCCTCATGATCGGCGTCTCGCTGGTCATGTTCGACGGCATCTTCCTCAACTACTTCGCCTCCATCGCCAAGGGCGGCATCACCCTCATCGGCAACGCCAAGGACCTCTTCAACGCCCCCTTCAACGTCATCGGCCCGGCCGCCGGCGCAGCCTCGCTGCCCTTCTTCGCCTCGCTCTTCCAGCAGCGCCGCGAGTTCGACTTCTCCGCCTCCGTAGGCCGCAGCGTCTCGCGCCTCTTCGCCGTCGGCATGCTCGTTGCTGCGTGGATGATTGCGCTCGCCCCGTGGCTCCTCGACCTCTTCAAGGGCGGCAAATTCAACCGCGCCGACGTCGCCTCCGTCACCCAGCTCTTTCAGATCCTCTCCCTCACCCTGGCCTTCTGGGCCGTGCAGGGCATCTACGCCCGAGCCTTTTATGCAGCCTCCAACACCCACACTCCCGCCATCGCCGGCACCCTCATCACCGTCCTCTCCATCCCCATGTACTGGGCACTCTTCCACGCCCGCGGCCTCACCGGCCTGGCCATCGCCTCCGACATCGGCATCACCCTCCAGACCGCCACCCTCGCCCTCCTCCTCCACCGCAAACGCCTCGTCTCGCTCCTCCACATCGAGTACCCCGAACTCGCCCGCGCCCTCGCCGCCGCGCTGATCGCATTCGTCGCAGCCCACACCGCGACCATCGCACTCACGCACACTCTCCCCACGCTTACCGGCCACACCGCCGACCTCCTCCTCATAGCCGCCGGAAGCCTGGCCTGGGCCATCGCCGCGCTCCTGATGCTCGTCCTCCTCCGCTCCAGACTCCCCGCCCAGGTCCTCCGCCGCAAAGCCGCTTAGTCTCATTCAGTCGATTCATCCCATCCCATTCAATCCTCCACATCCCCACTGAACCGTCGTTTCCCACCAACCGCTGTTCCTCATTGGTTCGCGCTCTTTGTGCAGGTAGAATAAAAGGGTTCCGCTGACACGATACCCATCGTCTTGGCAGAACGACCGGAAACCAATGCTGGGCCACGCCCGTGGCACATCCAGCACGAGGGGCCGGTCGTCGGGCGCTCTGCCTCTCCGCGAGCGTGTCCGGCTATCTGATCTAAGGAGCATTCCGCTTTGTCTAAAAACACCGATCGTTTCCTATTTACCAGTGAGTCCGTGACCGAAGGTCATCCCGACAAGATCGCCGACCAGATCTCCGACGCGATCCTCGACGCCTGCCTTGCCGTCGATCCCACCAGCCGTGTCGCCTGCGAAACTCTCACCTGCACCGGCCTCATCGTCGTCGCCGGAGAGATCACCACCCAGGCCTACGTCGACTTCCAGACCCTGGTCCGCGACACCGTTCGCGAGATCGGTTACGACGACGCCCTCAAGGGCTTCGACTGCAACACCTGCGGCGTCATCTCCACCATCAACCGCCAGTCCCCCGACATCGCACAAGGTGTTGACACCGGCGGCGCCGGCGACCAGGGCATGATGTTCGGCTACGCCACCAACGAGACGCCTGAGCTCATGCCCACGCCCATCTCGCTCGCCCACAAACTCGCCCACAAGCTCACCGAGGTGCGCAAGAACGGCAAGCTCCCCTACCTCCGCCCGGACGGCAAGTCCCAGGTCACCGTGGAGTACGACGCCAACAATCGCCCCGTCCGCGTCGACGCCGTCGTCATCTCCACCCAGCACGCCGAAGAGGTTGGAAACGACCAGCTCCGCGCCGAGATCATGGAGCACGTCATCCAGGCCGTCATCCCGGCCGCTCTGCTCGACGCCGACACCAAGTACCACATCAACCCCACCGGCCGCTTCGTCATCGGCGGACCCATGGGAGACACCGGTCTCACCGGCCGCAAGATCATCGTCGACACCTACGGCGGCATGGGCCGTCACGGCGGCGGAGCCTTCTCCGGCAAGGACGCCACCAAGGTCGATCGCAGTGCCGCTTACATGGCGCGCTATGTCGCCAAGAACATCGTCGCTGCCGGCCTCGCCGACCGCGTCGAAGTCCAACTCGCCTACGCCATCGGTGTAGCCGAGCCCGTCAGCGTCCGCATCGACACCTTCGGCACAGGCACCGTCTCCGAGCCCCGCCTCATCGAGCTCGTTCGCGAGAACTTCCAGCTCACCCCCAAGGGCATCATCGAGAGCCTCAACCTGCGTCGTCCCATCTTCAAGCAGACCGCCGCCTACGGCCACTTTGGCCGCTCCGGTGACGCCTTCACCTGGGAAGCCACCGACAAAGCCGCAGCCCTCAAAGCCGGAGCCGCAGCCGAACTCGCCGCCAAATAAATCTCAACGCACCATCAACACAAGGGCGAGCCATCAAGGCTCGCCCTTGCTGTTCCTCGACGGATTTCCCTCGCCCAACCGTGCGCTTCCGTGTACTCTCCATCTACCGGGCCCGTCTCATCCTTCAGAGAATATCCGCACGCCACCCCAAAGATTCAGGAGCTTCTTTTGAACCTTCGCGGCCGCACCGCACCCCTCTGGCTGATGGGCATGTCGAATCTGTCCTTCGGCTTATACGCCGGCTTCCTCACCGTCCCGCTGCCCCAACTCCTCGCCGCTCAGCACGTCCCCGAAGCCCGCATCGCCACCCTCACCGCCACTGTCTTCTCCGGCGGCATCTGGGTTTTTCTCCTCGGCCCCATGCTCGACGTCCGCTTCAGCCGCCGCTGGTACTCCACCTTCTTCGCCGCCCTCGCTAGCATCTGCCTCACCGTCAGTCTGCTCAACCGCACCCATCTCCAACTCCTCGAAGTCCTCATGCTCCTCGGCTTCGCCTCCGCCCAGCTCTGCACCAACGCACTCGGCGGCTGGCTCGCCACCATCGTCCAAGCCCACGACGAAAGCAAGCTCAGCTCCTGGACCTGGGCCGCCAGCTTCGCCGGCAACGGCCTCATGACCATCCTCGCCGGCGAGCTTGTGCGCACACTCCCGCTCCCACTCGCCGCCGTTCTCCTCGGCCTCATCGTCTTCGCTCCCACCTCCATCTTTCTCCTCATGCCCTCACCCGGCCCCGACCGCCGCCTCGCCCGCGAGAGCTTCACCAAATTCTTCGCCGAAGTCCTCGCCGTCGTCCGCCGCCGCGAAGTCCTCATCGCCCTGGCCCTCTTCGCATCGCCCTGCGCCTCCTTCGCTCTCACCAACACCCTCGGCGGATTCGGCGACAACTTCCACGCCTCCGCCCGTTTCGTCAGTCTCATCGGCGGAGCCGGCCTCTCCCTCGCCGGCATCTTCGGCAGCCTGATGTTCACCCCCTTCGCCAAACTCCTCCCCCTTCGCCCGCTCTATCTCGCCATCGGCATCGCCGGAGCCCTCTTCACCGCGGGCCTGTTGCTCCTGCATCACACACCCGCCAGCTTCGGCATCGCCATGATCGGTGAAAACATCTTCCAGGCCCTCGCCTACACCGGCATTACCGCAATCGCCTTCGAGACCATCGGCCGCAGCAATCCACTCGCCGCCACTCAGTACAGCCTCTTCAACGCTGCCTCGCTCCTTCCCATCATCTACATGCAGGTCATCGACGGCCGCGCCTATACCCACCACGGCGTCACCGGCAGCTTCCTCACCGACGCCGCCCTCGGCCTCCTCGCCTGCGCTCTCCTCGCTCTCATGCTTTTTCTCCTTCGCCGCCCCTCTGCCGAACTTCTCCAGCCAACCCGGTAGCAAGTTGCCCCCCGTGGAATTTGCGCTGGCCTCTCAGACTCCCCCGTAGAGTACATTCAGAGCAGCCCCTCCGCTCCTTCAACGCATCTACAGTGAATAAGTGAAGACGCCTCTCCTGCCCCTCGGAGCGCTGGTGCCCCGCTCCCAATCCGTCATAGAAAGGCGCCCCTTGCTCATCCAATCCGAGTACGACCTCCACTTCCATCTCCTCCAGCCCACGCCCTTCGTGGCGCTGCTGCACCTCCACCCGTCACTCGACTCCCAGCTCGCCACCGTCCCCGGCATCGACGCCGACGACAGCCTCCACGCCGAGCATCTCGACCCCAACAAAGAACCCCTCCACGAACTCCCCATCGACGAGTACCTCGACACCTTCGGCAATCGTTGCTCGCGCTTCGTCGCACCCTCCGGCAATCTCCGCCTCCACGGCCACAGCATCCTCCGCACCGGCGACTACCCCGAACTCCAGGGCTTCAACCTTCCGCAAACGCCCGTAGAGCAGCTCCCCGCCGACGCCCTCCAGTTCCTCCTCGCCAGCCGCTACTGCGAAGTCGACCGCTTCGGCGGCATCGCCCACGATCTCTTCGGCCACCTCGGCAGCGGCTGGGCCCTCGCCGCCACCATCCGCGACTGGGTTCACCAGAAGGTAGCCTTCGACTACAAGCAGGCCCGCGCCACCAAGACCGCCATGGACGTGTACACCGAACGCATCGGCGTCTGCCGCGACTACCAGCACCTCGCCATCACTCTCACCCGCTGCTTAAAGATCCCCGCCCGGTACGTTACCGGCTACATCGGCGACATCCGCACCCTCTCCACCGGCGTCGGTGACTTCAGCGCCTGGTATCAAATCTTCCTAGACGGCCGCTGGTGGGACATGGACGCCCGCCACAACTACCCCCGCACCGGCCGCATCCTCATGGCCACCGGCCGCGACGCCGCCGACGTTGCCATCACCACCAGCTTCGGCCGCGCCGACCTCACCCACTT
>JAJXYW010000264.1 GCA_021780415.1 Acidobacteriota bacterium
CGTCCTCGGTGCCGTTGGCCTGCTGCTGTTCCTTGCCCGCCCGGAGTCCGCACTCGTCACCGTTCTGCTTCCACTCCTGCTCTGGCTGTTCCTTGAGCGCACACGCCCCGCAATCAGGCCGCTGCTCCTCTTCTACGCCGTCTTCTTCGCTGGCGTTGCTGTCGAGTTCATCGCCTGCCAGCTCTACTTCGGCACGCCCGTTCCCCTCAGCGTCTACATGAAGGGCGGCCACGCCTACCTCGGCTACCGCGGCGTCTGGTATCCCAGCCTTCTGCTTATTGCCTTCCTCGCCGCCCTGCAACTCTTCCTCGCCGCTCTCATCCTGCTCGCTCGCCGCCGCGACCGTCGACTGATTCTTGTCTGCCTCCTCCCCGCCGCTGTCATCTTCGCCTATCTCGGCACCGTCACCCAGATCATGGGCTTCTTCAGCCGCTACTACCTCCCTTACGCCCCGCTGATCATCATCCCCACCCTGCTCATCCTCGATCGCTGGATCTCCACCGCCACCCTTCCCGACGCATGGCCCGGCCACAGCCTGCGCAACCGCGCCACTCTCACCGCAGCCATACTGATCTTCTTCCTTGTATTTTCTTCCGAAGCCGTAAAAGCGAAATACCGTCAACTCGAACACGGCCACCACCTCGAGTACGACCCCGCGCAGCTCAATATCACCGCCACCTCCCCACTCCCCACCACCGACTGGAAGACCATGATGCTCGCCGTCACCGACGACCTCATCGCCCCACTCCCGCCCGGCGCCACCATCGCCGCCACCGAAGTCGGTTACCTCGGCGACCGCACCAAGCAACTCAATCTCATCGACCTCGCCGGCCTCAACGACACCGACATCGCCCTCCACGGCTTCAACATGAGCCGCTTCCTCGCCCGCAAGCCAGACCTCATCTGGATGCCCCACACCGACTACACCTACCAGCGCGGCATCATGTTCTCCGACCCCGCCTTCCTCGCGCAATACAACATCTACGCCGACGCTGGCAACTTCGGCATCGCCGTCCGCAAAGACTCACCCTTCCGCTCCCAGATCGACCACCAGCTCAACATCTTCTGGTCGCAGCTCTACCCCGGCACCAACCCCGCCGCTTACCTCGTCCACTCCGTCACCTGGACCGGCCTCAAACACCCCGTCCCCAACGACTAAAGCCGTTCGCTTCCAGTTGGAGTCACAATCATTTTGATGGTTGTCATTCCGCAGCGAAGCGAAGCAATCTCCTTCTTGAACCGGCGACTACACCGGATGGCAATCCGCTCTAGCTATAACCCTGTCATCTCGACCGGAGCCAAGCGGCCTTATCGTTTGGCGCAGTGGAGAGACCTGTAGTTCCAGCGCACCGCCTGCTCTCTCTGGCACCGCGCTCTCGCAACAAGCCCGCCATCCCCTCACACCGCCGCACGCTCCGCAACCACAAACTCCAGCCCGTCCTTCCCCGCATCCACCACCACATGGTCCCCATGCAGCACGCTGCCGTCGAGGATCTTCATCGCCAACTTATCCTGCACCATCCGCTGAATCGCGCGCTTCAACGGACGTGCCCCATACGCCCGATCGTATCCAGCCTTGAAGATCGCCGCCCGCGCCGCATCCGTCAGCTCCAGCGTGATATGCCGGTCCACGAGCATCTTCTGCAAGTCCGCCAGCCGCAGATCCACAATATGCGTAAGCTGTCCTTCACCCAGCGGCCGGAACACCACAATGTCATCCACGCGGTTCAGAAACTCCGGCCGAAAATGCTTGCGCAGCTCCTCCATCACGCGCGCCTTCGCATCTTCAAACCCGTCCTCTCCTCCCGCCCACGCCGTCGCCAGCTGCGCCGCCCCCAGGTTCGACGTCATGATCAGCACCGTATTCTTGAAGTCCACCGTCCGCCCCTTCGAGTCCGTCAGCCGCCCATCATCGAGCACCTGCAGCAGCACATTGAACACATCCGGATGCGCCTTCTCGATCTCATCGAACAGCACCACCGCATACGGCCGTCTCCGCACCGCCTCGGTCAACTGCCCGCCCTCATCGAAGCCCACATACCCCGGAGGCGCTCCAATCAACCGCGCCACCGCATGCCGCTCCATGTACTCACTCATATCGATGCGCACCATCGCCTGCTCATCGTCGAACAGGAACTCCGCCAGCGCCCGCGCCGTCTCTGTCTTTCCAACGCCCGTAGGCCCCAGAAAGATAAAACTCCCTATCGGCCGCTTCGGATCACTCAGCCCCGCGCGCGATCGCCGGATCGCATTCGCCACCGCCACCAGCGCCTCATCCTGTCCCACCACGCGCTCGCGCAGCCGCTCCTCCATGTGCGTCAGCTTCTCGACCTCGCCCTCCAGCATCTTCGCCACAGGAATCCCCGTCCACTTCGACACAATCTTCGCAATGTCCTCCTCATCCACCTCTTCCTTCAGCAACCGCGCCGGCCCCTTTCCCTTCCCGTCGCCGTCGCCCTTGCCCTTGCCCTTGCCTTTCTGACTGTCATTCCGAGGCGCAGCCGAGGAACCCTCTTCACCCGCCTCGCCCCCGCTCTTCGCCTCAGCCGCAGCCTCATCCTGCGCACTCGTCAACTCCGCCAGCTCTCTCTCCGCCTTCGGAATCTCTCCATACTGCAACTCCGCCGCGCGCTGCAAATTCCCCTTGCGCGTAGCCTCCACCGCCTCAAACCGCATCGCCTCCAGCCGCTCCTTCAGCGCCGCAATCTCGCCGATCGCGCCCTTCTCCTTCTGCCACCGCGCGCGCAACCCCGCAGCCTGCTCCTTCACCTCCGCCAGCTCACGCTCCACCACCTGCAATCTCTCCCGCGAGTTAACATCGTCCTCGCGCTGCAGCGCATTCCGCTCAATCTCCAGCGAAATCGCCCGCCGCTCCAGATCATCAATCTCCACCGGCACCGACCCAATCTGAATCGCCAGCGCCGCGGCCGCCTCATCCACCAGGTCAATCGCCTTGTCCGGCAAAAATCTATCGCTGATATACCGATGGCTCAACTCCGCCGCCGCCACAATCGCCGAGTCCTTGATCCGCACCTTATGGTGCATCTCATACCGCTCCCTCAGCCCGCGCAGAATCGCAATCGTGTCCTCCACATTCGGCTCGCCCACATACACAATCTGGAACCGCCGCTCCAGCGCCGCATCCTTCTCGATATACTTCCGATACTCATTCAGCGTCGTCGCTCCAATCGCCCGCAGCTCTCCCCGCGCCAGCGCCGGCTTCAGCATATTGCTCGCGTCGATCGCTCCTTCCGCAGCGCCCGCGCCCACCAGCGTATGCAGCTCGTCGATGAACAAAATAATCTGCCCATTCGACTCCTCAATCTCCTTCAGCACCGCCTTCAACCGCTCCTCAAACTCCCCGCGAAACTTCGCCCCCGCCAGCATCGATCCCA
>JAJXYW010000061.1 GCA_021780415.1 Acidobacteriota bacterium
ATCAAGCGCATCGTCGCAGCGCTCCCCAAGGATCGCCAGACCATGTGCTACTCCGCCACGCTCGACGCCAACATCCGCGAGATCGTCAAGGACTACGTGCAGACTCCGGTCCGTGTCGAGATCGGCCACACCTCGCGCCCGGTCGACAGCGTAGAGCTTCGCGTCTACACCGTCATGCAGGACCAGAAGCTCTCCCAGCTCGACAAGATGCTCAACGAAGAACAGGGCACCTACCTCGTCTTCTCGCGCACCAAGCACGGTGCCGACCGCATCGGCCGCAAGCTCGAGAAGCTCGGCCACGAGGTCGAGATCATCCACGGTGACCGCTCGCAATCGCAGCGATCTGCCGCGCTCAAGAGCTTCGCCACCGGCCGCAGCCGCATCCTGGTCGCCACCGATGTCGCCGCCCGCGGCATCGACATCTCCAACATCGCGCACGTCGTCAACTACGACCTGCCCAACGGTTCCGACGACTTCGTGCATCGCATCGGCCGCACCGGCCGCGCAGGTGCGAAGGGTGTCGCGAGCACCTTCATCACGCCGCTCGAAAAGGGCGACGCCCGCAAGCTCGAGCGCGAGTTGAAGATCAAGTTCACCTGGAACGAAGCCGACAAGAATCTCGCCAAGGAAGAGCGCAACAAGCCCATCGACCTCAGCAAGCCTGCCAGCGGCATCAACGACCTGCTCCAGATGGAGACCCGCAGTTGGAAGAACGCCGACGGCTCCGTCAACGAGTCCACACCGCAGCGTTCGCGCAGCGGTTCAGGCGGCGGCTTCAACCGCTCCGGCGGACGCTCCAGCGGAGGCCGTCCTCAGGGTGGCCACGCCGGCCGTCCCGCTGGCCGTCGTACCGGCGGCGGCACGCGCGGCCGCTAACCCCGCATCTCACACCAACGCAGCAAGGGCGAGGATCACATCCTCGCCCTTGCTGCATTCACCCACGTAGGCACCCCATCACCCGCCGCAGCAACTACCCTGCAACTGTATTGGCGGACACTTCACCGATCCATACGAGCAGTACACGCAGCAATCTCCCTCCTTCGGACGCAGCACCGCCTTGCATTGCCGGCACTCATAAAAGAACTGGCAGGCATCCAAAGGCATCGTCTCCAACGACGCGTAACCACAATGCGGGCAAGTCAACACGGATTGCAGCACAACCTCAGAAGCCATCCTTTCGATCTCCTATCCCAGCAGCGTCCAGAGCGTCCCGGCAATGCAACAAGCCGTAGTTGCACTCCCTGGAAACCATCCTGGCGATGCCCTGATCCGCCGCCCGCTTGCACGCCTCTTCCCTTTGGCCGACAATCCATCCTATGCCACTCGACCATCCCACCAAGTCCGCCATCGCCACCACCGCCGCCCCGGCCGCCATCGGCCCATACTCCCAGGCCGTCCACATCGGCAACGCCGTCTACACCTCCGGCCAGATCCCCATCGACCCGGCCACCGGCGAGCTGGTTGCCGGTGGCATCGAAGCTCAGACCGCCCGCGTCCTCAACAACCTCAAAGCCGTCCTTGCCGCCGCCGGCCTCACCTTCGCCCACGTCGTCCGCACCACCGTATACCTCAAAGACCTGGCCGACTTCGCCGCGATGAACGCCCTCTACGCCACCTGCTTTGCGCCCGATGGCATCGTCGCTCCCGCGCGCTCCACCGTCCAGGTAGCGGCTCTCCCCAAAGGCGCACTCATTGAAATCGACTGCATCGCCCACGTCCCCTCCGCCTAACCTCACGGTCCTCACCGGATGCCGCCATCCATCTCCTGCGGTCTGGGACGGGCGACAACCTCCCCGCATCGCCCCCACCCTCAGAGCATCTAACCCCCCAAGGAGTCTCCCATGCCTGCCAAGCTTGAAAAATCCGACGCCGAGTGGCGCGCCCTGCTCACCCCCGAGCAGTATCACGTCCTCCGCGAGAAGGGCACCGAGCGTCCCTTCACTGGCGCGCTCACCAACAACCACGCCGACGGCTTCTACCACTGCGCAGCCTGCGACGCCCTCCTCTTCCAATCCGACACCAAGTTCGAATCCGGCTGCGGCTGGCCCAGCTTCTTCGACACCATCGCCAGGGACGCCGTCGAGCTCCACGAAGACCGTTCCTTCGGCATGCATCGCATCGAAGTCACCTGCGCAGCCTGCGGCAGCCATCTCGGCCACGTCTTCCCCGACGGCCCCAACCCCACCGGCCAGCGCTACTGCATCAACTCTGCTTCCTTGAAGTTCGAGGACAAGTGAGCGATGGCGAAGCAGTAGAGAGTAAGGAGTAAGTAGTAGAAAAGACAAAATGCCCCGACCTGCTCTAGGCAGACCGGGGCATTCTCATCACCGAAACAAGATACAAGGATGCAGCAGACCAGAGCGCTCAACCCAACCGCTCTACTCCTTGCTCATTACTCGCTACTGCTTAGCCCTTGATAACCTTGCCGCTCTTGATGCAGGTGGTGCAGACCCTGACTCGCTTGGTCCCGCCGCCCGACGGCGCAGCTGCCTTCACCGACTGTAGATTCGGGTTCCAGCGCCGGCGAGTTACGTTATTCGCGTGCGAGATGTTGTTACCAAACTGCGGCCCCTTGCCGCAAAGCTCACATACCTGTGCCATGACATCACTCCAAAGATCAAAACTTATTCCGCAAACTTCCAGAGAACTCCACGTCATCAACGACCCTTGCTCGGTCTCGATATCCCAGACATCTACGGGGTGAGTGGTAGGCACGAGCGGATTCGAACCGCTGACCTCTACCGTGTCAAGGTAGCGCTCTAACCAACTGAGCTACGCGCCTCTGGTGCGTCGTTTCAGTGTATCTTGACTTTCACCCCCACCGCAACCTCTCCCGCCAGCAACAGCAGTCCGCTGTGATCCGAGGATCGAAGTTTCCCAAAACCCGACTTACAGGAAAGACTGGCCGTGCCGAAAAGCTAGAGGGTGCTGGAAGGCACACCGTACTTGAGCTTTGCTGCCTCGTCGCTCAGGACCCGCAAAGCCATTGGACCGCCGCCCTGCATGTCGCCATGGGGAAAATAAAGCTCCCAGAACCGTTGATCTTGAGGATCTTGGTACAGGATTTCCCATCCGCTCGCAGCAAGAGCAATCCTTTGAAATCTGTTGGCAGTCAGTTGCCTAATCAGGACTGAGGCTTCATCTTCCACCATCCGCCCTTCGATCAGGGTCCAGGAGCCGACCAATTCGCTCGTGTCCTTGAAGCTAGTCACTGTGTCCTCACTGGCTACTAGTCTACGATTCGCTAGGTTCATGAAATACGATATTTTCGGCAACTCCGCCCTACCGCCCCGCCGCCACCCCCACCGGCTCCCCCACCCGCCGAATCACAATCCACGCATACTCCGCAGCCGACACCGGCGCCAGCCCGGCAATCGCCCACAGCAGCGCCGTCCGCAACTCTCCCAATCCCGACCGCGGAATCACCTCGCACGTCATCACCGTCAGCACGCCCAGAATCTGCACCAGCGTATTCAGTTTCCCCAGCTTGCTCGGCTCGAAGTTTCGCAGCGTATTGGTCGCGAACAGCAGCGTCGCAATCAGCAGAATCCCAATATCCCGGCTCAGCACCAGCACCGTCACATACCGCGGAATCGCCCCCACATGCGTCAGCACCACAAACATCGTGCTCAGCAGCAGCTTATCTGCGATCGGGTCCAGATACTGGCCCAGTTTGGTGCGTTGCTTCAGCGCCCTCGCCAGCAGCCCATCCAGCCCATCGCTCACCCCCGCCACCCACAGCAGCGCAAACGCCAGGCCCCAGTGCCGGTTCAGGATCGTAATCACCAGAAACGGCAGCACAAACAGCCGCAGCATCGTCAGCAGGTTGGGTGCAGCGCGAAATTGTCTTAATGCAGTCACAAACGCTCAAAACCGCTGGGACGTCACGTCCGGGGATACGCCATGGTAGCCGATTTCCCCGTGCGAAACCCATCCCTCAATCTACGACCATTTT
Organism: Acidobacteriota bacterium; assembly: GCA_021780415.1. The sequence goes on from JAJXYW010000061.1 coordinate 3,956, forward strand.
GGTCTTGCTTCCAGACCCGCAATTCCGTACACTGACTTTGGTGGAAGTCTGCGCGGCTTCTCTTCCGCGCCACATCCCCCCCGGATCCATCCATGCTTAGGCTCACCAAAAAAGCGGACTACGGCCTCATGGCCCTCAAGTATCTTGCCGAGCAAGCCGTTCTCGCCGAGCAGGCCGGTGCCGACCTCAATCTCTCCGGTGCCCGCTCCGCAAAGGATATCGCCGAGGCTTACCATATTCCTCCGCAACTCCTCGCCAAGATCCTCCAGACCCTCGCCCGCGCCAACCTCCTCATCTCCCACGCCGGCACCAATGGCGGCTACGCTCTTGCCCGCCCCGCAGCCGACATCTCCACCTTTGAGGTCATCCGCGCCATCGACGGCCCGCTTTTCATCACCAGTTGCATCACCATTCACGGAGCCTGCGACCTCGCCGGCCACTGCACCATCAAAGAGCCGTTGCGCAAAGTCAACGACAGCATCACCACCCTGCTCTCAGGCATCAGTGTCGCCGATCTCATCGAACCCGCAGATCACCTCCCCGCGGCAATGGCCGGCGGCCTGGTCAACATCGAACGCTAGCACCATCGTTCTCAGCGCTTTCACAACAAACTGAGAACTGAAACTGAAAACTGAGCACAAGCGCACAGCGCGACATTTTAGGAGCAAGAACATCATGGCTGAAACCATCGGAATGAACGTCACCCAGTCGACCCACCCTCTCCCCCCCGGCGTCAAGCTGCCCATCTACATGGACAACCACGCGACGACGCCGCTCGACCCGCGCGTTCTCGATGCCATGATGCCCTACCTCACAGGCATCTTTGGCAACGCGGCTTCGCGTAACCACTCCTTCGGCTGGGAAGCCGAGCAGGGCGTCGAGAAGGCTCGCGAGCAGATCGCACGTCTCATCGGCGCGACCGCCAAGGAAGTCATCTTCACCTCCGGCGCCACCGAGAGCACCAACCTCGCCATCAAGGGCGCGGCCGAGATGTACCGCGAGCGCGGCAACCACATCATCACCCAGGTCACCGAGCACAAGGCCACGCTCGACACCTGCAAGCGCCTCGAAAAGTCCGGCTTCCGCGTCACCTATCTCCCCGTCATGGCCGACGGCCTCATCGACCTCGAAGACCTCCAGCGCGCCATCGTCACCGACGGCCCGGACAAGACCATCCTGGTCTCCATCATGTACGCCAACAACGAAATCGGCGTCGTTCAGCCCGTCCAGGCCATCGGCAAGCTCTGTCACGACAACGGCATCATCTTCCACTGCGACGCCGTCCAGGCCGTCGGCAAGATCCCCGTCAACGTCCTCACCGACAACATTGATCTCATGTCCATCTCCGGCCACAAGCTCTACGGCCCCAAGGGCGTCGGTGCCCTCTACGTCCGTCGCCGCAACCCCCGCGTCCAGCTCGCCGAGCAGATCAACGGCGGCGGCCACGAGCGCGGCATGCGCAGCGGCACCCTCAACGTCCCCGGCATCGTCGGCCTCGGTGCGGCATGCGAGATCTGCCAGAACGAGATGGCCGCCGAGTCTGCCCGCGAAGCCGAGCTCCGCGACTACCTCAAGAACAAGCTCGAGTCCGCCCTCGACTACGTCCAGGTCAACGGCAACATGGAGCACCATCTCCCCGGCAACCTCAACATGAGCTTCATCTACGTCGAAGGCGAGAGCCTCCTGATGGGCATCAACGACATCGCCGTCAGCTCCGGCAGCGCCTGCACCTCGGCCACCCTCGAGCCCAGCTACGTCCTCAAGGCCCTCGGCCTCGGCGACGACGTAGCCCACAGCTCCATCCGCTTCGGCCTCGGCCGCTTCAACACCAAAGCCGAAGTCGACTACGTAGCCGACAAGATCATCGACGTAGTCCAACACCTCCGCGAGCTCAGCCCGCTCTACGAGATGGTCAAGGAAGGCATCGACCTCTCGAAGATCGAGTGGGCCGCCCACTAAGTTTGAGGGGCCTTCGCTGTTGAAGGGCCTGCGTCTCATCCGACGTCGTGTTTCTGATCGCCGTCATCCTGAGCGCAGCGAAGGATCTCAGTAATTCGGATTAGCAGCCGGCTTCAGCCCCGGCCAGGTTTCAACCGGCGCATCAAACCGCACCGGAGCATCATCAAAAGTACACGAGGGACACACATCATGGCATACAGCGAAAAGGTAGTCGATCACTACGAACATCCCCGCAACGTCGGCACGCTCGACAAGAGCTCTGCCGAAGTTGGAACCGGCCTCGTCGGCGCACCGGAGTGCGGCGACGTCATGCGCCTCCAGATCCGCGTCAATCCCGAGACGCAGGTCATCGAAGACGCCAAGTTCAAGACCTTCGGCTGCGGCTCGGCCATCGCCTCCAGCTCCCTCGCCACCGAGTGGGTCAAGGGCAAGACGGTCGCCGAGGCCCTTTCCATCTCCAACACCGACATCGTCAAGGAACTCTCCCTGCCGCCAGTAAAGATCCACTGCTCCGTGCTCGCCGAGGACGCCATCCGCGCCGCCATCGGCGACTGGAAGCAGAAGAACAACGTCGCCGAAGCATCCGCAGTAGCGGTCGCTGCTCACTAATCCTCCTTTCTCCCAAGGGGCCCCCCACCCATGACAGCCCCCGCTGCCATGGGTGGAATTCACAAGCTTCAGCGCCAACGGCGCGACATCTACCAGCCTGGGCCGAAGGCCTGGGTCCCCGCCCCCGGAAGCTCCGAGGGCTGAAAGCCCGGCATCAACATATTCGGGGCAACGCCCCGGGTCACCTCCTCAGGACCGCTTATGTCCACGATCTCCATCTCGACCACCACCAGCCAGTCCATGAGCGCTCCCGCGCCCGACGCCAACAAGGATCCGCTCGCCGGCATGACCCTGCTCACCGCCGAAGGCCAGCAACCCCGCGCCAAAGCCGCCATCGAGATCACGAAGAGCGCCCTCAAGCGCATCCGCATCGCAATGGCCAAGGAAGGCATCTCGCCCGACGCCGGCGGTCTCCGCGTAGGCATCCAGGGCGGAGGCTGCAGCGGCCTCAGCTACAACATCCGCTTCGACACCCAGCCCCGCGAACGCGACCGCACCTTCGTCTTCGGCGCCGGCATCGAAACACCCAACGACCCCAGCGGCGCCAAGCCCGTCCGCATCTTCGTCGACCCCAAATCCTTCCTCTACCTGGCCGGCATGGTCCTCGACTTCGAAGAGACTCTCATGCGCCAGGGCTTCAACTTCATCAACCCCAACTCCACCAAATCCTGCGGTTGCGGCTCCTCCTTCTCCGCGTAAATGGAGCTTTAGCCCTTGGTACTACTGTTTGACAACAGGCAGGATGGGCAATAACTTCATAGTTGAGATTCTGAGCGACTCAGTAATTGAGATTCGCCATGGCTCATAGGCGAAATGGCCTGTGTGCCATTTTCTATTTGGAGCAACCAATAGGAATAGGGGAATCTCATGAAGTATCGCGACATCGTCAAACGCATTGAGCAGGATGGCTGGTATTGGAAACGTACCAGTGGCAGTCACCACATTTACAAGCATCCAACAAAACCCGGAAACGTCATAGTCGCCTATCATGGTGGCAAAGACATACCTGAGGGAACGGTAAAGAGTATTCTGAGGCAAGCCGGATTGGAGCAGGAGTAAGCGATGCGCGACTATCTCGTCATCATTGAGCAAGGTAAAGACGGCGGCTGGGGAGCTTACGCCCCCGATCTACCTGGCCTCGGTGTAGCTGCTGAAACTCGCGAAGAGGTGGAGACTCTGATTCGCGAAGGCATCCGTATTTACATCGAAGAGCTGCGCACCGACGGTCTCCCCATCCCAGAGTCCAGCACCTTTGCCGAGCGCATCTCCGTAGCCGCCTAACTACCGCACCCCCGCCACCTGATCGCTCACCGGCAGGTGATACATGTGCGCCAGCATCTCTTCATACGTCTTCATCGGCGGCAGGAACACGCTCGCTCTCCGCGCATCGAGCCCCTCCGGATCCTCCACCGCTACCATCGCCATCTTCCCGCCGACGACCTTGAACTGCGTTCCATAGCGCTGCAGCTTACCCTCGCCGATCAAGTCCTTATCCACCACCGTCGCCAGCGCCGACCCGTCGATCTTCCCCTCCCCCGCCAGCCTCTCCAGCCGCGGCAATAACGACACCTGCCACGCATGGTCCGGCGTATGCGTCAGCATCGCCATCGCGTCGTTCGACGCGTCATACCCCACCATCGCAATCGTCGGCCACCCATGCCGCGCCACAATCTCTTTCAACTCCGTCGTCAACTGCCGATCCACCTCCGCCGTCTTCGCCGTATACACCGGATGCCCCGTCCCCGCACCGCGAGCCGCCTGGTCGCTCGCATACATCGCGACCAGCTTCTCGCGCAGCGCCGCATCCGTCCCCGCACCATTGCGCTTGATTAACTCCGCCCGCCGCGCAGCCAGATCATTCCTCCACACCGCATCGGCGCCCGTCCCGGCAGCAGCCGTCGCCTGCGCCTTCGCTCCACTCGCCATCCCCAAACACAGCACGAGCAGCGCCCACACTCTCAGCATCTTCATGCCCTTAAGTGTAAGCCCGCCCAATTGCTTCGGCGCAGCGCCTGATACATCTGCTCGCCGCCCCACCCAGGATTCTTCAGCCGTCTTTTTCCCGCTCCCCACGCCACCACCCACTTCGCCCTTAGCACAGCCAGCGTCGTTAGACCTGTCAAGCCCCCTCAACGGCACAAAACAGCCAGAACCCGCATAAACACTGGCGATTAAATCACTAACAACTTGGCATAGTTACCCCACCCAACCACGTACAATGGAAGTAGACCCAAAACCACCCTGCCCGGCAGCCGCCGGGCCTTCGTTTTTTAATCACTCACCGCGAGAATGGCGAAGCCGGACTACCACAAGTCCGGCCTCATCCCCATTCCCCTCAAGACTTTAGGCCCAAAAGTACCCCGGGGGGAGGCCCCCATGCCATCCAACCCGCGCAGCGGGTACTCTAACAACACATGAGCCCCGACTACTTCACCCTCTTCTCCCTCCCGCAGCATCTCCACCTCGACCTCGCAGCCCTCGAGAAGGCCTTTTACGCCCAATCGCGCAAGCTCCACCCCGACCGCTTCGCCAGTCAGCCCCTCGAAGCCCAGCAGGCCGCGCTCGCCGCCAGTTCGCAGCTCAACGACGCCTACCGCACCCTCCGCGACCCCATCCTCCGCACCGAATACCTGCTCTCCCTCCAGGGCATCCAGCTCGAAGAGCAATCCCGCGCCGCCACTGACCTTGCAAAGGCCAGCGGCATCACCAAAAAGCAAGTAGCTCCCCCCGACCTCCTCGAAGAAGCCTTCGAGCTCAACATGGCCCTCGAAGAGATGAAGATGGGCGGCGACGACCCTGACGCCCGCGAGCAACTCGAGATCGCGCGCGTTAAATTCACCGCCATGCTCACCGAAGCCCACGAGCAGCTCGAAGCCCTCTGGACCGCGTGGGACACTGCCGTAGACACCAGCAACGAAGCATCCAAAGACTCCGCCAAACAGGCCATGGTCGCTCTGCTCAACCGCCGCACCTACATCCGCAACCTCGTCCGGGACGTCATCGCCGCCCTCGAATAGCCAGCTCTCACTTCCACCAGCCGCACCGCATCCATCACTCCCACCACCCATCCCAATCTGGTATCAAACAACCATGCGCCTGCTCTCCCGATCCATACATCTCGCGGCCGCCGTCCTCTCAGTGCTCGCATGCACCCGGATCCCAGCGCAACAAAACCCCGACTGGACCACCCCTCTCACCCCATTCCGCATCGCCCCCAACCTCTACTACGTCGGCAGCCGAGACCTCGCCTCCTACCTCATCACCACCCCCGCCGGCGACATCCTCATCAACTCCAACCTCGCCTCCTCACCGCCACAGATCCGCCACAGCGTCGAGCAACTCGGCTTTCACTTCTCCGACATCAAGATCCTCCTCATCAGCCACGCCCACTTCGACCACGCCGCCGGCAGCGCCGCGATCCTCCAACAAACGCACGCCCGCTACATGGTCATGGACGCCGACGTCTCCACCATCGAAACCGGTGGCCGCACCGACTTCGCCCACTTCACGACCTTCCCCCCAACCCGCGTCGACCGCATCCTCCACGACGGCAGCACCGTCCAACTCGGGGGCATCACCCTCACCGCGCACAAGACCGCCGGCCACACCCCTGGCTGCACCACCTGGACCATGCAGGTCATCGAAGACGGCAAGCCCCTCAACGTCGTGATCGTAGGCAGCGTCACCGCCCTCAGCGAATACCGCCTCGTCGCCACCCCCGGCCATCCCGCCTCCTACCCCGGCATCGCGCAGGACTTCGCACACACCTTCGACGTTCTCAACGCGCTCCCCTGCGACATCTTCCTCAGCTCACACGGCAGCTACTTCGACCTGCTCAGTAAGCTCGCGCGCATGAAGGCCGAAGGCTCCTCAGTCTGGATCGATTCCGCCGGCTACAAGCGCGCCATCGCTCAAAGCCGCGTCGACTTTGAAGCCGACCTCGCCCGCCAGCAAACCGCCGCCGCCCATCTCCACTCCTAGCGCCGCTTCAACCCCGCCAGATGATGCAGGTCATGTCCCGCCATCGTCTCCACGATCGTCCAGAGCGTCATCTCCCCGCGCTCCGGGTGCATCACGGCCTTACGCTTATCTTCCTCGCTCATTGCACCGACAAACGCAACATTCCAGGCCCGCAACGCTTTGAAGGACTCCAACGCACCCTCCAGCGAGTACGCATCGTACATACGCGCCCACATATCCTGATCGAACGGCTGCATCATGCGCTCCCCCGCAAACGCCTGCCGCAGCCGAAAGCCAAATGCAATCTCGCAGTCTGCCAGGTGTGCCACAATCTCCCGCACGCACCATTTCCCCGGCGCTGGCCGAGCCTCAATCTCCGCCGTACTCAACCCATCCAACACCAGCCCCAGCCGCCGTGGCGTCTCGGCCATCACCTTCGCGGCATCGCGTCCGCCCAACATCTCCGCATACGGATTCACGCTCATGCCTTCACTCCGCTCGCAAACGCCCACGGATCATACTCGCCCACCGACCACAGGTATCCCTCCGGATCGCGCACGCTGAACGCCTTCCCTCCGTACTCCATCTCCTTCAACTCCATCACCACCTCAGCGCCCGCGGCCTTCACTCGCTCCCACATAGGAGCACAATCCGCCGCCACCAGATACAGAGGCGAGGTCACCCGTCCGCCAATCTCCCCCGGCGTCGCATACAGCCGCGTCAGCGGCCCCGGATTCGTCGCCGACCCCAGCATGATCATCCCCGTCCCAAACCTCATCTCCGCATGCGCCACAGTCCCCTCCGTCCCCTCATACACCGCATGTCGCACGAACCCAAACACCCGTTCCAGCCAGTCAATCGCCGCATGCGCATCTCGATACCGCACACTGGGAATCAGCACCGACCCAACCTTCCCTATATCGTTCATACCGAACATCATCCACCCCAGCCCCTCATCTGCACAACCAAAAAACGCGCCCTCCGCAGCGGAGCCTGTCCGCCTCCACAGCACCCACATTGTGCCGCATCGCCCCATCTCGGACAAAATCCGTCGGATATAGGACAATAGTTCTTGGCGCACCTTTTTTGATCCCGCACCCTGGGACCCCATCCGCGCCCACGGAAAGCAGAGGAAGCAGTGCCCGAACAGCAGCCAGCATCCCACCACCGCACCATTGCCCCGGTCGTCGGCATCGACCTCGGCACCACCAACTCCCTCATCGCGTTCATGCAGGGCGACACCCCAGCCGTCATCCCCGGCGAGGACGGTTCCCCCATCGTCCCCTCGGTCGTCGCCTTCGACCAGGACACGGCCAACGGCTTTACTGTTGGAAATGCGGCACGCCAGGTTCTCCTCACCAACTCCGCCAACGCCGTCTACTCCACCAAGCGGCTCATGGGCCGCGACCTCGCCGACGTGCAGCCCGAACTCGCCCACTTCCCCTTCAATCTCGCTCCCGGCCTCAAGCCCGGCGAAGTCCTCAAGCTCAACGTTGGCGGCCTCACCCTCACGCCCCCCGAGATCTCCGCCTATATCCTCCTCCAACTCAAGCACAACGCCGAGCGCTTCTTCGGCACCGACGTAACGCGCGCCGTCATCACCGTTCCGGCCTACTTCAACGACGCCCAGCGCCAGGCCACCAAGGACGCCGGACGCATCGCCGGCCTCGACGTCCTCCGCCTCGTCAACGAGCCCACCGCCGCAGCCCTCGCCTACGGGCTCGACAAGCAGAAAGACGGCATCATCGCCGTCTACGACCTCGGCGGCGGCACCTTCGACATCTCCATCCTCAAGCTCCACGACGGCATCTTCGAAGTCATTGCCACCGGCGGCGACACCCACCTCGGCGGCGACGACATCGACAATCTCCTCCTCGCCGTAGCCCTCGACGACATCCGCGGCGACCTCGGCCCCGAAGCCTATCAAGCCGTCACCACCAACCCGGAAGCCATTCAGCAGCTCCGCAAAGCCGTCATCGAAGCCAAGATAGCCCTAAGCATCACTGACTCCACCCGCCTGCATTTAGCCCTGCCCGGTGGCAGTTTATATGCCCGAGAGATCACCCGCGCCCAATACGAGCAACTCATCGCACCCGTCATCCAGCGCACCGCCGCTCCCGTCAAGCAGGCCCTCAAGGACGCCCAGCTCACCCCCGACCAGATCGACGAAGTAGTCATGGTCGGCGGCTCCACCCGCATCCCCGCCGTCCGCGCTCTCGTCACCCAGATGTTCTCCCTCGAAGCCCGCAACCGCAAGCTGCACACCGAGCTCAACCCCGATGAAGTCGTAGCTCTTGGAGCCGCAGTTCAAGCTCAAATCCTCTCCGGCACAGAAAACAAGGCCACCAACGACCTCCTGCTCCTGGACGTCACGCCGCTCTCTCTCGGCATAGAAGCCCTCGGCGGCGTCGTAGCCAAAATCATCCAACGCAACTCCACCATCCCCGCCTCCGCCACCGAGCACTTCACCACCGGCGTAGACGGCCAGACCAACGTAGCCATCCACGTCCTGCAGGGCGAGCGCGAGCTAGCCAAGGACTGCCGCTCTCTCGCCCGCTTCGACCTCAAGGGCATCCCGCCCATGGTCGCCGGCCTCCCCCGCATCGAGGTCAAATTCCTCATCGACGCCAACGGCATCCTCCACGTCAGCGCCCGCGAGCAGCGCAGCGGTCAGGCCGCGCAGGTCGAGGTCAAGCCCACCTACGGCCTCACCGACGAACAAGTCGAAACCATGATCCTCGACTCCTTCGACCACGCCGAGGACGACATCACCGCCCGTCAGCTCATCGAGGCCGCCAACGAAGCCCGCACCATCCTCGAAGCCGTCGCCAAGGGCGAGAAATCCCCCGCCTGGCAGCA
>JAJXYW010000017.1 GCA_021780415.1 Acidobacteriota bacterium
ACAGCTTCGGCGCGCACGTCGTGCAGTTCACCACCAACGACCGCAAGCGCGAAGACGCCCTCCGCCTCGGCGCCAATGAAGTCGTCCTCAGCAAAGACCCCGCGCAGATGAAGGCCCACGCCGCCTCCTTCGACTTCATCCTCGACTGCGTCTCCGCCCCGCATGCCCTCGACGACTACCTGCCCCTGCTCAAGCAGGACGGCACCCTCACCCTCGTCGGCCTGCCCGAAAAGCCCCCCGCCTTCGCGCCCTTCAACCTCATCACCGGCCGCCGCTCCATCGCTGGCTCCATGATTGGCGGCATGGAAGAAACCCAGCAGATGCTCGACTACTGCGGCCACCACAACATCACCTCCGATGTCGAAGTCATCCCCATCCAGAAAATCAACGAAGCCTTTGAGCGCATGCTCAAGCAGGACGTGAAATACCGCTTCGTCATCGACATGAGCTCGCTCAAGTAAGACGGGCAGCCGACCTGCTCCGTCTTTTCTCTACTAGCCACAGAAACGGGTGCCCCATTCATGTCGTCTGCGTGAGCAGATGACATGAATGGGAAACCACGATCGAACGCAACCTCCGCATACCCCAGGTCTCGCCCCTGAAACCTGGGCTTCTTTACCACCATTCCCCTCAGGCAACCCCATCCCGGTTCACGCGTCTAAAAAGAGTTCGGCGTAGTATGTTCCTGCATCGTCGGCGCACACTCTGCCGCGAGCGCGTTTTTCTGTCTTCTTTCCGTCCACCGTCACCCGCCCCAAACCGGAAGGAGCCTGCCCATGTCCACCCTCGAAGTCGCTCCCCAATCAGCATTGCAAGCAATCAGCGCCTACGGCCCCGCGCGCGCCACCGTCCCCGGCCAACCCCTCTCTGCCGACGAGCTCCGCCGCATCGACGCCTACTGGCGCGCCTGCAACTACCTCGCCCTCGGCATGATCTACCTGCGCGAAAATCCTCTGCTCCGCGAGCCGCTCCAGACCGAGCACATCAAAAACCGCCTTCTCGGCCACTGGGGCTCCAGTCCCGGCCTCGCCTTCCTCTACACCCACCTCAGCCGCGCCATCCGCGCCTACGATCTCGACATGATCTTCATGGCCGGTCCCGGCCACGGCGCGCCCGGCGTCCTCGCGCCCGCTTACCTCGAGGGCACTTACTCCGAGGTCTATCCCGAAAAGAGCCAGGACGAAGCCGGCATGCGCGAGTTCTTCCGCCAGTTCTCGTTCCCGGGCGGCATCGGCAGCCACTGCACGCCAGAGACACCCGGCTCCATCCACGAGGGCGGCGAGCTCGGCTACGTTCTCTCGCACGCCTGCGGCGCGGCCTTTGACAATCCCGAGCTCATCGTCGCCGCCGTCGTCGGCGATGGCGAGTCCGAAACCGGCCCGCTCGCCACCTCCTGGCACATCAACAAATTCCTCAATCCCATTCGCGACGGCGTCGTGCTGCCCATCCTCCATCTCAACGGCTACAAGATCAACAACCCCACGCTCCTCGCCCGCATCCCCCACGGCGAGCTCGAATCCCTCCTCCGCGGCTACGGCTGGACGCCCTGCTTTGTGGAAGGCTCCGATCCCGCTTCCATGCATCAGGCCATGGCCGCCACCGTCGACCGCTGCATCCAGCAGATTCGCGACCACCGCCGCGACGCCCGCTCCAGCGCCACGCCCGCGCGTCCGCGCTGGCCCATGATCGTCCTGCGCTCACCCAAAGGCTGGAGCGCCCCCGCTGAAGTCCACGGCCACCGCCTCGAAGGCTTCTGGCGCGCCCATCAGGTCCCGCTCGCCGACGTCAAGAAGGACCCCGAACAGCTGCGCCTCCTCGAGCACTGGATGCGCTCCCTCCATCCCGAAGAGCTCTTCGACGCCAACGGCCGCCTCGCCGCCGATCTCCGCGAACTCGCGCCGCACGGCGCCCGCCGCATGAGCGCCAATCCCCACGCCAACGGCGGCATCCTCAAGAAGGCTCTGCGCATGCCCGACTTCCGCCGCTACGCCGTGCCCATCGAGCGCCCCGCCTCCGTCGAAGTCGAAAACATCCCGCCGCTCGGCAACTTCCTCCGCGACGTGATGAACCTCAACATGGACAACTTCCGCGTCTTCGGTCCCGACGAAACCACCTCCAACAAGCTCCAGGCCATCTACCAGGCCAGCAAGAAATTCTGGATCGCCGAGTCCTTCCCCGAAGACGCCGACGGCGGCGAGCTCGCCCCCGACGGCCGCGTCATGGAAATGCTTAGCGAGCACACCATGGAAGGCATGCTCGAGGGCTACCTGCTCACCGGCCGCCATGGCCTGCTGTCGTCCTACGAGGCCTTCATCCACGTCATCGACTCCATGTTCAACCAGCACGCCAAGTGGCTCTCCATCTGCAACCACCTCACCTGGCGGCAAAAGGTCGCCTCGCTCAACCTCCTCATCACCTCCACCGTCTGGCGTCAGGACCACAACGGCTTCACCCACCAGGACCCCGGATTCCTCGACGTCGTCCTCAACAAAAGCTCTGACGTCACCCGCATCTATCTCCCGCCCGACGCCAACTGCCTGCTCTCCGTCGCCGACCACTGCCTGCGCAGCCAGAACTACATCAACGTCATCGTCAGCGACAAGCAGCTCCACCTCCAGTACCTCTCCATGGACGAGGCCATCAAGCACTGCACCAAAGGCATCGGCATCTGGGACTGGGCCAGTAACGACCAGGGTGGCGAACCCGACCTCGTCCTCGCCGCCGCCGGCGACATCCCCACGCAGGAAGCCCTCGCCGCCACCGCCCTGCTCCGCGCCGAGTTCCCCAGCCTCAAAATTCGCTTCATCAACGTCGTCGATCTCTTCCGCCTCCAGCCGCGCAAAGAGCACACCCACGGCCTCACGGACCGCGACTTCGACTCGCTCTTCACCCCCGACAAGCCCATCCTCTTCAATTTCCACGGCTACCCGTGGCTCATCCATCGCCTCACCTACAGCCGCACCAACCGCGACCTCCACGTCCGCGGCTACAAGGAAAAAGGCAACATCAACACCCCGATGGAGCTGGCCATCAACAACCAGATCGATCGCTTCAGCCTCGCTATTGACGCTATCGATCGCGTCCCCATGCTCCAGCTCATCGGCGCCCACGCCAAGCAGCGCTTCCAGGATGCGCAAATCGCCTGCCGCGCCTACGCCTACGAAAACGGCATCGACGACCCCGCCGTCTCCGGCTGGCGCTGGCCCCAACCCAGCGACGCATAGTTACCATTGCTATTACGGAGGCACACTCCTCTGAACCTCCACCGAAACGACGACGATTCAGCAGGGCACTGCAATGGCGGAACCGCCAGCATCGTGTCAACCACGCAGCAGTGAAGGAATCGCTATGATCTGCAGGAACGTGAGATCG
>JAJXYW010000322.1 GCA_021780415.1 Acidobacteriota bacterium
TCGGCGTGCTCGATGACCATGACGGTGGCGTTGGGGACGTCGACGCCGACTTCGATGACGGTGGTGGCGACGAGGACGTCGAGCTCGCCGCGCTTGAAGCGGGCCATGGTGACTTCCTTGTCGTCGGGGGACATGCGGCCGTGGAGGAGGCCGAGGCGAAGGCCGGCGAGAGGGCCGGCCTGGAGTTCGGCGTGCATGTCGGTGGCGGAACGGAGTTTGGGGCGGGTGGGGTTGCGTTTGGGGGCGGATTTTGTGGCGGCGCGAAGGGAAGCTGCGGGTCTCTCCGCTGCGTCCGCGAAAAGCGCGGACTTCGGTCGAGATGACAGATTCTGGGTGGGCGCGGACTTCGGTCGAGATGACAAGTTTGTGGGGGGAGATGTGGAGTCGTCGGCGCTGTCGAATTTGGCGAAGTCGAGTTCGGGCTGATCGTCGGGGACGCCTTCGATGATGGGGTAGACGATGTAGGCCTGGCGGCCGGCGGTGACTTGCTTGCGGACAAAATCCCAGACTTCGGCGGAACGCTCTTCGGGCATGCGACGGGTCTGGATGGGCGTGCGGCCGGGAGGGAGTTGGTCGATGATGGAGGCTTCGAGGTCGCCGTAGAGGGTGAGGGCGAGGGTGCGGGGGATGGGAGTGGCCGTCATGACGAGGACGTCGGGGTCCTGCGCGGAGTCGTGCGCGGCCGGCGAACTGCTTTGCGGGCCGATGGGGAGAGACGTTGATGCGCTGCCGGTGTTGGGTTTGCGGGTGAGCTGGAAGCGCTGCTGGACGCCGAAGCGGTGCTGCTCGTCGACGATGACCAGGCCGAGGTTGGCGAAGTCGACGTTGGCTTCGACGAGGGCGTGGGTGCCGATGGCGAGGTCGACTTCGCCGCGGAAGAGGCGGGCGCGGGTGTCGCGCTTGGTGCGGTCGTCGAGCGAGCCGGTGAGGAGGGCGACGCGGTAGGGGCGCTGGGTGCGGGGTGAGATTTTTTCGCTGAGGAGCTTGCGCGCGGAGAGGTAATGCTGCGTGGCGAGGATTTCGGTGGGGGCCATGAGGGCGACCTGGTAGCCGTTTTCGATGGCGATGAGTGCGGCCTGGAAGGCGACGATGGTCTTGCCGGAGCCAACGTCGCCCTGGAGTAAACGGCGCATGGGCTGGGTGCTGCGCATGTCGTGGACGATTTCTCCGAGGACGCGCTTCTGGGCTGCCGTGGGCTTGAAGGGGAGGATTTGCTTGAGGGCTTCGCGGACCTGGTCGTTGGTGACGAAGGCTGTGCCGTGGCGGGCGCGAAGCTTGCGACGCTTGAGCTCGAGGCCTAGCTCGAGGTAGAAGAACTCTTCGAAGATGAGGCGGCGGTGCGCGGGAGTGCGGGCGGACATGAGTTCGGTCATGGGGGTGCCGGCGGGAGGGAAGTGGAGGTCGCGGAGGGCTTCCAAGCGGGTGGGGAAGTGGAGGCGGTCGCGGAGGGCGGTGGGGAGGGTGTCGGTGGGGAGTTGGATGTCTTGCGACCCCACCCGTGACGATGGAGCTGTCACGAATGGGGCACCCGGGGGGTGGGTGCCAGAGGAAGAAACTGCATGTCTCTCCGCTGCGTCCGCAGAAAGCGCGGACTCCGGTCGAGATGACAAAGTTCTGGGGGGAAAGGTGGAGGGCTCCGGTCGAGATGACAAATTTCTGGGGGGAAAGGCGGAAGGCTCCGGTTGAGATGACGGAGTTTCCGGGAGGGCATCGGATTCGGCGAGGTCGCGGAAGATGGTCCAGATGACGCGGCGGTGCCAGCGGGAGGTGAGCTTGGCGCCCCAGGGGGTTTTGCCGCCGAGGGACTCGTAGACGGGGACGATGCGGCCCATTTCGAGGAGGATGAACTCGGCGTCTTCGCCGGTGGCGTTGGCGTCGGGGAGGATCTCGAAGGTGGGCTGGATGAGCTTGAAGCGGGTGGAGCCGGGGGGCGCGTGGAGGGCGTTGCCGGAGCGCGAGCCTTCGAGTTTGCCGTAGAGGGCGATCTTCTGGCCGGGATGGAATTTGTCCTTGAGATAGGCGCCGTGGAACCACATGCACTTGACGGTTTCGAGGATGGGTTGGCGCGGGTTGAGGAGGCCGGCCATGGTGGGGTCGGTGGAGACCCAGGGTGGGGTGCCGGGGAGAACTGCAGGTCTCTCCGCTGCGTCCGCAAAGTGCGCGGACTCCGGTCGAGATGACAGAGTTTGGGTGGGGTCGGGGGGGGTGATGCCGATGGTCATCTCGAAGATGGGGCCGGAGCGGGTGCGGAGGAGGGCGGTGCCGCGGACTTCGCCGACGAGGGAGGCCATGTCGCCGGGGTGGTAGAGGGAGAGGGGCTTGGGGTGGAGGCGGTCCTCGTAGCGGAAGGGGAGGTGGTAGAGGAGGTCTTCGATGGTGAGGATGCCGCGGTCGGCGAGGCCGGCGGCGACGCGGTCGCCGATGCGCTTGACGAACCTGACGGGCGTGGAGAGCGAGAGCGGCACGGATCGATGGTAGCAGCGAAGGCTGCGGGGAAGGTGGCAGGGGAGGTTCGGTGAAGCGCGGGGATGAGAGGTGTGCGCAGGGCGGGCGCGTAGATGAAATAATGAGAGGGTGCGCGGGCTGGCGGTGTTGGTTGAGGCTGGCTGCGGACGCCTTTGCGATGGACTCATTCTTTACGCGCTTCAAGAATCCGCTGGTGTTGATTGCGATCGTGCTGATGCAGGTGATCGCGCTGGCGATGCAGGTGCAGCGGCCGGCGAAGGATGCGGAGGCGAAGGCGAGTGCGCCGACGGTGGAGAGCGTGGGCGCGGCTCCGGATGGGAAGCATGTTTCGCTGATGCGGCGATGGACGGTGACGGCGATGACTCCGCTGGAAGACGCGGTGCATACGGTGAGTGTGAAGGTGCGCGGGGGATGGGATGGGTATGTCAATCTGCGGCGGACGCGGGAGCAGGACGCGGCGCTGAAGCAGGAGGTGGCGCGGCTGCGGGTGGAAGAGGCTTCGTTTGCTGAAGACGCGGCGCAGGGACGGAGACTGCAGAAGCTGCTGGCGTTCAAGGAGCAGTATGTGACCGAGACGGTGGCGGCGCAGGTGATTGGGACGAGCGGGTCGGAGAGGTCGCATGTGCTGTATCTGGATAAGGGGTCGGAGGATGGACTGAGGCCGGATCAGGCGGTGATTACGCCGGATGGGGTGGTGGGAAAGATTCGGGATGTGTTTCCGCATACGGCGCAGTTGCTGCTGATCGATGATGCGTCGTCGGGTGCGGGAGTGATTCTGGCGTCGACGCGGATACGCGGGATACTGCGCGGGACGGCGATGGGGCAGGTGGAGATTAATAACCTGACGGCGGATTCGCGGATCAAACCGGGGGAGCAGGTGCTGACGTCGGG
>JAJXYW010000289.1 GCA_021780415.1 Acidobacteriota bacterium
GGCAGGTCACCGTCCCTGCCGACCAGGCAGCGCAGCTTCTCCAACTAGCCATCACCCACGGCGCCAACAACAGCGGCAACATTCAGTGGCAACTCAAGAATGACGACTCCCTCCAGCTCCAAGCCGCGAAGAAAGCCCTGCATCACGCCCGCGACATCGCCGCAAGCATGGCCGAAGGTCTCGGCGTCCAACTCGGCCCACTCCTCTACGCCAGCAATCAGGCTCCCGCTCCCCGCGTCTTCGCCATGGCTGGCGCAAGCGGCGGACTTCCCGGCGCCGTCTTCGCCGCGCCCAGCCTCAAGCCCCTCGCCATCTCCCCCGACCGCATCACCCGCTCCGCCACCGTCTTCGCCGTCTTCGCGATCGAATAGAAGCCATCCCCCAATGACCACCCGACGAAGATACTGTCATCTCGACCGCAGCCAAACGGCTTTATCGTTTGGCGTAGTGGAGAGACCTGCAGTTTGGTAGCGCTGCTACGCTCGATACTTGCTGGAGAATTGCTAGCGGGCCCTCTGATCAAGCTTTTGCTTTGAAGGGGCGGGACTTCAGTCCCGCCATAACTCCAGAACTCCAGCCAGATCAATGCGGCTTTAGCCGCTGAGGGAATGCACGGAACTTGTTCAGAGTTTCTCTGGAAGCGTCCCCCATCGACCCAGCGAGTCGCCAATCTCTCACCACGCACTCCCGCGCCTGCGACATTCGTGCGTTCGCCATCGCCTCAAAAAAATCTCTCTCCCCACCAATCCATCTCCCTCGCCCGCTCGTTCTCCTCACGAAGCCAAGCAGTACCCGGTGCCTGCGAACCCCGCAGTCAACCCGCCGCGGCTAATCTTCGCGCACCGGAGCAGCCTTACCCACAGTCTTCATCCGTCTTTGGCGATCGTTCCAGGCGCAAGCCTCTCTGCGTCCCTGCCCGCTTGCGTCCGATCGCACCACCCCTCACCCAGTACTCAACCCATCAGGAGACTCCCATGTCCGTAGGCAAAGTAACCCAAGAGATGATCGATAGCGTAGTCAACCGCCGTTCCTTTCTCACCGGAGCAGGCGCCATCGGCATTGGCGCCGCCGCCGCCACTCTCATCGGCTGCAGCAACTACAACAGCAGCATGAGCGGCGGCACCACCGTCATGGCCTCCGGCTCCACCGACACCGCAACCCAGATCTTCACCGCCGCTCTCATCGCCGAAGACCTCGCCATCACCACCTACTACAACGCCCTCATCGGCGCCGTCATCAAGGATCCCAACCTCGCCAACGGCGGCACCGCCGTCAACGTCTCCGCCGGCGGCAGCGTCGTCAACGTCGCCTACCTCCAGGCCGCACTCCTCGAAGAAGTCCAGCACGCGCAACTCCTCCGTACCCTCCTCGGCCTCTCCGCCTCCGGCAGCGGCGACATCGGCGCCGGCGTCCCCGCCACCTTCTACTACCCCACCGGCACCTTCGACACCCTCGCCAACTTCGTCCCCCTCCTGCTCGCCCTCGAGACCGCCTTCGTCGGTGCCTACATGACCGCCGTCGAAGAGTTCGCCTCCATGGCCGCCGGCTACAACGGCTTCAGCTCCACCCAGGCCAACCCCGCCATGTCCGGCAGCAACTACACCCAGGCCGACCTCATCCTCTACGCCAAAGTCGCCGCCTCCATCCTCGGCGTCGAAGCCGAACACCGCGCCCTCATCCGCGCCATCCCGTCAGTCACCATCGGCAGCCCCACCATCGGCACCACCAACGTCCTCCCTGCCAACAACGTCAACTACGAGAGCCAGGCCGGCCTCACAGGTCTCATCGTCGGCGTCAGCGGCAGCAGCACCACCGCTGCGGCAGCCCTCACCCCGTTCCTCGCCTCCAGCTCCGCGCAGAACGCCGGCTTCAGCTTCACCACCGCCAACTCCGGCTTCAGCTCCGTCATCACCGCCGGCGTCACCACCACCGGCTCCATCCCCAGCGCCGAGTAACCCATCATCGCCGCAACAAAAAGCGGAGGCAGCCTGGGCTGTCTCCGCTTTGATGTGTAAACCGCCGCTGCCGCCTGCATTGGGGAGCAAGCTGCCATAGCAGTGACGCCCCAGGCAGCCGCGACGATCCCATTGCCACGTAGTCTATACCCCAAAACCCATCCAGAGGAACAACAAAATACTCCCGTAAACTATCTTCATGCCGTTGAACGTCGCTTTGATCATCTTTGAACTCGTCGTCATGGTGCTCGCCATCTCCCTCCACGACTGCGCACAGGCCTGGGCCGCCAACCGTCTCGGCGACCCCACCGCCCGCATGATGGGCCGCCTCACCATGAACCCCGCCCGCCACTTCGACCTCCTCGGAACCCTCGTCTGGCCCGTGCTCTTCATCTTCCGCAGCCCACTCGTCCTCGGCTGGGGCAAGCCCATCACCTTCACTCCGCGCAACTTCCGCGACCCCTCCCGCGACGAAATGCTCGCCACCCTCGCCGGCCCCGCCGCCCAATTCATCGCAGCCGTCGTCGCCCTCCTCGCGCTCGTCATCGTCCGCCACACCGTCCCCGGCTCCGTCGACTCGCTCGTCATCGCCTCCCAGCTCGCCATGCGCAACCTCAGCATGGGCACCGTCGGCCTCCCCGGCATCTTCCCCCTCATCCTCTTCCTCTACTTCTGCATCCTCGTCAACACCCTCCTCTTCGTCTTCAACCTGCTCCCCCTCCCCTTCCTCGACGGCGGCAAAATCCTGATGCACTATCTCCCCTTCAACGCCGCCAGGACCTACCAGAGCATGAGTCTCTACTTCATGTTCGGCTTCTTCTTCCTCGGCTTCTACGTCATCCAACTCTTCTTCTTCCCCATCATGGGCATCTTCCAGGCCCTCCTCTTCAGCCTCTAACCCCGAGGGCTCTCCCACCATGCCGCCAGCCGATTCCCCCACCAAATCCGAAGCCCTCTGGACAGCCGTCGACCGCTACGTCGCCGAAACCCTCATGGCCCCCGATCTCGCAGCCAACACCGCCGCCAATCTTCCCGCCATCGACGTCTCTCCTACCCAGGGCAGGTTCCTCCAACTGCTCGCCCAGGTGCAGCGCGCCCACCGCATCCTCGAGATCGGCACCCTCGGCGGCTACAGCACCATCTGCCTCGCCCGCGCCCTCCCTCCCGGCGGCCACCTCATCACCCTCGAACTCGATCCCAAACACGCCGAAGTCGCCCTCGCCAACATCGCCCACGCCGGCCTCGCCCACGCCGTAGAGCTTCGCCTCGGCCCCGCCCTCCAATCCCTCGCCCAGCTTCACTCCGAGCACGTCGAACCCTTCGACCTCATCTTCATCGACGCCGACAAGTCCGGCTACCCCGACTACCTTTCCTGGGCTCTCAAGCTCTCCCGTCCCGGCA
>JAJXYW010000050.1 GCA_021780415.1 Acidobacteriota bacterium
CCATCGTGAGACTCCTTCGTGCGGTGAGATTGCGGCGGTCGATTGGGACGCCGGTTGGTTGGATGCAGGATTGCGTGCGTCGGGTTCGATTGTAGGCTCAGGCGGCGCGGAGATAGATGAAGCGGGCAAGAAAGATGAGGGCGAGGAGGTAGAGCATCCAGTGCTGGCGGCGGGCGCGGCCGGTGGCGACTTCGAGGACGGCGAAGGAGATGATGCCGAAGCTGAGGCCGGTGGCGATGGAGTAGGTGAGCGGGATGGTGATGAGGGTGAGGAAGGCGGGGATGGCGATGCGGGGGGCGTCCCAGTCGATGGAGGAGACGCCGCCGAGCATGAGGGTGCCGACGAGGATGAGGGCGGGGGCGGTGGCGAAGTCGGGAATGGCGCCGACGATGGGGGCGATGAAGATGGCGAGGAAGAAGAGGAGGCCGGTGGTGATGGCGGTGACGCCGGTGCGGCCTCCGGCGGCGACGCCGGCGGAGGACTCGATGTAGGAGGTGACGGTGGAGGTTCCGGCGAGGGCGCCGACGACGGTGGAGGTGGCGTCGGCGAAGAAGATGCGGTCGAGACGGGGGATGGTGTGGGCATTGGGGCCGGTGCGGGCGATGAGGCCGGCGCGGTCGGTGACGGCGACGAGGGTGCCGATGTTGTCAAACAGATCGACGAAGAGGAAGACGAAGATGATCTCGAGGGCGTTGAGGTGGAGGGCACCGCGGATGTCGAGGTGGAAGGCGGTGGCGCGGATGGCCATGGGGTTGAAGGTGGAGGGGGTGTATTTGACTTGATGGAGAAGGATGCCGAGGGCGAGGGTGCCGAGGACTCCGATGAGCATGGAGGCTTTGACGCGGTAGGCCTGGAGGATGGCGATGAGGAGGATGCCGAAGATGGCGAGCTGCGGGGCGTGCTGGTGGAGGTCGCCGAGGGTGACGGTGGTGGCGTTGCTGCGGATGATGAGGCCGGAGTTGACGAGGCCGATGAAGGCGATGAAGAGGCCGATGCCGCCGGCGACTGCGGCGTGGAGCTGGTGGGGGATGGCGGCGACGAGGCGCTGGCGGATGCCTCCGATGGTGAGGAGAAGGAAGATGATTCCGGAGAGGAAGACGGCGCCGAGCGCGGTCTGCCAGGGGACGTGCATGCCCTTGACGACGGTGTAGGTGAAGTAGGCGTTGAGGCCCATGCCGGGGGCGAGGGCGAGGGGGTAGTTGGCGAGCAGGCCCATCATGATGCTGCCGAAGGCGGCACACAGGCAGGTGCTGGTGGTGACGGCGGCGAGAGGCATGCCGGTTTGCGAGAGGATGGCGGGGTTCACGAAGATGATGTAAGCCATCGTGATGAAGGTGGTGAGGCCGGCGAGGAGTTCGGTGCGCCAGGAGGTCTGGTGCTCGTGGAAGCGGAAGTAGGCTTCGAGGCGTTCGATAAAGGTTGAGCGGGTGCTCATGCGGCAGGGGTGCCTTCGGGGTGCAGGAGTGTGCGACTGGCTTCTTCTGGGTTTGAACAGGATATCTTGAGCGGCGGGTGTGGCTGTATCCGCGCCGATGATGGCGGCGTTAGTGATCGTAGGTGTGGTCGTCGAGCGCGCGTTGGGCGAAGCCGATGAGGTCCTCGGTCCAGGCGAGCTTGCCCTGGGCGGTGGAGATGGCGGTGATGAGTTCGTTGGTGTCCTGGGGGGTGAGTTGGCCGTCGGGCGAGCGGTTGGCGATGGCTTTGGCGATTTCGGTCTCGATGTTCCATTGGCTGGTGGAGGCCATGACGCTGTCGCAGAGGAAGAAGATGAAGTTGTAGTGCTCGAGCTCGGAGTGGGGCATCAGGCTGAGGACGCCGGACTGCTGGTCGGCTTTCCAGGCGGCGTTGCGGATGGCATGGAACTTCCAGGTGAAGTCGAGCCTGGCGGTGAGAGGCTTGCCGGTGGCTCGGTGCGCGAGCAGGATGGCCATGTCGCGGTTCAACTGCGCGTGGAACTGGTGCATCTGCTGGATGTCTGCGGCGGTGATGCGGCGGTTCTCTTCGATGTCGGCGCGCAGCTCTTCGCGGGCGACGCGGAGTTCGCGGCGGTGGTGGAAGAACTCGACGGTTTGTTCGAGGCCGACGGCGATGATGAGGCCGATGACGATGGTGGCGATGTGGATGAAGAAGTCGCGCCAGGTGTGAATGGATTCGTGGGGAGCGTGGACGTCGATCATGGGAAAGTCCTTTGCGGCGTTGGGATGTTGCGGCGCAGAGAAGCAGTGATGGGGCCCGAGGTTGGTTTGAGGATGAGTGTATCGCGGCGAGATGGAGACCGGGGTGTGGCGATAGGATGGAGGTATGACGGCTGATGAGGTGAAAGAGGTTTTACGGCTGCGGCCGCATCCGCGCGAGGGTGGGTGGTTTGTGCGGACGTGGGAGTCGGAGGAGTGGGTGGAGCTGGAGCGGTATGGCGGGGCGAGGCGGACGTCGACGGCGATCTATTATTTGCTCGAACCGGGGACGTTCAGCGAGATGCATCGGCTGGAGAGTGATGAGATCTTTCATCACTACATGGGTGGGGCGGTGGAGATGCTGGAACTGTTTGAGGATGGGAGCTCGCGGAGGGTTTTGATTGGGAAGGACCTGGAGGCAGGGGAGAGGCCGCAGCATGTGGTGCGGCGTGGGGTTTGGCAGGGGTCTCGGCTGGTGGGAGATGAGGGGTGGGCGCTGCTGGGGTGTTCGGTGAGCCCGGGGTTTGAGTTTGAGGATTATGCGGATGCGTCGGCTGATGAGTTGTGCGCGAGGTGGCCGGGTGAGGCGGAGATGATTCGGGGGTTGACGAGGCGGTAGGAAGGACGGGCGCTCGCTGCGCGAACGAGAAGCAGGTTCGCCTCGCTCAGGATGACGAGGACCTGTCGGTGAGCGGTGAGAGCAAAAGCTGATGCGAGCGGATGAATGCGAGACGAGAAAACGATTTCTGCGGTAGAATTTCGGCGTTGGTGTTTCCATCTTTTTGAATGTGAGTGAACTCACCCTTATGCGCTTCCTACGTTTGATTGCCCCTCGTTTGGTGTTTTGTGTGTCGTTGGCTGCCGGAGTTGGCGGCGTGTGCGTTGCAGCTTCGGCGCAGAGCCGTGGGACGACGCCGGTGCAACCGGTGGCGCATCTTGATGTGGATGCTGGCGTGATTGCGAAGCCCGCGAGCGCGGGGATCTATGGGTTGATGACCGAGGAGATTAATCACTCGTATGAGGGTGGGCTGTATGCGGAGTTGATCAGCAACAATACGTTCCGCGGGAATTGGATGGGCGTGGAGGGATGGAACGTGGTGGTGAAGGGCAATGCGCAGGTGACGGCGCGGATGGACAAGAAGGATGGGCCGAGCGCGGCGCTGCCGGG
>JAJXYW010000215.1 GCA_021780415.1 Acidobacteriota bacterium
GCGCTGTTGAAGTGACGGCACGGCGACGTGTCGCCTGACGCACCCCGGTCGGGACGTGGCGCAGCCTGGTAGCGCACTTGAATGGGGTTCAAGGGGTCGGGGGTTCGAATCCCCCCGTCCCGACCAATAAATCCAATAACTTAGCGTGTGGCCTGAGGTCGGACTCCCGACCCGTTGTCCACATTTATGTCCACATTCCGGGAGGGGATACCAGGAAATGCCGCCCGGGGCGAATCGCGGCGGCGAGACAACTCATCCCTCAATGTCATTGAGAAACAAAGGCATGGACCTGATTTTACGGTTTGAGACGTAGTCCGCGAATCATTGATTTCCTCTGGAGGATGCGTGTTTCTTGCCTGCGATTCAAGAGGGTCGCGAGTTCGCAGTCCCCTGCCCGCCCCACCACTTCGTCCGGCGAGAAACGCTCCACAAGTATTGCAGTCGCTTATTCTTGCGTGGCCGCCAGAGTCAGCCCCCGGCAACTCGGAACCAAGCATCAATCCCGCTCCGAATCCTCCGGGTCCGACAAGCCGCTCACTGGGCTCATTCAGCGTGCCATGAGAGTGTGGAGACCAAGACGGTCATGGTGGCGCTGACTCCGATTCCCCGTCTTGAGCTGTTCAATTGAATAGTCTTCCTGGAGATGACACAATCCCGCCAATGGCCACTGCGTTCCCGCCGGACCGGCCGGGGAGGCGCGCGACCTTCCTGGGGGTTACGCGTTCTACCTGCCCTTGGTGCTTGAAGTTGGTGAACGCCCGCATCGAGGTGGAAGACAACAGGATCTTCTTCCGGAAGTTCTGTCCCGTTCACGGTGAGTCCGAGGCCTTGGTGAGTGAGGATGCCTCGTACACCCTTCGTTGCCGCGAGTTCGCCCGACCCGGCTCTCGCCCGCTCAGGACGTCGAGCCGACTGGCGCGAGGTTGCCCCGAGGACTGTGGCCTCTGCCCGTCCCACCAGCAGCACACTTGCCATCCCATCGTGGAGATCACCGAGACGTGCAACCTGGGCTGTCCTATCTGCATTGCCGGCCGACGCCACGAGGGGTTTCTCGCGCCATCGCGGTTCGGCGAGATCGTGGAGACCCTTTGCGCGAGTGAGGGCAGACTCGAAAACCTGACCTTGAGTGGCGGCGAACCAACATTGCACCCTCACTTCTGGCAGCTTGTGGAAATCGCCAAGAGACCCCAGATCCACCGTGTTTCCGTTGCCACGAATGGACTGCGCCTGGCCGATGACCCGGCTTTCTGTCGCCGTTTGGCTGAAAATGGTGTCTACGTACTGCTTCAGTGGGATGGGTTTGATGACGAGGTGTATTCCCGCCTTCGCGGGCAACCGCTCTGGGATGTGAAGCAAAGAGCTTTGGCAAACCTCAACGCGGCCGGTGTAGCTGTCCAACTCATCTTCGTCGCCGCGAGAGACGTGAACGACCACCAGTTGGGCCGCGCCGTGGACCTACTCCTGGCAGACGATCATGTCCTGTCGCTGGTGATCCAGCCCCTGGCCATGCCCGTCCACGCTGAGGATAGGGCCTTTTTCGCCAAACACCGCATCACTGTTCCGGGCGTGATTCGCGCGCTTGCCGAGCAGACAGGCGGGCAGTTGCGGATGGACGATTTCTTTCCACTCCCCTGCCCGAATCCTGAATGCGTATCTCTCACCTATCTTCTCCGCCTCGAGGATGGCAGTCATCTTCCCTTCCCCAGGTTCGTGGAGATGCGGCGATACCTGGGCGTCCTCAGCCAATCGGCCACCCTGGAGCCGGACGAGCAGCTAGAGGACTCGCTTCACGAGATCATTCATGAGCTTTGGAGCACGAACGGGGAGATTCCGAACAGCGACCTCATCACCGGAGCCCTCAAGAGGGCGCTGGAAGAGATCTTCCTTTCGGCCAGCGATGATCTCCGACGCATGGCGCGGGCGGCAGAGCGCCAGGCGAAGTCGATCTTCATCCATCACTACATGGATCCAGACACCTTCGACCTGGGACGAGTGATGAAGTGCTGTCACCACTACCCTCGTCCTGGCGGCCGAATCATGCCGGTCTGCTCGTTCAACCATTTTCACCGCGACAAAGAGGAGAGCCCTTTTGTGGCTTGAAGGAAAGAGGGTCCTGATAACCGGAGGGTCTCGCGGGTTGGGTCGGTCTCTCTGTGTCGTCTTCGCCCGTGAGGGCGCTTCGGTGGCGTTCACCTACTCGACTGACCAGGAGGGCGCAGGCGAAACCGTCAACCAAGTCAGCGTGCATGGTCGGCCTGTTGTATCCGCACGCGCCTCGGTGCTCGACCGGGAGAGCATGGGCCAACTGGTGGCTCGCTGCGAAGCGGAGTGGGGTGGCATTGACATCCTCGTCAACAACGCCGGCGTCTCTCGGGTCCTGCCGATAGCATTGCTGGAAGAGGAGGACTGGGACGAGCTCGTCGACATCAATCTGAAGGGGACCTATCTCACGACCCGTCTGGTGCTGCGCGGCATGTTCCGGCGCCGATCGGGCCGAATCCTGAATATCGGCTCGGTTGCAGGCATCCGGCCACTCGAGGCACCGGTCCACTATGCAGCCAGCAAGGCCGGCGTCAAGGGCTTCACCGAGGCGCTGGCCAAAGAGGTCGGACGCTATGGAATCACGGTCAACTGCCTGGCGCCTGGCATCCTGGAGGGCGGCGTCGGCCTGAGCCTGCCTCAGTACCGCCTGGACGAGTACCTGAAGCACTGCGCGTTGGGGCGGGTGGGAACGTTCGAGGAGGTGAGTGAGGCTGCTGCTTTCCTGGTCTCAGACCTGAACAGCTACATGAACGGCGGAACGCTGACGATGGATGGGGGTCTGTAGTGGCCTCTGGCACGGACCATCCAACCCGCGTCCTGGTCATTGGCGGCAGCGGCCACGTTGGGGCTGAGATCTGCAGGGAGCTTGTTGCGGGGGGCAGCAGGCTGGCATTCACGTGCCACCATGGAGCTGGACGCGCCGGGGAGCTGAGCGCATCCCTGAGTGATACGGGGCATAGGACCCACTCCTTTGCCCTGGACCTCGAAGACCTCCAGAACGTGACCCAGGTCGTTCGCTCAGCCGAGGAGGTGCTTGGGGGTCTCGACGCTTTGGTCGTGGCCTCCGGGCTAGCCACCGGGCAGCCTTGGACTGGCCATCAACCCGGCTTCTTCGAGATCACTCCCACTGGCTTCAACACGCTGATGGCCGTCAACGTTCGAGGTGTGTTCTTCGCCTGCCAGGAAGCGAGCCGGATCATGTCCGCCGGCGGCGGGGGGCGGATCGCGATCGTGGGTTCCGTCGACGGGGTCAAGCCGGTGCCGTCTCCTCCTGACTATGCGTGCAGCAAGTCGGCTCTGTGGGGATTGACCCAATCACTGTCAAAAGAGCTAGGCCGGGCGGGAATCCTGGTGAATCTCGTGGCGCCGGGCATCCTGTCGGGCGGGATCGCCGGCTACCTCAGTCAGGAGCTCATGAAGGACTACCTTCGCCACAGCGCTCTGCGCCGGGTCGGGACGGCTTCGGAGATCGCGCGAGTCGTGGCCTTCCTGGTCAGTCCCCGCAATACGTACTTGACTGGCCAGGCGGTGGTCCTGGACGGCGGACTGTGATGCCGCGCGAGGCCATGCGCAGCGTCGGGCTCTTCGACATCCGGGCTCACCCAGGTTGGGGTCTTCTGCCACTCGCCGCGCTGATCTGGCACGGGGCGTACACGATCGTGAAGCTCAACCCCGAGTACCTGTTCTTCGTCTGCTACGCGGCCAATTTCCTCCTGAGCGTCGGCATCCTGACCCGATCGGGGCTTCTGACCGGGACTGGGTTCTGCTGGGTTGTCGGTGGCTTTCCGCTGTGGCTCCACTACGCAATCCGCACCTCCGACTGGGAACCGAGCGGCTTGGTGTTCCACACCAGCGGTCTGCTGGCCGGGGCTCTGAGCATGAGGTTCCACCGCTATCCACGCTACGCTTGGGTTCTCGCTCTCGCCCTTGGAGCGTATCTGCAACTCCTCGCCCGGCTCTTCACCGACCCGGTTCTGAACGTCAATGCGGCCTTCCGAGTCTATGAAGGCTGGGAAGCACTCTTCAGCTCGATCGTCATCTATCGCATAGTCATGGCCACAGGGTTTGGAGCCTTCTTCCTGGTACTGACCTGGCTCAATCGAGCGTTCACCAGCCTTCGGGCTGATTCTGCCTAGGCGCCTTTGGACGCCCGGACGGAAGGAGTTGCCATGCGCTATTACATGATCGACCGCGTCACGGCGCTGACACCGGGAGAGAGCGCTGAAGGGGTAAAGAGCATCAGCCTCTCGGAAGACATCCTGCAGGATCACTTCCCCGACTATCCGGTCTTCCCCGGCGCCCTCATCATCGAAGCGATGGCCCAGCTCGGCGGGTTTCTGCTCGAGATGTCGCTCAACACGCCGACGGTGGTTCGCCGGGCGCTGCTCGCGCAGGTGGACCAGGTCAAGTTCCATCGGATTGCCGAACCGGGCGACCAGCTCCTCATCCGGGCGGAGCTTGGACCCACGATTGAAGATGCTGCCAAGGTTCATGGTCACGTGCAGTGCGGAAGCGAACGCGTGGCCCAGGGGACCCTGACGTTCATCATGAAGGAGCTGGACCTCGAGGCGATCCACCAGCAGAGGAGAATGTGCTACCGGATATGGACCCGACACCTGGCACTGCAGACTCCGATCCTGTAGTTCTCAGTGCGGTCGGCTGGGAGACCTCCGAGGAGGCATGGGCTTGCCTCCTGGGGACGAGGCAGGCCAGGACGGGTGAGGCATTCCCGCACGATTGTCGGCCGCTGGACTTTCTGCAGAGCCGGAAGTCCCTCAAGTTCATGAGCCGACAAGATCGGCTGGCGGTGTCCGCAGCTGGCAAGGCTCTCGCCACTGCAGGCCTCGTGGCTGGGAACGCTGGCGCCGGCGCCGGGCTGTTCCTCTGCGTCGGGTACATTCCTTTCGAACGTGACGAAGCCGAGAGCCTCTGCGTGCTCTCTCAATCTGGCGGTCGCTTTTCAATGGACGCATTCAGCACAGAGGCCTACTCCTCGATCAACCCGATCAGAGCCTTCACCTGTCTGCCAAACATGACGGCCCATCATCTGGCGGTCAATTTCGGCATCCAGGGTGAGTACTTCCTCACCTATCCGGGGACGCCCCAGCTCTACCTTGCTCTCGGTGAAGCGGTCCAGCGCCTGCGAGAAGGAAGTGTCTCCCTGGCGCTCGTAGGCGGAGTCGCCGACCAGACCAACCTCCTGGTGGCGCATCACCATCGCAAGACATCGCCGGATGGGCCCAGGTCATTGGCAGATGCCGCCGCCTTTCTGGTGCTGGAGAGAGAGTCAACGGCTCGTCGTGAGAGGCGTACGCCCCTGTGTCGGCTGGACGTCTGGACCGAGCATCTCGGCGATGCCCCGGAGGCGGGCGCCCGGGGTCTGAATCCTGGCTTTGGGGCGGCCGAGCTGCCCCTCGGTGTGGCGGCGTTTCTTGCTGGGGGAAGCCCCTCCTATCACCACGCATGGGGTCGCGAGGGCGGAGTTGGCAGCACATGGCACCGGGTCGCACCGGTGGCCGCGGGGGCAGCGTGAATCGTGCGGTCATAACGGGCATGGGAGTGGTGACTCCATTGGGCAATGACCTGGTTGCTTTCCGCGACGGTCTGCTCGCGGGAAAATCGGGGATTCGCCCGTTGAGCTTGTTCCCCGCCGCCACGCTGCCGTCACGGATCGCTGGGGAGAGCCGTCCGAGCTTTGGGGGGTTCAAGGACCGGAAGATCCTCTTCGCCTTGGAAGCCGCCCATTCGGCGCTGGTGAACGCCGGCCTGGACCCGGACGGCCGTGGCCAGCTTCCCGAGACTCGTCGTGCCCTGAGCCTCGGCATCGGACTCGAGCTCTTCGATCTCGACGACCTGATCCGGCTGAACCAGAACGCGTACGACATCCCACCCGAGGCGTGCGGTCAAGCCGACTTTCTGCAAACGCCGGCAGACTGGTGCGCCGAAACGTTGGGCATCCGGTTCGGGCTGCCCTCTCCCCATGCGATCCACATTTCCGCCTGTGCGGCCGGGACCGATGCGATCGGGCATGCGTTCCGCTTGATACGACGCGGGGAGGCGTCGCTCGTCCTGGCTGGCGGCACCGACTCCATGTTGAACCCAATGGGCCTGGCCGGCTTCTGCAGGCTGGGCGCCCTCTCAACCCGGAATCACGAGCCAGAAAGGGCCTCGCGGCCGTTCGACCTCGAGCGCGACGGCTTCGTCCTTGGCGAGGGAGCAGGGATGCTGGTAATCGAGAACTTTGAGGATGCCAAGCGGCGGAAGGCGCCAATTTACGCCGAGGTGGTTGGGTACGGGAATTCGTTTGACGCGTTCTCGGTGAGTGACCCGCATCCTGAGGGACGTGGCGCCCTGCTCGCGATGGAGCGGGCGCTAAACTCGGCGGGCCTCTCGCCCGCGGACATCTCGTATGTCAACGCCCACGGGACCGCCACTCCCAAGAATGATCCGGTGGAAACCATGGCCATCCGCCGGCTTCTTGGAGACAAGGCCCGGCAGGTGCCAGTCAGCGCCACGAAGTCGATGATAGGCCACCTGATTTCGGCAGCAGGTACAGTGGAAACGATAGCCGCAGTCCTCTGCTGCAACAGCGGCTATGTGCATCCCACCATCAACCTCGAGAATCCCGACCCCGCCTGCGATCTGGACTATGTCCCCGGTTCGGCTCGCCCCTGCGAGGTAGAGTATGTCCTGAAGAACTCCTTCGCGTTTGGAGGGCAAAATGCGGTCCTTGTGGTACGAGTCGGCTCAGGGGTGACCCATGCTTGAGGGCAAGAACGTCCTTGTCACCGGGGCCTCGCGAGGCATTGGCCGCGCCATCGCCTTGGAAGCTGGTGTCCAAGGGGCCGTAGTCGGGATCAACTATCTCCGAAACCGTTCAGGCGCCGAGGACGTGGCTGCCAGAATCGCGGACACCGGGCCACACCTACCTGTGCTCTTGGAGTTCGATGCCACGTCGCCGCGAGAAATCGAAGGGGGCATCAGCCTCTTCCTCGAGAAGGTCCCCCGGATCGACGGGTGGGTGAATAACGCTGCTGAAAATTACTCTGGGCTCCTTCCAGTGCTCGCCGAGGAAGAGATTCGCCGCCAACTAGAATCGGCATTGTTGGGGCCTATTCTGTGCTGCCGAGCAGTGATTCCCCGAATGCTGGAGCAGCGGGGAGGGAGCATCATCAACATTGGGTCGGTGGTGACCCAGCGCCTCACGCGCGGCCAGTCAGTGTATGCCGCGGCCAAGGGTGGACTACTGGCCTTCACTCGAGCATTGGCTTGCGAATATGGCCGAAAGGGCATTCGCGTCAACTGCGTGCAGCCAGGTCCGGTGGCCACTGACATGCTCGAAGCCAGCCAGGCGCTTGCGGGCGACGAGATCGTTCGCCGCACGCCGCTTGGTCGGCTCTGCCGGCCCGAGGAAGTCGCCAATGCCGTCGTCTACCTGCTGGGTGATCGCAGCGCGGGCGTCACCGGAGCGTGCATCAATGTCGACGGGGGCTATGCACTGGCATGATCGTTGAGCTCATGCGCCGACGGCGGACAGTCCGCGCGTTTCGCCCCGATCAAGTCCCTGACGAGGTGCTGCGGCGGTTGGTGGAAGCGGCCGGGCTCGCGCCCTCCGCGGCGAACAAGCAACCCTGGCGGTTCCTTGTGGTGCGCGACCCCGGGACGATCGAGGCCGCCGCCCGTGAGACGGAGGCTGAGCTTGCGCTCCTTCAAGCTCAAGTGGCGGAGGAGTTCCAGGGTGAGCTCACCGCCTACTCCCGCCAGTTCGTCTCATTGCGAGGTGCGCCGGCGCTGGTGGTGCCGATCTTCCGGCCGCTTCCTGGAATGTCCTTGCTTCTTGCCCAGCCGCCCGATCCAGCACTGGTCGTACGGATGCGTGACCTCGAGTCTCATGCTGCCTTGGTCAGCGTGGCAATGGCCATCCAGAATATGTTGCTCGTGGCAGAAGAGCTGGGGATAGGCGCCTGTTGCGCTACCGCGCCGCTGGTGGCGGCGAAGCGGCTGGCTGCTCTGCTCGACGTCCCCGAAGGTTGGCAGATTGCCGCCCTCGTAGCGGTCGGGTATCCCGCGGAAGAACCCCAAGACCCAGGCCGGAAACCCGTTTCATTGATACTCAAGTGGAAATGAAGGAGCGCGCCTATGACTCAGCTCGGGAGTGACGAGGTCAGGGCCAAGGTGACAAAGGTCCTGGGCGTCAGCTTGGCTCTGGAACCCGAGGAGATAGCGCCAGAAGCCCGTCTTGTCCAGGACCTTGGAATGGACTCCCTGGACTTCTTGGACGTTCTCTTCTCGCTGGAGAGGGAGTTCGACGTCCCCATCCGGGATCCGGCGCTCAACCGCGTCTTGCGCCCTGACAAGTCAGAGCTGGCTCGCAAGAGTGAATACCTCGATGCCGAAGAGATCGCCGGCCTCGTCCCGCTCCTGCCAGCATTGGCCGACGCGGCCGCACGCCAACCGGTCCGGCGACAAGAGCTGTTTGCCTACCTTACCGTTGAGAGCTTGACCCGTGTCGTTGAACGCAAGCTGGCCGGCTCACCGTGATGGGGGAACCATGAATGGTGCGAGGCTGAACCCGTTGGTGTTCTGGGCCGTCCTGGCAGGCTTGATCCTGCCCCCTCTTCTCTTCTGGCTGGCGCTTTGGCGAGGCCCTTCAATCGGCCCTCGCCAAGCCGAGCAGCGCATGACCTCTAGCGCCGCAGACTGGGTGCTTGTGGACGTTCGCTCTAGGGAGGCTTTCGAGGCGGCGCATATCCAGGGCGCGGTGAACATCCCCTACAAGACCTTTTCCGCGGAGCCAAACGGCGTGTGGCGTGACCAGCTCAAGGGCGCCGCCGCGATCATGGTCGTATGCAACGTGGGCGTAGCGAGCGCCCGAGCAGTTGACACCTTGCGTCGGTCCGGCTTCCCTCAGGCCGTCAGCGTTGTCGGCGGATTGGATGGCTGGGCGCAGGTTTCGAAAGGCGGCTTGTGCCTCGCTGGCGGCACTCGGAGCGAGCCTCGCGAAGCAATCAGCATGGTCCCTCGGCAGGAGTTTTCCCTGCTCGACCAATTGGTCATCTGCGCCGTTGCTTTTGGGTTGAAACCACTCTATGAGGTTCTGGCACTGGTCCCGGTCGTCTTGCTCTGGAAATTCCGGGACGCGGACCTCACCGCCTTGAGGCGATCCATGATCGCGTTCTTCCTGGGCGAAAACGCCTGCGCCGTGAACTTCGTCTTTTTCAACGATCAAAGCCGCCTGTGGGAGTTCCTCCACTCCTACGGCATGTTGGTGGCCTTCGGCCTCATCTGTTACGCGTTCATGGAGGCCTTGGACAGCCGCGTGATCAGGTTCTCTGCACCGGGCGAACGGTGTGCGCTGCTCGCCACCTGCGGGCAGTGCTACAAGCACCAGCAGGTGCGCTGCACCTTGTATCGAGTCTTCCTCTTCGTTCCGCCGGCCGCCGCCGTGCTCGCTCTCATGCTCCTCACCGCGAAACCGGGATTTCGGTTCGTCCACGGCGCTGTCTTCGGGGACGATGTCCTGTTCGGTCACCCTCTCGTGCCTCAGCTCTTCGAGGTCCGCCTCTGTCCCCTACTAGCCATACCTCTCTTCATCGCCGCGTGGGGAGTCCTTCTTCTATCGCGAGAGAAGGGCTTCCACTGCTCCAAGATTCTATTGGCCATGGGCCTGGGGCCCCTGGCCTTCGGGCTCATGCGATTTCTGATCTACTGGGGCTACTCGGCGAACCCACTCTGGGCAGATGCCTGGGAGGAGCTGACCGAATTTCTGTTCGTCGCGTTCTTGCTCTGGCTCGTGCTGGGCATGAAACAGGTACGAGCCCTTTGGCTGGCACGGTTTGGACGAACGCCGAGTCTCTCGAGCCAAGCGTCATGCTGAGAGGCTTCCAGTCGTACAAGGACCTCGTCAACCCCGTGCTGGTGCAGCTTCTAGAACTGACGGGCATGGACGCCAGGTTCGTCCGTGCTTCGGGGTGCTCCCTGTGGGATGACAGGGAGCAGGAGTTCCTGGACTTCTTCTCCGGCAGCGGGACATTCAACCTGGGTCACAACTCCCCTGCGGTCATCGAGGCCGTCACTGAAGCGCTTGGGCAGGAACTGCCATGGATCTACGGTATCGCTGCGAGCCCGCACATGGGCGAACTGGCTGAGGCGTTGACGGTGCTCGCCGGTCCGACGTTCAATCATGTCTTCCTCAGCAACAGCGGAACCGAAGCCGTCGAAGGCTCCCTGAAGCTCGCAAGGGCCTGCACCCGCCGCCCGACGATCGTCTACTGCGAGAATGCCTATCACGGCACGACACTCGGCAGCCTGAGCTTGATGGAGAGCGGTCCGTTTCGAGAACCCTTCGAGCCCCTCTTGCCCAACTGTGTGAAGATCCCTTTCAACAACCTGGAAGCCCTCGGTGAGGCCCTCAATGCCAACGAATGCGCCGCGTTTGTCGTCGAGCCGATTCAGGCCGAAGGGGGCATTCGCCTGCCGGAAGACGGTTTTCTCAAGCATGCCGCGGAGCTCTGCCAAAGCGCCGGCACTCTCTTGGTCCTCGACGAGATCCAAACCGGCATGGGACGCACCGGGAGTCTGTTCTCTTTCCAGTCCGGAGGGGTAATCCCCGACATATTCACCCTCGCGAAGGCGTTGGGTGGCGGGATGATGCCCATTGGCGCCTACGTAACCAGACGCGAGCTCTATGACCGCGCCTACGGTACCTACTCTCGCTGCGAGAGCCATCACTCGACCTTTGGCGGGAACACCCTCTCATGCCGCGCCGCGTTAGCGGCCATTGATAGTCTGAGCGCCCCAGAACTACTGGCTCATGTCGACGAGGAAGGCGCCTACCTGCTTGACTGCTTGCGGCAGTCTGTAGGCGGCAGCCCGTTGGTCAAGGCCATCCGTGGGCGCGGCTTGTTGATTGGTATCGAGTTTGCAGCCGTGGATCACCCACAGCTTCAGTGGGACAACCTCGACGTCCCCGATTTTGCCGGAAGAAACATGGTTGCGCAGCTGATAATGAAACGTCTCTTCGACCAGCGGATACTCACCCAGACATGCGTGCACGCCTGGCAGGTCCTCAAGCTCGAACCGCCCCTGGTTGTCACTCGAGCACAGGTAGAACGTTGCGTGACTGCGATTGTTGATGCCGTCCGATGGCTGGAGTCAATAGTATGAAGTGCGAGGTGCTCACGCTCGAGAACAGTGGCACCGGACCCAGTCTCCCCGTTGATGGAGAAAAGTGGTGGGCATGAGACAGATCAAGACCACGCAGAGCGTCTGTTTTGAATGTGGCCGCGCGGTTCCAGCTCTCCTCTTCGAGAGCGACGGCAAAGTCTTCATGCAGAAGGAATGTCCTCTTCACGGCCAACGGACAGGCCTGGTCAGTGGCGATGCGGATTGGTACCACCGCACCATGTCCTTCGCGTCTCCGGCGACCGCTCCGAAGGAGAGGATGACAACCCAGGTCGATGGTTGCCCGCTAGACTGCGGCTTCTGCACAGCCCACCAGCAGCGGATGTACCTGCCCGTGGTTTCGATCACCAGCGCGTGCAACCTTGACTGCCCCGTCTGCTACACACTCAATCGACGACAGGATTCGTTCTTCATGGCCAAGGACGAATTTGCCAGAATCCTCGAGGTGATTCACCGCCACGACCCAAACATGCAGATCATCAACTTCACCGGTGGCGAACCGACGTTGCATCCACAATTCTGCGAGTTGGTCGAGATGTGCCGCCAAGCAGGCATACACAGGATCACAGTCAGTACGAACGGCCTGCGGCTGCGCGAAGATCCGGAGCTGCTTTCACGACTCGCCGAGCTGGAGGCGAGGATTGTCCTTTCCTTCAACTCCTTTCACGAGCAGCCGTACCGAGTCAGCGCCGGTCGCAACCTGTTGGACGAGAAGCTCGAGATCCTCAGGCTTCTGGACGAACACAAACTGACAACGACGCTTCTCACCGTCGTGATGGCCGGAGTCAACGACACAGAGATCGGGGAGATTGTCAGGTACGTTTTGGAAAGCGACTTCATCGTCAGCTCCCAGATTCACACCGTCACCTATACGGGCCAGGCAAGGACCGTATTCGATCGTTCTACTCGCCTCACCACACCCGACATCATCGCTGCGATTGCTGCCGACAACCGAGAGATCGCCCAGGAAGACTTCATGCCGTCCCCGTGCGCGCATCCGCTCTGTTACTCACAGTGCTATCTCCTGAAGCTGGATGCCGGGCAAACCGTGCCTCTGAGGCGGTTTCTTTCTTCGGAACGCATGTGGCACCTGCTGGAAGGCAGCTTCTACATGGAGCCGACACTGCAGACGGAGGAGATCCTGGGCGACGCGGTCAACGAGATGTGGGGTCGTGCGGACCCGACCAAATTGGATCATCAGGTTCTTGCAGCACTGCGGAGACTGCTCCGTGCTCTGTACCCGTCAGCACCGATCAGCTACCAAGCCCGACAGAAGATCGCAGAACACCAGATCAAGACCATTTACATCAGCTCCCACATGGACGACGAGAACTTCGATCTGGAGCGGATCGCCTCCTGTTGCGTGTCGGTGCCGGCGGCCGATGGTCGCCTGATCCCCACCTGCGCTTACAACAACATCTATCGCCAACGCGATACGCGGTTCCACACGGCGCACTAATCGTCGAGACGTTGCTTGCGGAGGTCAGTCGAAACCCAGGTGGCTCTGAACGGAATCTGGCGGTGGCCGTCTGGAGAAAGCGGCAGATCTTCTCTACGGGCCTTGCCGTGCCTCTGTGTTCCTTCAACACTTCACCGGCGCGAATTGCAGTTTGTAGATACCGATGGCATATGCGTCGTTCGTGCGTCTCATTTGCCTGTCCACAATATTGTCCACATTTGGGAGACCCATTGGTTGCTACGGGTCTCCGGGCGTCTCCGAGGAGCGCCGTCTAGCGTTTTCGTAACTCCTCACAGAACAATGGACGTCAGCTCCTTGTGGGGCTCTTGATCGGCTTGTAGCTCCGGCCGGCTCCGAGGGTCTCCCAGACCCCTTTTCCGCCATGGGGTTCAAGGGGTCGGGGGTTCGAATCCCCCCGTCCCGACCAAACCAACCAAGACTTCGCGGGCCGCCGGTAGGCGGCTCGACGTGTCTCGGGGTGCGAAGAAGAGGGACGAAGTCCAGGC
>JAJXYW010000047.1 GCA_021780415.1 Acidobacteriota bacterium
CCTCTCTTCAAGTCCATGAACAGCATTGGAGAGGCATCCATCTCCACCGTTCCCTTCAACGCGCTCAGCCTCAGCGTCAACTCCCTCGTCCGTCACGCAGACACGCGCCGCGTTGACATCAACGTCCAGCTCCAGAATCAACATCTGAACTGGCTTCCCACCGTCAATGGCAAAAATCAGGCCTCGCTCCTGCTGGCCGCCGTTGCCCGCGACAAAAACCTCGACGTCCTCGCCTCCCGCATCGTCAACGCGCGCATCACATCCATCCTCCAGGACCCCGTCGCGCGTGACTCAATCGTCAGCCACATGTCCATCTCCTTGCGCTTCCCAAAGCACGCAGACAGCATCCGTGTCGTCGTCGAAGACACCCACGGCGGACGCACCGGCAGCGTCGAAATATCCCGCCAGCAGGTCCTGGCCGCGCCCGTCGAACCCACACCACCGCCCCAGCTCACCCCGCGACGGCCCCAGTACGTTCCATCCTCCCCGCCGCCGTCCGCAACTTCCGCCCCCAAACCAAGCCTCAATCCGTCCACATCGCCGTGACACAGCGCACCAACTCGCGCTAGGCTTGAAGTACCGCGCGCTGTTCGCGCTTCAAGGAGCTTCCTACCTCTATGCCCATTCAGACCACCTCCAAGATCTGGCACAACGGCACCCTTATCCCCTGGGAGCAGGCCACCATCCACGTCATGAGCCACGTCGTCCACTACGGCTCCAGCGTCTTTGAGGGCATCCGTTGCTACGCTCAGCCGCAGGGCTCGGCCGTCTTTCGCCTGCCCGAGCACATGCAGCGCCTCCTCGATTCCGCCAAGATCTACCGCATGGAGATTCCTTTCTCGCTCGACGAGCTCTGCGCCGGCGTGGTCGATGTCATTGAGGCCAACGGCGTTGCGCCCTGCTACATCCGCCCCATCGTCCTGCGCGGCTACGGCGAAATCGGCGTCAGCCCCAAGGGCTCGCCCATTGAGGTCTACATCTCCAACTTCCCCTGGGGCAAATATGTCACCGGCCACGGCGGCGCAGATGTCTGCATCTCCAGCTGGAATCGCCTCGCACCAAACACCATGCCCTCCCTCGCCAAGGCCGGCGCAAACTACATGAACTCTCAGCTCATCCGCATGGAAGCCGATATCAACGGCTACGCCGAGGGCATCGGCCTTGACGTCAACGGTTACGTCAGCGAGGGCTCCGGCGAAAACATCTTCGTCGTCCGCAATGGCGTCCTCTACACGCCACCGCTCGCCAACTCCGCCCTCAGCGGAATCACCCGCGACTCCGTGCTCACTCTGGCCCGTCACCTCGGCCTCAGCGTCATTGAGCAGGTCATCCCCCGCGAAATGCTTTATATCGCCGACGAGGTCTTCTTCACCGGCACCGCCGCTGAAGTCTCGCCCATTCGCTCCATCGACCGCATCCTCATCGGTGACGGCAAGCCCGGCGAAATCACCCAGAGGATCGCCGATGAATTCTTCGGCATCGCCAACGGCCTCAAGCCTGACCGCTTCGGCTGGCTCACACCCGTCAAGGTCGCGGCCAAAGAGCCGGTCGGCGCCTGATTGCTGCCGCTTCACCCACCCTCAGGGCATTCCTTTCATAGGAATGCCCTTTCTCTTTGTCCGCTCTCTCAACGCCCTCGCAATTTCCCCCTTGACCCGCTGCATCGGCGCTCCTACGCTCGTTTCTGGCCCACATCCCCCATGTGTGAGGTGCGATCATGCCGGTCATCGATTGGCAACTTGCCATCAAATACGCGCGCCTGGCCAAAATTGCAGAAGACGTGCCCCCCTCCGCCGAATACTCCGCGCAGAGCAAGGCTGGCATCCAGGCACTCGGCTACACGTTCCTGCAAACTCTCTACGGCAACGAGCTCGCCACCGACGTCAATCCCCACGCCGGCGAAACCGTCACATACGGCTTCCTCGCCATCTCAAGCGGCAACGACAAGGAACTCCTCGCCATCGTGCGCGGCACAGACACCATTCTCGAGTGGATCCACGACGCCGCATTCCTCATGGTTCCCAATCCCATCCACAGCAGCGCGGGGATGACCGAGGACGGCTTCACCGCCATCTACAGATCCCTGCGCAACGGCCGCGATACAAGCTCGCCCACGGCCGC
Source organism: Acidobacteriota bacterium (assembly GCA_021780415.1). Next base: position 2,122 of record JAJXYW010000047.1, read on the forward strand.
CGCCTCCGTGGGAAGCTACGTCCAATCGGGTCAGGCTAAGACCGTCACTGTTGCCGGTCACAGCCTCGGCGGCGCGCTTGCCACGCTGCTCGCGCTCGACGTCGCCCTCAACACCGCGTGCCGCCAGCCCGTCTCCTACACGTACGCCAGCCCCCGCACCGGAGACTCCGTCTTCGCCCTCTCGTACGACGCTGCGATCGCGCAGAGCTACCGCATCTACAACCGCTCCGATCTCATCCCCCATCTGCCGCCCATCCTGCCTTTGCCCTACGAGCACGTCAACACCGGCGTCGAACTCGTCCCGCCCATGAACGCGCTCAACGACTCCATCGGCTGCCAGCACCACATCACCACCTACCTCTGGCTCATGCAAATCTTCGCCGGCGGCAACCAGTTCGCCGTCAACCCCGAGTGCAAGGGCAGCGCCTACCCCGGCCCCTGAGCGCTTCTCGCAAAAATTCTCGATAAAAAACTGCGCCTTTCGCGCTTCCGCGCGCGTATCCGCGGTCGTGCGCGTCCAGCCTTTCCTATAATCGGGAAGATGCCTATCCACACGGTCTTACCTCGCTCTCTTCGTCTCAAGATCGTCATCCTGTGCCTGGCGCTGCTGTTGCCCGCGCTCGCCCGCGCGCAGGCCTTCATCGGCAAGCCAAAACTCATCGTCATCGTCGTCATTGACCAGTTCCGCGCTGACTACCTCAACCGCCACGCCGCTGACTTCAAGGGCCGCGGCTTCAACCTCTTCATGAAAGAGGGCGCCTGGTTCACGGACTGCTACTACGACTACGCCAACACCAAGACCGCCCCCGGCCACTCCACCATCGGCACCGGCGCTTACACCGACGGCCACGGCATCGACTCCAACGAGTGGTGGGACGCCGCCCGCGGATACTCACACAAAGTCACCTCCGTCGAGGATGAGCGCTACCAGCTCGTCGATTTGCCGCCATCCTCCATCCCCGCAAACCAGCCCGGCGCATCGGCGGACGCACCCAAGTTCGTCATCGGCGCATCCCCCCTCAATCTCCGCGCCACCACCATCGGCGACGAACTGCGCCTCGCCACCCAGGGCCGCGCCCGCGTCTACGGCGTCTCGCTCAAAGATCGCGCCTCCATCCTGCCTGCCGGCCAGGCCGCCAACGGCGCTTTCTGGATTGACCAGTCCAGCGGCCAGTTCACCACCTCCACCTACTACATGCAGCACCTGCCCGCGTGGGCC
>JAJXYW010000253.1 GCA_021780415.1 Acidobacteriota bacterium
GATGCGCTCGCGGTCGTCAGCGTGCTTCCGATTTGGAGCACGATGTTCTGATTGCTCAAATCTTGAAAGTTCAAGGTGAGTGGACCCGTCAGTCCGGCTGAGGACGCGTAGGAGTAGACGCCGGGGGTGAGCGTCATGTTACCCAGATCCTGTCCGGAAAGGTTTCCGGTCGATTGCAGCCCTAAGAGGTAGTTGTAGAAGCTTGTTGCGTCGGTTTGAGCAGTTGTGGCTGCAGTATTGGTTTGATTGATGACTCCATTGATGACTGAGCCCGGAGGGAAACCGGTGATCGACGTACCGGGGGCTAAGCCCACATTGCCGGATAAGACGCTGGAACCGGTGTTGGTGATGGTGGACGCGCCGAGAACGGCGTAGGTGCCTGCGGTGCCGAGGGTGTCGGCCTTGCTGGTTGCTGCCAGGAGCAAGAATGCGCTTAGGGCTATGAACGTCTGAACGGTTTTCAATGGAAGGGCCTCTATAGATAGCAACTCCAAGGCCGAACCATTGATCACGATATGGCGGGGTTTTGCAATATATCTGGGCAGAGAGCGAGTGTTGCGCAAGTGTTTGCGGGAAATTTGCGAATGTTCACGATTTTAGTTGGCTTTGGTGCGGCTGGCTGGGTGCGGGCGGAGGAGTGGGCTCGGCGGGTGGGGGAGCGGGTGGGGTGGAGGCGGGGGCAGGAGTTGCGGACGGGTTGGGGTTGGGGTTGGGGATGGGCTGGCCGTCGGGGCCGATGAGGCGGTCGGAGGGGATGATGGTGGAGCTGGTGCGGAACTTTTTGTAGTCGGACGTGACGTTGTGGAAGCGGCCGTTGAAGCCGAGGAAGATGAGGGTGCGGATTTTGCCGCTGGCCTGGATGTCGGCGGGGAGCCAGACTTCGTGGTTGACGTTGGTGTATTGGATGTCGAAGCTGGAGTCGCGCTTGATGTCGGCGAGGAGTCCGCCGCCGAGTTTGAAGTCGTTGAGGAAGTGGCCCTGGGCGCGGACGAGGACCTGGTCGTGTTCGTCGATCCAGGCGGTGCCGACGAGGTCGCGGACGATGGTCTCGAATGGGTTGCGGGTCTTGGCGTTGGGGTCGCCGGCGTAGTCGACGACGATGGTGGGGCGGCCGTTGAGGTCGATGCGGCGGGGGTTGGAGAAGGTGCCGAGCTCAAGGATGCGGGAGGCGGTGATGACGGTGTCGCCGTTGGCGTCGGTGGGCTTGCCTTCGGAGGCGCGCTTCTCGCGGCGCTGTTTGGCTTTGGCGATCCCTTTGTCGATCTGGTCGCTCTGCTTCTGCGCTTCTTTGGGGGAGAGGGGCTTGCCGTCGCGGGCGACGATGCGGTCAACGTGGACGCCGTCGAGGACGAGGGTCTCGGCGTCGGTGGTGGTGGTCTTTTTGAGATGGCCGTGGTTGTCGAGGTCTTGCTGCTCAAAGTGAACGTGGTAGGTGTAGTCGTTGCTGGCGGCTTCGGCGGCCTTTTCGTTGCGCTCGACGTTGTGCAGGAGTTGGGGGATGGGCGGGAGGGGAGGGTCTGCGGGTGCGGGCTGCGCCGTGGTGGGCTGCTGGGCTGACGCGAGGGCGGTGGCGAGAAGGATGGTGAGCGGCAGGAGGCGATGGCCCATGGCTGCACTATAAATGACACGAAATGACGCGAGGGAGGGTGCTGGCGAAGGGGAGTGGCGTGTGGCGACGCGGGGAGGTGGATGGCGGAGCGGATGGGAGTGGAAGAGTGGCATCATAGAAGGGTGGGCGAGACAGGGCACGTCGATTCAACCGATCTGGCACCAGCGCAAGAGACGCTTCCGGGTGGAACGAATGCGTTGGAGCCGCTGAAGATACCGCTGTTTCGCGATCGATGGATTGCGTCGACGGTGTCGAGCCTGGGCACGTGGATGCAGGATACGGCGGGCACGTGGTTGATGACGGTGCTGACGACGTCGCCGCTGCTGATTGCGCTGATGCAGACGGCGGCGAGTTTGCCGGTGCTGTTTCTGGGATTGCTGGCGGGAGCGACGGCGGATATATATGAGCGGCGACGGTTGCTGATCTTCTGGCAGTGGTGGATGCTGGGGAGCGTTGCGGTGCTGGCGGTGTTGACGTTTGTCGGCGTGATTACGCCGGTGATGCTGCTGCTGTTTACGTTTCTGCTGAACATTGGTTCGGCTATGAATAATCCGGCGTGGCAGGCGATTGTGCCGGAGCTGGTGCCGCGGGAACAGATTCCGAATGCGGTGACGTTGAATGCGGCGAGCAACAATATTGCACGCGCGCTGGGGCCGGCGCTGGGCGGGTTGATGATTGCCGCGTATGCGGTGCCGCATCGCGGGGCGGGTTGGGTGTTCGCGCTGAACTCGGCTTCGTTTGCTGGGGTGATCTGGATCTTGTGGCGGTGGAAGCGGCAACCGATTTATAAGAGCGCGCTGCCGGCGGAGCGGATTGCGGGGTCGGTGCGGACGGGGCTGCGGTATTTGAGGCATGCTCCGGACCTGCAGGGACCGCTGATTCGGGCGTTCATTTTTACATTTTTTGTAAGCTCGGTGTGGGCGCTGCTGGCGCTGGTGGCGAAGCGGGATCTGCACCAGGGGGCGATGGGGTATGGCATTCTGAACGGCTGTCTGGGGTTGGGTGCGGTGGCCGGGGCGATGTCGCTGGCGCGGATTCGGCGGCGCTTTGATGCGGACACGATGCTGCTGGCGACGGGAATTTACTACGTTGCGACGATGCTGGTGCTGGCGCTGGTGCGGATTCCGGCGGTGGTGATTGCGACGCTGCTGGGCGCGGGGTTTGCGTGGACGACGACGATGTCGACGCTGAATGTGAGCGTGCAGTTGAGCGTGCCGGCGTGGGTGTATGCGCGGGCGCTGGGAGCGTACCTGATGACGTTCCAGGGAGGGCTGGCGCTGGGCAGCGCGCTGTGGGGCGGAGTGGCGCAGCGGACGTCGGTGAGGATTGCGCTGATCTGCGCGGCGTGCGGGCTGGCGGTGAGTCTGCCGTTTATGCAGCGGATACATATTTTGAAGGGGCTGCTGCCGGACCTGACGCCGTACAAGTGGAAGCGGCCGCTGCCGGGGTTTGAGGCGACGCCCGACCCGGATGATGGACCGGTGCGGATCTCGGTGGACTACAGGATTGCGCGGGAAGACTATGCGACGTTTACGCAGGTGATTCATCCGCTGGAGGGCGTGCGGTTGCGTGGCGGTGCGGTGCGGTGGGGGATTTATCGCGATGCGGCCGATCCGGAACATTTGAACGAGACGTTCATCATGGAGAGCTGGATGGACTTTTTGCGGTCGCGGGAGCGGATGACGCTGGCGGATCAGG
>JAJXYW010000231.1 GCA_021780415.1 Acidobacteriota bacterium
GGGCGGGTGGGGTGTCGGCGGCGGGGCTGGCGTTGCAGAGGTTGCCGCCGAGGGTGGCGCGGTTCTGGTTGGCGATGGAGCCGGTCCAGGAGGCGGCGAGGGTGAGGAGTGGGAGGTCGGCGGCGATGGTGGGGTTGCGACGGATGTCGGTGAAGGTGGTGTTGGCGCCGAGGTGGATGGCGTCGGGGGTGATGCGGATGAAGCGGAGCTCGGGGAGGTGGCTGATGGAGAGGAAGGAGTGGCGGGGAAGGCGGCCGGCGGCGAGGGCGACCATGAGCTCGGTGCCGCCGGCGATGGGGATGTGGGTGCCGGGGTTTTGCGCGAGCTGGGCCAGCACGGCCTGGAGAGAGGCGGGGGCGGTGAGGGCGAATTGGGTGGGGTCGGAGCGCATCAGCGGGCGGTCTCCGTGGCGGCCTGGCGGATGGATTCGAAGATGCGCATGTAGCCGGTGCAGCGGCAGAGGTTGCCGGAGAGGCCTTCGCGGATTTGGGCTTCGGTGGGGTTGGGATGCTGGGTGAGGAGGTGGTGCGTGGCGAGGATCATGCCGGGGGTGCAGATGCCGCATTGGGCTCCGCCGGCCTGGAGGAAGGATTGCTGGATGGGGTGGAGAGCGGCGTCGGGGGCGAGGCCTTCGATGGTGGTTAGGGTGGCGTTGTCGGCTTGCAGGGCGGGGATGAGGCAGGAGTTGACGAGCTCGGGGCCGCTTCCGGTGTCGAGGAGGATGGCGCAGGCTCCGCACTCGCCTTCTCCGCAGGCTTCTTTGGTGCCGGTGAGGGAGAGGTCTTCGCGGAGGAGGTCGAGGAGACGCTTCATGGGCGGGACGGTGAGGGTGTGAGGCTGGTTGTTGACGGTGAGATGGATGGTGGTCATGCGGAGACCCTGGGGGATTCGGTTTCGGTGTCGAGGTCGGTGGCGGGGTTGAGGTCTTCGGTGCCGCCGTGGGGGTGGGTGGTGTAGGCGGTGAGGCGTTCGAAGATGTCTTCGGGGAGGAGCGGGATGGCGGTGAAGGCGATGCCGGTGGCGTCTTCGATGGCGTTGAGGATGGCTGGGGCGGGGCCGTCCATGGGGAGCTCGCCGATGCCTTTGGCTCCGCCGGGACCGTGGGGGCTGGGGGTTTCTTCGAAGTAGACGTGGATGGTGGGGAGGTCGGCGGAGGTGGGCATGATGTAGTTGGTCATCTGGTTGTTCATCAGGTGGCCGTTTTGGTAGACGCACTTTTCGTAGAGAGCGTAGCCGATGCCCTGGGCGATGCCGCCTTCGATCTGGCCGCGGGCGAGGATGGGGTGGAGGACGCGGCCGACTTCCTGGAGGGCGTCGAAGCGGGTGACGGTGGCGGTGTAGGTGCTGAGGTCTACGGCGACTTCGGCGACGTAAACGGCCCAGGCGTAGGCGGGATAGGCGTCGCCACGGTAGAGGTCGTCGTCCCAGTGGATTTTGGTGGCGGGCTGGTAGCGGGTGGAGGCGCGGAGGTGGTTGTGGCGGGTGAGGTAGGATTGCGCGGCGGCGATGAACTGGGCTCGGGTGTGGGGGGTGGGGAGCGATGCGTGGGTGCGGAGGGTGGTGAGGATTTGATGGGCGGCGCGCTCGACGAGCTTGCCGACGATCATGGCGGTGCGGGAGGCGACGGTAGGGCCGGAGTCGGGGACGAGGGTGGTGTCGGGCTGGTGGATGAGGATGTCGTCGTAGGGGAGGGCGAGGGCTTCGGCGGCTACCTGGCAGAGGATGGTGTTGGTGCCCTGGCCGAACTCGGTGGAGGAGACGAGGATCTGGGGGAGGCCGTTGGGAAGGATATCGAGGTGGACGAGGGAGTTGAGGCGGCGCTCGCCGGAACCTGTGAAACCTGCACCGTGCATGAAGGCGGCGATGCCGATGCCGCGCTTGATCCGGGAGGTAGGATTCTCGGCGGCGAAGCGGTCGCGCCGGGCGTGGTAGCCGGAGTCGGCGAGGGCGCGGGTGAGGAGATGCTGCATGTCTACGGGTTCGGTGAGAAGTTGCCCGGTGGCGGTGCGGTCGCCGGTGGAGAGGAAGTTGCGGCGTCGGATTTCTTCGGGGGTGAGGCCGAGGGTGTGCGCGATCTTGTCGATGTGGCGCTCGAGAGCGAAGAGGGACTGCGGTGCTCCGAAGCCGCGGAAGGCGCCGTGGGGAGGGATGTTGGTGGCCATCGCCTTCGCCCGGACTCTCAGATGCGGCCACTTGTAGGGGCCGGGGGCGTGGAGGGTGGCGCGGGAGAGTACGACGGGGGAAAGGGTGGCGTAAGCTCCGCCGTCGAGGGCGATGTCGATGGTGCCGGCGAGGAGTTTGCCGTCGCGGGAGACGGCGGTGCGGATGCGGGTGCGGGAGGGGTGGCGCTTGGTGGTGGCGGCCATGTCTTCGCTGCGGTCATAGATGATTTTGACGGGGTGGCCGCACTTCATGGCGAGCAGAGCGGCGTGGGAGCCGATGACCGAGGGGAAGTCTTCCTTGCCGCCGAAGGCTCCGCCGGTTTCGACCTGGAGGACGCGGCAGTTTTCTTCGGGGAGGTTGAAGACGAGGGCGAGCGCGTGGACGAGGTAGTAGGGGCACTGCATGGAGCCGCGAACGGTGACTCCACGAATGTGGCCTGTGGCGGGGTCGATGTCGCACTCGGCGATGACGCCGTTGGGTTCGATGTAGAGCTGCTCCTGGGCGCCGGTGGTGTACTCGCCTGTGATGATGAAGTCGGCGGACTCGAAGGCTGCGGCGAGGGCGTCTTCGGTTTCGTCGGCTTCGCCGGTGTGCATCTGATATTGCTTGAAGCAGTTGGGGGTGCCACCGGAGTTGGAGCCGGACCAGATGATGTTGGAGGTGGCGTTGGGGTCGTGGTGGAGGGCTTCGACGGCGGCTTCGGAGGCTTCGATGGTGAAGACGCCGGGGAGTTCGTCGTAGTCGATGTGAATGGCGGACCGGGCGGCGAGAAGAGCTGATTTTTCGGGGTGGGCGAGGAGCAGGATGGGCTCGGCTACGTGGTTGATCTCGGTGGCCGCGAGGCAGGGGTGGTCCCTGGTGAGGTGGACGATGCTGTTCTCGCCGGGGATGTCTGCTGCGCGGACGATGGCGTATTCGGACCAGTTGATCTGGGGGTCGAAGGTGATGGATTTAATGCGGCCGCGGGCAATGGTGGAGCGGATGGTGGTGCCGTGCCAGAGGCCGGGGAGGGTCAGGTCGTCGATGTACTGGGTGGCGCCCAGGACCTTGGCGCGGCCTTCCTTGCGGAGAGGAGAGGTGCCGAGAATGGGGTTGCCCTGGGACATAGGCCTCGTGCGCGCGGGGTTTGGGAGATCGGA
>JAJXYW010000189.1 GCA_021780415.1 Acidobacteriota bacterium
GACGCGCGCGTGTTCGCCGTCACCGGCTCCAGTGACACGCCGCCGTTCGCCTGCAGGCTTTGGTACAGCGGATTCGCTCCCTCCGCCTGGATCACGCTGATCTTCGGCACGCGATGGATGAACCCCAGATGCAGCATCTCCGCAAAGCCCTTCCCCAGCGCCGAACAGTTCGCCAGATTTCCGCCCGGCACAATTACATGGTGCGGCACCTGCCACTCGCACTGCTCCAGAATCTCAAACGCCGGCGTCTTCTGACCCTCCAGCCTGTAAGGGTTCACCGAGTTCAACAGATACACCGGAGCCCTCTGCACAATCTCGCCCAACACCTTCACGCAGCCATCAAAATCCGTCCGCAACTGCACCGTCGTCGACCCATAATCCATCGACTGCGACAGCTTGCCCCACGCAATCTTTCCCTCGGGTATCAGCACCATGCTGCGCAGCCCAGCCCGCGCCGCATAGGCCGCCATCGCCGCCGATGTGTTCCCGGTCGACGCGCACGCCACCCACTCAAACCCGCTCGCCACCGCCACCGACAGCGCCGCCGTCATTCCCGTGTCCTTGAACGACCCCGTAGGATTCATCCCCTGATGCTTCGCCAGCAGCCAGTTCAACCCCAGCGCCGCCGCCGCCCTCGGCATCTCATATAGAGGCGTATTCCCCTCGCGCAGTGTCACAATGTTCTCGTCCGGAACGATCGGAAGCAGATCCCGAAAGCGCCAGACGCCGCTCTGGTCGATCCCCATCGTCGAGGTCCGCCGCTCCTGCCACAGATACCGCAGCGCACTCGGATTCGGGCGGTTCTTCGGCGTCGGCCTGCTGGCCGAATAGCCCTCCGTCACGCCTTCGCTTGCCGGCGCACCCTCACTCCATGGATACTCGACTTCAAATAGATCACCGCACGTGCGGCAGCGAAAATTACTCTGGGCGGCCTTTGCGGCGATCCGTTCTCCGCATCCGGTGCATCGAAGGATATGAGATGAAGAATTCATGGGTTCCTCTAGGGTATCGCAAAGCGCTTCTGCCATGCTCTCTCGCCACGCTTCTCCTGCTTTTGATCGTCCTTCTACCCTCCGCCCGCGCCCAGGCCGCAAAGGAACTCCACATCGCAGCGGCCTCTGACATGCAGCCCGTTATGCCCGCGCTGGCTGCGGCGTATGAGCACGCCACCGGCATCAAGGTGATCGCCTCCTTCGGCTCGTCGGCTACCCTCACTCAGCAAATCCTCAACGGCGACCCACAGGACCTCTTCCTCTCCGCAGACTTCGTGCATCCTGAGCAACTCATCGCCGCCGGCCTCGCCACGGGCTTGCAGGACGACCGCACACCGACCCCTTACGCCCGTGGCGTCCTCGTCCTCTGGGCGCGCAAGGATTCGCCAGCCCACCCCCTCACTCTCAACATCCTCACCAGCCCCAAGGTGACGAAGATCGCCATCGCCAACGCCGCCCATGCTCCCTACGGCTTTGCCGCCATGAGAGCCCTCGCAAGCCTCCACATCGCCGACCTGGTCGCCGACAAGCTCGTCATCGCCGAAAACATCTCCCAGACGGCTCAGTTCGCTGAGTCCGGCAACGCGCAGGTGGCCCTCATCTCCCTGACCATCGCCAACTCGCCCCATTTCCGCGAACTAGGCAGCTTCGTCCGCGTTCCCCCGGAAAGCTACCCGCCCATCCGCCAGTGCGCGGTCATCCTGAAGGCCTCGAAGAATCCCTCCGAAGCTCAGGACTTCCTCCGCTGGCTCACCAGCAACTCCACCCAGCGAACCCTCACAAAAGTCGGCCTCGATCCCGCCGACCGATAGCCCATTTTCCTCAAGCCATCCTCATGTCCTCTTCCGCTCCTCCACACTGCAAATTCCGTGCTCACGCTAGACTGACAGCACCATGGACTTTGCAGCCCTCGGCCTGACGCTCCGTCTCGCCAGCCTCACCACAATCTGCCTGCTACTGTTGGCAACGCCGGTGGCCGCGTGGATTGCGAGTGGACACAGCATCGCCCGCCGCGTCGTGCAGGCCACCGTAGCTCTTCCCCTCGTGCTTCCGCCCACCGTCCTCGGCTTCTATCTCCTCGTCGGCCTCGGCCCCGCAACGGCTCTTGGACGAACCCTCATCACCCTCATCGGCCATCCTCTCGCCTTCACCTTCTGGGGACTGCTCATCGGCTCCATGATCTACAGCCTGCCCTTCGCCGTGCAGCCGCTGGTCGTCGCCTTTGCCTCCGTCGACCCCGCAACCATCGATGTCGCCCGCGTCCTCGGAGCCTCGCCCTGGACCGTCTTTCGCCGCATCACCCTGCCGCTCTCGCGCATGTCCTTTGTCACCGCCGCGGTTCTCACCTTCGCCCACACCGTCGGCGAGTTCGGCGTCGTCCTCATGGTCGGCGGCGACATCCCCGGCGTCACCCGCACCCTCTCCATCTCCATCTTCGACCAGGTCCAGGAACTCCAATACTCCGCTGCCAACCTGACCTCCGCCGCGCTGGTCGCCCTCTCCTTCATCGCTCTCCTCTTCGTCTACGGACGAGCCCGCAGGAGGCCCGAACTTGTCTAGCCTCTCCGCCCCTCTCCAACCCCATCACCGCCTCAGCGCCGACGCACACTTCGGCCCACTGCACCTCCTCGCTCACCTGCACCTGGCCGCCCCGTGGACCGTCATCTTCGGCCCCTCCGGCAGCGGCAAAAGTTCCCTGCTCCGTGCCGCCTGCGGCCTCCTCCATCCAGCCGTCGTCGAGTTCTCCACCCGCCCCGCCAACGATGCTGTCTGGCTCGAAGTTCAAGGTCGCCACCACAACACACCCGTCCACCAGCGTTCCATCGGCTATGCTCCGCAGGGCTCCGTTCTCTTCCCCCATCTCTCCGTCCGCGAAAACATCGCCTTCGCAGCGCAGGCGCGCCACATCCCCGACGATCACAGCATCACTGCAGCAATCAATCTCTTCGAACTCGCCCGGCTGGCCCATCGCATGCCTCGAGACCTCTCCGGCGGCGAGCGCCAGCGCGTCAATCTTGCCCGCGCCTTCGCCGTTCCATCCGTCCGTCTCCTCTTGCTCGACGAGCCCTTCACTGGCGTCGATCGCAACCTGCGCGACATTCTTCTCCTCCGTATGCAGCAGCACGCCGAGCACCTCGGCATCCCCATCCTCTCCGTAACCCACGACGTCGAAGAGGCACTTCTCCTCGACGCCGAGGTCATCCGAATCGAGCAGGGCGCCGTCATCGATCAGGGCCCAGCCGCCCGCGTCCTCGCCGACGAGCGTGCCCGCATGCTGACCGTCCTGCTGTAGTTCCTTACGAGTCCTC
>JAJXYW010000113.1 GCA_021780415.1 Acidobacteriota bacterium
TTGGGGAGGTCGTAGGTGCTGAGGATGTTGAGGATTTCGATGAGGGCGATGCCGCCGGAGCTGGGTGGGGGCGAGGTCAGGACGTCGAGGCCGTGGTAGTGGCCGAGGAGGGGGGCGCGCTCTTTGACTTGGTAGGCGGCGAGGTCCTCGGCGGTGATGAGGCCGTGGTTGGCGGACTCGAAGGCGGCGATCTGGACGGCGAGGGCGCCGTGGTAGAAGCTGGCGGGGTCGGCGGCGATGCGGGTGAGGGTGGCGGCGAGCTGGGGCTGCCGGAAGCGGTCGCCGGGCTGGTAGAAGTTGCCGTCGCGCTGGAAGATGAGGCGGGAGGTGGGGAATTGGGTGAGGATGGGGGAGTGGAGTTCGGCGGCCTCTTCGGGGGAGAGGACGAAGCCGTCGCGGGCGAGGCGGATGGCGGGGGCCATGACCTGGGCGAGGGTGAGGCGGCCGAAGTGGGACTGGGCGTAGGTGAGGCCGGCGACGGTGCCGGGGACGCCGGAGGAGTGGGGGCCGACGGTGGAGAGCTTGGGGATGACGTTGCCGTGGGCGTCGAGGTACATGGTGGGGGTGGCGGCGGCGGGGGCCTTTTCGCGGTAGTCGAGGAAGGTGGGATTGCCGTGGTTGAGGGCGGCGTCTCTTCCCATGCCGCGGGCGCTTCCGGGGCGAATGAGCATGAAGCCGCCGCCGCCGATGTTGCCGGCGACGGGGTGGACGACGGCGAGAGCGAAACCAACTGCGACTGCCGCGTCGACGGCGTTGCCGCCTGCGCGGAGGACTTCGAGGCCGGCGTCGGTGGCGTCGTGGTGGACGGTGACGACCATGGCGTGGGTGGCGGTGACGGGCTGGTCGGAGGCTTCGGCGGTGGGTGCCTCCGGGGCTAAAGCCCCTTCTTTTTTGGACTGCCCTTCAACGTACGGGCTGAAGCCCGTACCCTTCAAAGCGGCGGTGACGGGCTGGTCCGGCGGGGTCTGGGCAGGGGTGGTGAGGGGGAAAAGGAGGGTCAGGGTGAGGGCGGTGGCGAGGGTGGCGAGGCGGGGGTGGAGGGAGTTCGGCATGGAGCGCTCCGATTGCCCGCGGGAGGTGCGTTGGGGTGCAGGCGATTCCTCGGTTATACGCGGGGGGAAGCGGCGGGGACAATGCGGGGGTGGGGGTCTGGGGAGGGTCGCGATTATCGAATAAAAAAGTGAGTGACTTCCTATCACTTTTTATGCAACCCTATGACTCTGGTTGCGTCTAAATAATCGGGTTCGGAAGAACTCTGAGCCCTCACCTAATAGGAATCAAGGAGATAGGGTCATGACGTTGACTAGGTTTGTTCCGTTTCGCAGTGGTTTGAATGATGTAGCCGTGCTGCAGAACCGGCTGAACTCGATCTTTCAGGACTTTGCACGGCCTGATGAGACCTCCGAGGCGCTGATGGCAGGGAACTTTGTGCCGGCGGTGGATGTATATGAGGATGCAGAGAAGCTGGTGTTGAAGCTCGAAGTTCCGGGGATTCGTCGTGAGGACCTGGATATTCGGGTGGAAGGCCGTGTGTTGACGGTGAAAGGCGAGCGCAAGTTCGAGAGCGAGGAGAAGGAGGAAAACTTCCATCGCATTGAGCGGCGGTTTGGGAGCTTTGTGCGGAGCTTTACGCTGCCTTCGACGGTGAACACGGAGAAGGTGGATGCGACCAGCGCGGATGGCGTGCTGAGCATCTCGTTTGCGAAGAAGCCGGAGGCTCAGCCGAAGCAGATTCAGGTGCAGGTGGCGCCGGCGGCTCAGAAGCAGGTAGAGGCGAACGTGAAGGCGTAAGGCGGAGGCTCCGGTGGAACGAGCAACTTCCTCCAGTGCAAATGGCCTGTGGGGCGGGTCCGGGAAGAAAGCGGGCCCGCCCCTGATTTTTGGCGTTCACGCAGGATTGCGGGTTTCATCGCCTTCGCTGGTTTTGGTCCAGGTAGTGCCGTCGGAGGATTCGAACTGGTCGAAGTGAATGGCATTGGGCCCTTTGAAGAAGTTTTCGGTGCGGTACCAGGTGGTCTTGCCGGGCTCGACATCTTTGCTGGAGAAGGTCCAGTGAGGGCCGTCGAGGGTGAGGTCGCCGCGACCGACGGCCTGCCCGTTGGGAAAGATGGGTTGGGTATGGAATTGATTGGGCTTATCGGTAGGAACGAAGACCATGAGGGCGAGGGGTTTGCCGTTGACGACCTGCTCGCAGGTGAAGAAGGCTATGTGGTGGGTGCAGTGATTGACGAGGAGATCGGGCTTGCCGGGGCCGGCCAGGGTGTGTGGCGAGATGATGGTCCAGGAGCCGTTGTAGGCGGACAATGGGGCGAGCGGATCTGGAGGCGGAACGGGATTGGCGGCGGCGGGAGCCGTCTGCAGGGCGGCGAGAAGTAGCAAGGCGAGCATGGGCAGGATTGTAGAACACGGGATAGGGAATTGAGGAGACAAGATGGCGATCAAGTGGGATAAGTTTACGGTGAAGTCGCAGGAGGCGCTGCAGGTGGCGCAGGGAGCGGCGGCGGAGAATGGGAATCCGGAGGTGCTGCCGCTGCATTTGATGGAGGCGCTGCTGGAGGATAAAGAGGGGGTGGTGCTGCCGGTGCTGGAGAAGGTGGGCGTGCCGGTGCAGCAGTTGCTGGCGACGGTGTATGCGGCGATCCAGAAGCTGCCGAAGGTGCAGGGGGCGGTGCAGCAGCCGGGGATGAGCGCGGCACTGACGAAGGTGCTGGAGGGCGCGTTTAAAGAGGCCGAGAATTTCAAGGACGACTACGTTTCGACGGAGCATCTGCTGTTGTCGCTGGCGCGGCAGAAGAATGAGCCGGTGCAGATGGCGCTGGCGGCGCTGGGGGTGGACCATGCGGCGATTTTGAAGGCGCTGCAGGCAGTGCGTGGGTCGCAGCGGGTGACGGACCAGAATCCTGAGGGGAAGTTTCAGGCGCTGGAGAAGTATGCGAAGGACCTGACGGAGTTGGCGCGGCGGGGGAAGCTGGACCCGGTGATTGGGCGCGATGAGGAGATTCGGCGGGTGATCCAGGTGCTGAGCCGGAGGACGAAGAATAATCCGGTGCTGATTGGCGAGCCGGGCGTGGGGAAGACGGCGATTGTGGAGGGGTTGGCGCGGAGGATTTTTCAGGGCGATGTGCCGGAGGTGCTGCGGGAGAAGCGGGTGATCTCGCTGGATCTGGGATCGATGCTGGCGGGGGCGAAGTTTCGCGGGGAGTTTGAGGAGCGGTTGAAGGCGGTGCTGAAGGAGATTGAGGAGTCGAATGGGCAGATTATTTTGTTCATCGACGAGCTGCATACGCTGGT
>JAJXYW010000184.1 GCA_021780415.1 Acidobacteriota bacterium
AGACCACCTCGCCAACGCGTTCGACGATAGCGCCGAAGGCCTTGCCGCGAAACAGCCGCCCATCTTCAAGGGCAAGAATTGCCTGCATACCCTCTCCCTTGCACTGAGATTTGATCATTCGCCTGAATATGGCTTTGCAGCGAGAGGATCACTTGATTCTATCAGCCCGGGCTGTCAAAATCCCACACCGCCGCGCCTTAAGATATTGCAGCCTCAGCCCTCGGGCCGCCACGCGCTACTCCAGCAGCCCCTGCGGCTCCGGCTTCTCAATCTCCACCAGCACATCCTCCCCCTCCACCCTCACCGGAAACACCTCCACCCTCCCCTTTTCCGGCGCCGCCGCCTCACCCGTCGTCACATCGAACGCCCACGCATGCCAGGGACACAGCACAGCCTCGCCTTCAATCCATCCCCCACCCAGCGGCCCTTGCCGATGCGGGCAAACATTCCCCAGCGCACACAGCCGCCCCTCCACATTGGCCAGGCAGATCGCCACCCCCAGCGCCTCAGCCTCCATGACCTCACCCGCCTTAGGAGCCTCCGCCGCCCCACACAACCTCACCCACTGTCCCACACCCGCCTCCGTCCATCGCGTCTCTGTTGCCCATGCCGCTGCACTTGCCGTTGCCGTTGCTCTTGCCGTTGCCGTTGTTTGTTTTACGCCGTCATCCTGAGCGCAGCGAAGGACCCCCGTATTTGCTGTTGCCGTTGCTGTTGCCGTTGCTGTTGCCGTTGCTCTTGCCGTTGCAGTTGCTTTTGCCGTTGCTTTTGCTTTTGCCGTTGCTTGTTTTACGCCGTCATCCTGAGCGCAGCGAAGGACCCCCGTATTTGCCGTTGCTGTTGTAGTTGCCGTTGCTCTTGCTGTTGCTCTTGCTGTTGCCTTTGCCGTTGCCGTTGCCTTTGCTTTTGCCTTTCTGTCTGTCATTCCGAGCGCAGCGAGGAACCTGCTTCCCGCTCGCACCGCGAGCACCCGTCGTTGCCCTTGCTTTTCCGCTCTTCCATCACCGTTCGAACAAGCATGCCACAGCCACGCATGAGATGCTGAAGACAGCGCGAAAGAACCATGCCCAACGACCCCAAGTCCTCCCGCCGCAAGCCATCGCCCCGCCTGCAACCCCGCTACGACCCGCTCACCCGGCTCGCTCCCCAGCGCGCCTCCGCTCCCCCCGAGATGATCGAGCTCATCGATCCCCGCTGGATACTCAAAGCCCTGGCCATCATCTTCGCCGCAGCCTTCCTCTGCGCCTACGCCACCCTCTGCATCCTCTTTGCGCGCAGCCAGTGGCAACTCGTCCTGCACCCATCCCGCACCGTAGCCACCACCCCCGCCGCACTCCATCTCCCCTTCACCGCAGTCCGCTTCGGCGTCGACAACACCGGCCAACCCCAGCTCACCGGCTGGTGGATTCCCTCCGACTCCACCACCCCCAACACCGCCCTCATCCTCCACTCCGCCTCTGGCTCCATCGCCGACGCACTCCCCGACGCCCAACTCCTCCACGCCCAGCACCTCAACGTCCTCCTCTTCGACTACCGCGGCTACGGCCAGTCCCTCGGCCCCCACCCCACCCAGGCCTCCATGCAATCCGACGCCGCCACCGCCCTCGCCTACCTCACCACCACCCGCTCCATCCCTGCCGCCTCCATCGTCATCTACGGCACCGGCCTCGGAGCCTCCCTCGCCGTCCACCTCTGCGCGCAAAACCCTCAACTCCCCGCCCTCATCCTCCAGTCCCCCGACGGCGACCTCACCGACCGCGCCCGCCGCGACCCCCGCTCCAAAATCGTCCCCTTCACCCTCCTCTTCGACCAGCCCTTCCCCCTCTCCGCCCCCCTCCAGACCCTCCCCACCCCCCACCTCATCCTGAACCCGGGCACCACCACTCCAACCCCAGCCCTGACCCAATTCCTAACCATCCACCTCCCCCACTAACCACCGCTCCATTTCCCCCGCCATCCAGAGCGCAGCGAAGGATCCCTGTATTTGCCTTTGCCGCTGCTCTTGTTTTCCCCCATCCTCTATCCCCTATCCCCTATCCCCTGCCGTTAAAGACGTGAGGCGCCCGATACTCTGGGCGCCTACAAATAGGAGGGAGGGTTTCTGCAGATAGGGGATGCCGGTAACCGTGGGGACTGCTGGCCCGACTACTTCGTACCACACTTCTTTGGACGTGATAAATTCCCTTTAGTTGTGCCCTCTTGCAAGAATTTTCCAGTGCCCGTGTGCAAAAAACTTTGTAGCTGAATTTCGTCTCTGAAGGAAAACCCGGCTGGCCTCCCCCGCATCTCAGGCAGCCCTCACGCGAGGCCCAAAAATCCCTCCGGCCCCACCCCCGCACCCGGAAACACAGCCTCCAACCGAGTCGCCCCCAGCGACTTATACACAGCCTCCCCCAGCACCCGGCGAAAGTCCGTCGTCACGGCCAGATCCCTCCCCTCATTCAACTGCTCCTCCGCAATCCCCGGCCACTTCCCATAGACCTTCCCGCCCCTCACGCGCCCGCCCAGCGCAAACATCACATTCGCATGACCATGATCGGTCCCGCCGGTCCCATTCTGCCTCGCCGTCCGTCCAAACTCGCTCATCGTCACCACCGTCACGTCCTCAGCCTGATCCCCCAAATCCCGCCAGAACGCCGCAATCGTATCCGAAAAATCCCGCAGCCTCCCCGCCAACTGACCCTCCGCTCCCCCCTGATTCTGGTGCGTATCCCACCCGCCCACATCCGCGAACGCCGACTCCACGCCCAGGTTCGCCTTCAGCAACTGCGCCACCTGCTTCAAACTATTTCCAAACGCCGTCTGCGGATACACCACCCCAGCCGCCGGCTTATACCCCGCCGGGTCCGTAGCCTTCAGCATCTTCACCGCCTCAAACGTATCCACGCCCGTCCCCTGCAGCAGCGCATCCGAGCTCTCGTCATACATCGTCTGGAACGCCTCGGCCACCGCACCCGCCTGCCTCCCGCCCACCGAAAAGTCCGCCAGGTTCGCCACCGCAATCGCGGGCACGCGTCCCTCCAGCGTCCGCGGAACCTCCGCCCCCAGCGCCACCGCCCTGAACACCGACGGCCGCCCGCGCTCCACCTCCACCTGCAGCGCCCTGTTCAACCACCCATCCCGCGTAGCTTTCACCCCCGGCGTCCCCGACTCCATAAAGTCCTGCGCATCAAAGTGCGACCTCGACGGATCCGGCGACCCCGCCGCATGCACCACCGCCAGATGCCCCTGCTCATACAGCGGCTTCATCGCCCCCATCGCCGGATG
>JAJXYW010000214.1 GCA_021780415.1 Acidobacteriota bacterium
GACAAGGTGGGGCAGGGTGAGGTGGATATTCCGGCGCGTGAGATGCTCGGGGATATGCTGCTGAGTGTGGGCAAGCCGAAGGAGGCGCTGGTGGAGTATGAGGTCGCGCTGAGACTGAGTCCGAACCGGCTGAATGGGCTGTATGGCGCGGGGAGGGCCGCGGAGGATTTGGGGGAGAAGGCGACGGCGGAGAGATATTATGCGTCGCTGCTGAAGTCTGCGGATGGTGGCGCGGGGTCGGAGCGGCCGGAGATTGCGCATGCGAAGAGCTATGTGGCGGGGGAGTAGGGTTGGCGGGAGCGCGAACCTCGCACGGGTGCATGCAAGCTGCGGGTCTCTCCGCTACGACCAACGATGAAGCTGTTTGGCTCCGGTGGAGATGACAGCATCTTTGCCGGGACTCATGGGAGAGAGCGCTAGGCTTCGGGGCCGAGGGCCAGGTCGATGAGGGTCTTTTCTTCGAGTGCGTGGGCCTTGGCGCTGCCCGTGGCGGGACTGGCGGCGGCCGTGCGCTTGACGCTGAGGAGAGCGCGGGAGCCGGACATGCGGCGCATGAGCGGGAGGACGTAGGAGAGAGCGCCCATGTTGGCGGGCTCTTCCTGGACCCAGACGATCTCGGTCGCCGAGGGGTGCTGGTCGAGGGCGGCCTGGAGTTCGGCTTCGGGGAAGGGGTAGAGCTGTTCGAGGAAAATGATGGCGACGGACTGGTCCTGTTTTTCTGCGAGCTTGCGCCTGGCGCGTTCGACGCGGAGGTTGTGGCCAATTTTGCCGGTGCAGACGAGGATCCGGCGGGGCTTGGTGACGGTGGTGTCGGGGAGGACGCTCTGGAAGTGGTCGAGGGTGAGGTCCGCAACGGGGGACATCGCGTCGGGGTGGCGGAGCATGGACTTGGGGGTGAAGACGATGAGGGGCTTGCGCCATTTGCGCAGAGCCTGGCGGCGGAGGAGATGGAAGTATTGCGCGGCGGTGGAGGGCTGGGCGATCTGGATGTTGTCCTGCGCGACGAGCTGGAGGTACCGCTCCATGCGTGCGCTGGAGTGCTCGGGGCCCTGGCCTTCGTAGCCGTGGGGGAGGAGCAGGACGAGGCCGGAGAGCAGGCCCCACTTGGCTTCGCCGGCGGAGAGGAACTGGTCGATGATGATCTGGGCGCCGTTGGCGAAGTCGCCGAACTGGGCCTCCCAGAGGACGAGGGCTTCGGGGTAGTCGCGGGAGAAGCCGTACTCGAAGCCGAGACAGGCGGCCTCGGAGAGGAGGGAGTTGTAGACGGACCAGCGGGCTTGCGCGGGTGCGATGTTGGAGAGCGGTGAGAAGCGGGTCTCGGTCTCGATGTCGATGAGGACGGAGTGGCGCTGGTTGAAGGTGCCGCGCTGGGAGTCCTGGCCGGAGAGACGGACGGGCGTGCCGGATTTGAGGAGCGAGGCATAAGCGAGGAGTTCGGCCATGCCGTAATCGAGAGGCTTTTTGCCGACGCCCATCTCGATGCGCTGGGCGAGGAGTTTTTCGACTTTGGGGTGGATGTGGAAGCCGGCTGGGGCGGTGGTGAGGGCGGTGGTGAGGGAGGCGATTTCGCGGGCGTCGAGGCCGGTGCGGGGATTGTCGTCGGGCCGCAGCGGGCCGCCGTAGTAGGGCTTCCAGTAGTCGCGGATGTCGAACATGGCCGGTTTGCGGTTGGCGCGGGTGGCGGCCTTCTGCTCTTCGAGGAACTTGGACTGGATGAAGGCAGTCTCCTCGGTGGGGTCGATGTTGAGGCTCCTGGCGTAGAGCTGGAAGAGGGGTGGGTGGTCCTTGATTTTGGCGTAGCGGAGAGGCTGGGTGACGGTGGGGTCGTCGACTTCGGAGTGGCCGTGGCGACGGTAGCCGATGAGGTCGACGACGACGTCGGAGTGGAAGGTCTGGCGGTATTCGGCTGCGAGGGCAGCGATGCGGACGACGGCTGCGGGGTCTTCGGCGTTGACGTGGAAGATGGGGATGGGGAGGCGCTTGGCGAGGTCGGTGGAAAAGCGCGAGGAGTTGGACTCGCCGGGCAGGGCGGTAAAGCCGAGGAGGTTGTTGACGATGACCTGAATGGTGCCGCCGATGTTGTAGCCGTGGAGGGAGGCGAGGTTGAGGCTCTCGGCGGTGATGCCCTGGCCGGCGAAGGCGGCGTCGCCGTGGATGATCATGGGGAGGATCTGCTGACGGGCGTCGAGATAGCCGGCCTTGTCTTTGGCGATGCGCTCCTGGTAGGCGCGGGCGCGGCCCATGATGACGGGGTCGACGGCTTCGAGGTGGCTGGGGTTGGAGGCGAGGTGGAGATGGACGGTCTTGCCGTGCGCGGTGAGGAGGTCGCCGGTGGCTCCGATGTGGTATTTGACGTCGCCGCCGCCGAGGGTGCTGCGGGGGTCAACGTCTTCGAACTTGGTGAAGATGTCGCGGGAGGCGCGGCCGATGGTGTTGACCATGACGTTGAGGCGGCCGCGGTGGCTCATGGCGAAGATGGAGCGGCTGACGCCGAGGTCGGCGGCGGTGGTGAAGAGTTGGTCGAGGAAGGGGATGAGGACGGTGAGGCCTTCGAGGGAGAAGCGCTTGGTGCCGAGGTAGCGCTGCTGAATGACCTGCTCGAAGAGGTCGGCGCGGATGAGGGAGGTGAGGATGCGGGCGGGGGGGATGGTGGCGGCGGGGTCAGATTCGAGGCGCTGCTGGATCCAGGCGCGCTTTTCGGCCGAGGGGATGTACATGAACTCGGCGCCAATGGAGGAGCAGTAGATGCGGCGTGCGGCGAGGGCGTCGGGGGAGTCGTCGTCGGGAAGGTCGGCTACGGGGAAGGGCTGGGGCGGGAGGAGCTGGCCGAGGGGGTCGAGGGAAGCCTGGAGATAACCCCAGCGGCGGAAGAGATCGAAGGTGGTGTCGCGCGAAGAGGGAGGCATGCAGGAGTTAGATGGCATGAGGGCGAATTTGGACGCGTGAATTGGTCGAGGAATGTGATGCATATCACAGACGGGGTATAGGGGAAGGCGTCAGGATGGATTTGTTGGAGGATTCCACGGTGCCATCGAACTCTCTCCCCGAGGCTGTGCAGGAGTCGTCGCCAAGCGCCTGTGCGTGTGTAGGACCTTGTGCTGGATATGGAAGTCATACAGTTTGCCCGTCGCTGCTGGTGATGGCGACGCTGGTGGCTGCGAAGGATGAACTGGCAGCTACGTCGGAGGACGCGGCGGCTGGGTGAAAAGTTTGATCTTCAAACCGGTGAATTTACTGTCGGCAGGACGGTAACTACTGGTCGC
>JAJXYW010000126.1 GCA_021780415.1 Acidobacteriota bacterium
GCAGCCATAGTGCGCAGGGTGAGCCGATGGTGGTGTCTGCGATCGATGAACTAGACCGGCTTACGGAGTTTTTGAACGCGTCACTGGACGTGGCCGAGGCGAGAGCGGATGCGCTGCGGCTCAGACGTTCGACGATTGATCTGGACGAACTGATACGCGTGATGATCGACCTGTATGAACCCTCCATGGCGGAGCGCGGACTGCGGATACAGTTGCGAAGCGCAGGCGCGGTGAAGGCGTTTGCCGATGCGGCGTTGGTTCATCGCGCAGTTTCGAATCTGCTGGACAACGAACTGAAGCACCTGCCCGCTGCTTGCACGATCGTGATCTATCTCCAGACAGAGAGGGGTGTTGCGACCCTGGTGCTGGAAGATGATGGGCCGGGATTTGGGGAGGATGTGGGGAGCGCGATGTTCCAGCAGCGCGTGAAGGGGAAGCACTCGAGCGGTCATGGGCTGGGGCTGGCGTTTGTGGAAGCGGTGGCGCGAGCGCATGGCGGAACGGTGTCGGCATCGAACCGGCCGGAGGGCGGAGCGCGACTGGTGATGACAATGCCCTGCGCGGATGAGGCGCAGGAACGTCCGGCGCACCCGCTTACTGCGGTGGTGGGATGAGTGGATGCGGGGCTGCAGCACGACGCTGCGGCTGTGGAGAGTGAGCCGTGAATTATCGATTGGTTGCGCGGGTGCTCCTCGCGCTGCTGTGTGGGATTCAAGGGATTGCGACGATGCTGATTGATCTGAATCGAACGCACGCGACGAACCCTTTGTGGGTGCGGCATGCGCGATTTCACGTGGTGTGGCAGACGTTGACGATGGTCTTGCTGGCGATGATTGAGGTGGCGCTGATCTGGGGAGGGTGGGTGGATGCGGAGCGTGGGTTTTATCTGGCGGCGATGCTTGCGGCAGTGTCACCGGCCGCGTTTCTGCTCTCGTTTGCGGGACGAGCGTGGTTTGGTGGAGCGCTGTCGGATGCGAATGGGATTCGGCCGCTGCGGATGGCGGTCGGAGGCCGGACGCTGCTCGTCGATATGAACCTGGTGGCCGTGATTGCGGCGGTGATATCGCTGGCTGCGTTTGTTACGATCTATCGCTGGTAGGGGGCACGCACGACGCGTGCTCAGGGCTTGGTGACGTCGATGGTGTTGTCATCGGGGATGCGGTCGATGAGTTTGTTGATCGGGTCGATGCCAGCGCGGGTGGGGAGTTGATCGACGACGATCTCAAAGGTCTGCTTCGGCTGCGTGAATTTTTCCTTTTGCAGATAGAGAGTCTTCTCGTGGCCCTTTTTGCCGCTGAAGACGCCGACGTCGATGTAATCGGCGAGAGGCATGGGTGTCTCGTTTCCGGAGCCGTCGGACTTTAGCTTTCGGGCCTGCACGGTGAGGGTTACTTTGTATTTTTTGTCGGGGGTCTGGACGTAGGTGGCGGTGATGGCCTTGTTGTCGTAGAGGACGATGTTCTCGAAGGCGTCGGTGATGTAGTACTGAAACTGGGGCGGAGTTTGCGCGCGGAGAGCGGCGACGAACTGGCGGGTGTCGGGGTAGGGTTCATCCTGCGCGTCGTTCGCGTTGGCGTAGCGATATTGCATGAGGAAGTTATGCAGGGCGAGGTTGACTTTGTCTTCGCCGATGAAGTCGGCGAGCCCATACATGACGAGCGAACCCTTTTGATACCAGACGTAGGCTTCGCGCTGAACGAGGACGATGGGGGGTTCCTTGTGGGCTTCGGAGGCGCGGCCGCGGAGGTAGCCGTCGAGCTCGTGCTTGAGGAATTTGTGCATCTGATCGTCGCCGTATTTCTTCTGTGCGATGCGGAGGGCGGAGTACTCGGCGAGTGATTCGGACATCATGTTGGAACCGGCAACTGCGCCGCCGATGAGTTGGTGGCCCCACCATTGATGGGCGAGTTCGTGCGCGGTGACGAAGTAGGTGCGGTCGATATCTTCCTGAGGATTGACGACGCGGCCGATGAAGCCGGATTCAGCGTAGGGGACGGTGTTGGGGAAGGACTGCGCGAAGGCGCGGTAGCGTGGAAACTCCAGGATGCGGAACTGCTTGAACTCGAAGGGGCTGTAATTTTTCTCGTAGTAGGCGAGGCCGGCCTTGGACGAGGCGATCATGTCGTCGACGTCGTAGGGGTGGTGGGGATCGTAGTAAACCTCAATGTTGATGGGGCCGTTGACGCCCGGGAAGACGTCGCGCTTGACGTTGTAGCGCGCGGAGACGTAGGCGAAGAAGTCGAGGGTCTTGACGTCGCCCATGCTGTAGGCGAAGTAGTGGCGGCCGTTCTGATGCCAGTCGCGCTGAAGGTAGCCGGGGGCGAGGGCAATCTGCGGCTGGCCTTCGGAGTCGTGGTCGGAGGTGCTGACGACGGTGTTGTAGGTGATCCAGTCGGAGTCTTTGGTGAAGAGGTTGGTGCGGCTGCCAAGAGGGTCGCCGCGCTGGGGAAGATCGGTGACGGGGCCGAGGTGTTCTTCGCGACGGCGGCGGGGATCGGTGAGTTCGACGTTGGGGTCGTAGCCGATGGTGGGGAAATATCCAACATCGAAGAAGGTTCCGGAGTAGGCGAGCTCCGGCCGCTCGCCGCCATCGCGGAAGCCGTGCGAGTTGTAGCCGACGGAGAAGTTCATGTTGAGCTTCTCGCCGGGCGCGAGCGGCTGGTCGAGCGCATAGATGGTGTAGAGATCGCGTTTGGCGGCGGAGACTTTATGGAAGGGGCGGTCGAAGTGGACGTTCGAGACGGACTGCTGCGTGTCGACGATGTGGATCTGGGAGATGGGCGCGGCGGTCTTGTTCTGGAGGATGTAGTGGCCGGTGCCGGAGAAGGAGCGGCGCTCGGGGAAGATGTCGATGTTGGCCTCGACCGCGATGACTTTGGGCTGCGGGAGGAACTGATATTTCTTGAAGTCGCGCTCGTACTGGGCCTGGATGTCGCGACGCTGTGGAGCGCTGAGGAATTCGTTGCGGACGTGCGTGTTGTAGAAGTACCAGGAGCCGCTGCCGAGAGCGATGAGCATGCAGACCACGGCGGCGGGCATGAGCCGTGGAGCGCGGTGGCGGAAGAGGCGCATGCGGGCGGCCCATCCGTCGTCTGCGCCGCGCATGGCGAGGCCGATGGAGAGCACGCCGAGGAAGGCCGCGATGGAGAGCCAGTAGGTGATGGACCAGAAGAGCGCGGGGACGAAGTGGCCGTAGCCGTTCATGTCCGAGTAGGTGTAGCTGGGGGTGCTGCCGAAGAGGTAGAGCGTGTCCTCCC
>JAJXYW010000307.1 GCA_021780415.1 Acidobacteriota bacterium
TCTTCACGCGGAGCAGTCTCTCCCTCCGCAACGGCCGTCCGCGTTCCACCGTTCTCATCAAAGTCCGACGTCTCGGCGAACTCCTCCTCCTCAGCCTCACTGATCTGGCTGCCCGAAACCTCTTCCTCTACAAAATCCTCATCGCCATTCGACGCCAGTTCGTCTTCCTCGAAGTCCTCGTCCTCTTCGAAGTCCTCGTCCTCCTCGCCTTCCTCTTCGTCGATCTCCGCCGGCTCGCCCTGCGTAATATCGTCGATCGTCATATCGCGAATCATGCTGCCCAGGTCCGCAGCGTTCTCCAGCGTCTCTTCTTCCGTATCCTCATCGAACGCTCGCGCATGCAGCCCGCCAATCTCGATGTCCTCTTCATCCATCAACTCTTCTTCAAGCTGCCCATCGCCTGGAGCGAATCCTTGTCCCACGGACACCACGGCGTCCGACTCCGCCTCGCCCGAATGCACCACCGTCTCATGCTCAATCGGCGCCGTCGGATCCGCATGCAGAATCTCCGCATGCTCCGGCTCGGAGATCAACTCCCCGCTAGCCTGCAGGCTCGTGAGCTCATGCTCAGCCACAGGCTCTTCCACGCTGCCACTCTGCCGAAACTCCCGCGTCCCCGCCGGGTCCACGCGGAACGAAGCCGAAGCATTCTCCTCCGGCTCATACTCCGCAGTCGTCTCATGGAACTCCGGCTCCGGCAGCTCCTCCGCCTCCTGCAACTCCGCATCATGCAGCTCCGAGATGGCTTCTTCGAACTCCGCCTCATGCTCCGCCGCCGGCTCCAGTGCCTCTACCGTCGCCAGGTCCGTCTGTCCTGCATACTGCGGCTCATACTCGCGCTCGGCCACATCATGCCCGGAGCTCACCGCTGGAAGCACTGCCTCCACCGGATCAATCCCGCGTGGCGCAGCGCTAAACGCCATCCCCGGCTCAGCGCGCAACTCAGCCCGCGGTTCCGTACGAGACTCCGAACGCGGTGCCGCATCACGCTGTCCATCGCGTCCACCCCGTCCCCGCTGCTCATCGCGTCCCCGCCGACGATCCCGTCCCCGGCCGCCACGTTCGCCGCCACGCTCCTCACGACGCTCCTCGCGACGTCCCTCGCCAAACGATTCGTTCCGAGCCTCGCTCCGAGGCTCGCGTGCCCGCAGCGTCTCACCCGGCAGCACCGCTCCACCATCCCAACCCACCAGCGGCTCAATCTCCGTCGACGGCTTCGCCACCACCGGAATCCCCGCCGGCTTCACCGGCTCACTCGCCGCTCCGCTCTCACCCCTCCGATACTTCGACAGCGATTCACCCGGCAGAATCAACGGCTCCACCGCCGGCCCCGCCGCCGCACTCAGATCAATCACCTCATCGTCGACCGTCGCAGGCCGCGCTCCCCGAGGAGCAAACCGCTCTCGCACCGCATCCAGCCGCTGATCCCGTCCACTCCGGTCACGCCCGCCGCGCTCCCGTCCGCCCCGCTCACGACCACCCCGCTCCCGTCCGCCTTCACGCGGTCCACGATCCCCGCGCGACTCTGCCGCAGGCGTCTCAATCTCACGCGGCGCGCTCTCTTCCATCGGCGCAGTCTCCACCGCAAACGCATCCGACTCACCCTCACCCTGCGACCCAGCCCGCGCCTCTCCAGCAACCCCGCGTCCCCGACGCCGTCCCCGGCGCCCGCGCCACCGGCGGCTGCCATCAGCACCCGGAGCGCCCTCGCCAATCTCTTCCTCTTCACTCTCGCGGCTCACACGCGGCACCGCCTCGAAGACCTCATCGTCCACCGGCTCAAAGCTCCGGAACGATTCCTCCACTGGGCTCTCTACGCGATCCTCTCCGCGAGCCTCCGCACGTCCCTCACTGCGGCCCTCGCCACGTCCCTCAGGCAGCGCCTCGCGTCCACCGCGCGCACGATCGCGCCCATCCCGCCGCCCCCGTCCACGGCCTTCGCCGCGGCCCTCACCACGGCCCTCACCACGGCCCTCCGACCGAGGCCGGTCGCCTCGCGGAGCTCTCGCCTCGCCGCCCGCAACTCCATCGAAGTCCGCGGCATCGCCGGCCTCTTCCATGAAGTCCGTAATGTAGAGAAACGCATCGCGCTCCAGCCCGATGTCCACAAAGCTCGACTGCATGCCCGGCAGAACGCGCGTCACGCGTCCGTTGTAAATCGAGCCCGCCAGCGTGTACTCATTCTCGCGCTCGTAATAAATCTCTGTGAGTTCTTCTTTTTCGACAATCGCCAGCCGCGTCTCATGCGGTGTGCTGGATATATAAATTTCTTTCGACATTGCTCTGTTCTCCCTTGCACCCGGCGCTCAGGCCGGCGTGCGTTTTGGCAGAACAGGCGAAGATCGCGCTGCACAAGCTCTAACGCCTTGCGTTAGCTCCCTGCAGCTACCCCCTGGGATACGGACAGACCCTGAGTTGCGGAGACTGGATCGAACTTCCGGAGGCTGTTCGCGCCTGCTTCTGCGCGCCCTCCTGCCCGCAGATTCTCACGCTCTTCGCGCGTCTGCGTGCCGGTGCCGGGAGAAAAACTTGCCAGTGTCGTACCGCGTGTCGTGGGCCATGCCATCCTGCCCTCCAACACCATCCCGTCCACGGAGTTTGTGACCAACGCTACCTCTACCTGAGGCGGGGCCGTTAACCGTCCGTTTCCGTTCATGCTCAAACCCTGTCCGGCCATCGGAAGTTGATCCGCGCCTGGCCGGCCTTCTAAAAATCGTGACTCAAAAACTTGTTGGTCCGCAGCAACGGGAAAAATCATCGCATCCGTGCCGCAGTTGTTATGGCAATCATCCTGTAATCGATCACCTGCTTCTAGTATGCACCAAAACGACAAGGAGTAGTGAGCACGGGGTAAGGCGTAGTGACATTCCCCTCTGCTCCTTACTCTCTACCCTCTGCCTCAATTCACAAACCGCCGCATCCGCACATTCATCACAATCCCCAGCGCCAGAAACATATAAATCACCGACGACCCCCCATAGCTCATCAACGGCAGCGGAATCCCCGTCACCGGCATCAACCCCACGCACATCCCGATATTCACCGCAATCTGGAACAGCAGCACCCCCACCACGCCCATCACAATCAAGCTCCCCGGCGGGTCAGCCGACGTCTGCGCATTCTGAATCAGCCTTACCAGAATCAAAAAATACAGCAGCAGCACGCCCACCGCACCGATAAACCCATGCTCCTCGCAGAACGCCGCAAAGATAAAATCCGTATACGGAATCGGCAGAAAATCCCCCTGCGTCTGCGTGCCTTTACTCTGCCCCTTCCCCCACAATCCTCCCGACCCCACCGCAATCAGCGACTGCCGAATCTGGTATCCCGACGCCTGCGGATCACTATCCGGATTCATGAACGCCGTCAGCCTTGCCCGCTGATACGGCTTCAGCAGCTTCCCCGAAGCCAGCCCGACCCCGCCCAGCAGCACCATGCTCAGCAGCAAAATCCCCGCCTGCTTCCATCGAATCCCGCCCAGAAACAGCCCCACCACCAGCACCGGCAGATACGTCAGCGACGTCCCCAGGTCCGGCTCCTTCAGCACCAGCACCAGCGGCACGCCAATCAGCGCAAACGCCTTCCCGATATCCTTCCAGCTCAACTCCCGACCGTCCTCCACAATCTCCCAGAAGAACCGCGCCGCCACCAGAATCAGCACCAGCCTCACCCACTCCGACGGCTGAAAGTGCACCCCTCCGCCAAGATTGATCCACCGCCGCGCGCCCAGCACCTTGGTCCCCACCAGCCTCACCGCCAGCAGCGACACCAGGCTCACCCCATACGCCCAATACCCAATCCCCAGCAGCCGGTGATAATCCACCAGCGAGATCGCAAACATCCCCACAATCCCCACCGCCAGAAACAGCAACTGTTTCTGCTGAAACCCATGAAACTTGGTCATCTCGGTAGCCGACCGGATCTCCAGCACGCTAATCACCGAGAGCACAAGCACCAGGCCCAGCAGCATCCAGTCGAAATCCCGAAACCGCGATCGAATCATTCCCTTACCAGTCTATCGGCTTCCACTCGCCACACTCGGCGGCGCCGCCACACTCGGCACCGCCGCCACAGTTGGCGCCGCCGCCACCTTCTGCAAATTCCCCGCCCGCTCCCTCTGCTCGGTCACATACGCATCGATCACCTGCGCCGCCAGCTTCGCCGAATTATTCCCCATATACCCATGCTCCCACAGCACGGCCACCACAATATCCGGATTCCGCCGCGGCACCATCCCCACAAACCACGAATTAGGAATCGTACTCTTGTCCGTGCTGCCCTTCTTGCGTCCGCTCACGACGTCCGCCGTTCCAGTCTTCCCTGCAAAGTCAATCCCATCCAGATGCGCCGCCGCCGCCGTCCCAATCGGGCTCAGCACATTCGCCATATCGTCCGTAATAATCTCCCAGTTCTCCGGCGTCATCGGAACTCTGGCCACGCCCGCACCCGGATACATCTGATCGATCGTCGCCTGCTCCTCGCTCGGCAACTGACCCGGCATCAGAAGGTGCGGCCTCACAAACACGCCGCCTGAAGCAATCCCACTCAGCGTCCGCGCCTCCTGCATCGGCGTCTCCTCGGTCGCTCCCTGTCCAATCCCCACTGAAATCGTCTCGCCCGCATACCACTTGTCGTGCTGCGTCTTCAGCTTCCACTCCTCACTCGGCACAACGCCCGCCTGCTCGTCCGGCAGGTCGATCCCCGTCTTCTGTCCCAGCCCCACGCTGTGCGCATAGCGCGCAATCGTCTCGATCCCCAGCTTATTCGCCAGCGTGTAGTAGAACGTGTCGCACGAGTAGGGCAGCGCGTTGTGAATGTCTACAAACCCATGGTGCCGGTCGCAGCCAAAAAAGTGTCCATAGAATGTCGCGCCGCCATTGCACACAACCTGCATCGTCTGCGCCACATTTTCCTGCAGGCCCGCCAGCGTCATCACCACCTTGAACGTCGATCCCGGCGCCAGTTGCGCCTGAATCGCCTTATTCATCATCGGGTGGTTCGGATCGTCCATGATGCTCTTCCAGTACGACGACGACAGCCGCACCGAAAACTGGTTCGGATCGAACGTCGGCCGCGACACCATCGCCAGGATCTCGCCGGTATGCGGATCCATCGCCACAATCGCGCCGTTCTTCCCCTCCATGGCTCTCTCCGCGGCCATCTGCACATCCAGGTCGATCGTCAGCCGCAGGTCCTGGCCCGGCACCGCCAGCTCCTGCCCCATCTGCCCCACTTCTTTTCCATGCGAGTTCACAATGATGTCGCGCGACCCATCCGTCCCCCGCAATATCGAGTCATACGTCTCCTCAATCCCCGACTTCCCCACCACATCGCCCGGCTCATAGGCCGCAAACCGCTCCTCATTCAGATCGTTCTCGCTCACCTCGCCCACATACCCGATCGCATGCGCCAGGAACCCATCCTTCGGATACAGTCGCCGCTGTTCATCCAGCGTCTCCAACTCCGGCAGCTCATCCCTGTGCGCTGCAATAAACGCCTGCTCATCCGGCGTAATATCCTGCTTCAGCGGAATCGGCTGATACTTCGGCGCATATTGAAAATGCCGCAGCGTCGCCTGAATCTGTTCCAGCGGAAGATGCAGCCCCTCCGCAATCAACGGCAGGTCCGCCTCCAGATTCTTCTGCTGCTCGCGCAACAAATAGCACGTCACCGACGGATAGTTGTCCACCAATATCCGCCCATACCGATCGAAGATCTTCCCCCTCGGCGCCAGCACCGGAACCTTGCGCACCCGATTCTGTTCCGCCAGCACGCGATACGTATCCGCCCCCAGAATCTGCAACCGCCACAGCCAGCACCCCAGCACCAGCATCACCGCCGCCACCACATACTGCGACACATGCAGCTTCGCCGCCGACAACTTCTCCTTCCGATCGATGCTGTCCAAATCCATTCCGAAACCCTGCCTCTATCCCCTACGCTCTATCCTCTACCCTCTGCTCTAATCCCGCGTCCGAAACTGATCCAGCAGATAAAACACCGGAACCGCAATCACGCAATTGGCCACTGCCGAGATCAGCGCGCTGAGCGGCAGCAATCGATACGTCGCATCGCCCAGCAGCCAGTGCGCAATCAAATACAGCAGCCCGCTCTGTCCCAGGCTCAGCGTAAACACCAGCGCCACGCGGTTCACCACATTATCGACATCCACCGCGAACCCAACGCTGGCGGCCACATATCCAATCACACCCTTGGCAATCCCATCCACGCCAAACGGATGATTGGTCAACCCATCCTGAAACAAACCAATCAGCGTACCGGTCACCGCGCCCGCAATCGGGCTGCGTCGCGACACCGCAAAAAAAATCGTAGCAATCAACGGCAGGTCAATATGAATCAACCACGGCAGCGTCTTGGGCAGCAGCGCCTGCAGCAGCAGGCAAACCAGCGGCGCCATCACGGTCACTCCCGGATGGAACCCATACTGATCCAGCTCTTCGCGTGATGTATAACTCCGCTCTGCCATCGCCCTCATCCTGAACCTTCACTCTTCATCGCAATCGCATTGCCCCTTCACTTCCGTCATCCCGAGCGAAGCGAAGGACCCCTGTAGTTGCTCTTACCGTTGCCGTTGCTCTGGCTCTGGCCGTTGCCGTTGCCCTTGCCCTTGCCCTTGCCCTTGCCCTTGCCCTTGCTGTTGCTGTTGCCTTTTTGGTTGTCATCCCGTAGGGATCTGCTGTTGCCTTTGCTGTTGCCTTTGCTTTTGCTTTTGCTTTTGCTTTTGCTTTTGCTTTTGCTGTTGCTGTTGCTGTTGCCTTTCCCCTTCCCTTTCCCTTTCCCCTTCCCTTCCTACCAATCTTCCCTGCGTCTCCCTCGCTACTGCGGGCTCCCCTCCGTCGTCGGACTCTGCACCGCACTCCCCGCCGCGGCTCCCGGCGTCAACTCCGCCGCCGGCGCCGCCGCACCCGGCGAAAACCGATCCGGCCGCACCGCGGGCTTGGGCCGCGGCAGCCCCGAGTTCGGAATCCCCGCCACGCCTCCCACCTGGCTCTCCGGCGAATCCGAAACCACTCCACCCGCAGGCGCAGCCGTCCCCGCCGCCGCAGCAGCATCCGAGTGCAAACTCGGCAGCTTCTCCGCAATCAAATCCGCAGCCTTCTGGTTCGCCTCCTGCGTAGCCTCCGCCGCAGCCGCATCCTGCGCCGCCGTCGGTGTCAGCGCACTCGACGTCCCCGTAATCACCAGCACCTCTTCCAGCCGCGACAGATTCGCCCACGGCTTAATCATGATCGCCGTATACGGCTGGTGCAGCGGGTCCGGCGCAATCGACTCGATCACTCCCACCGGCAGCCCTCGCGGAAACACCAGATCTCCGCCCGAGGTCAGCACCTGCTCTCCCGGCGTAATCCGCGAGTCCGCCGTCAGATTATTAATCTCCACCTGTCCCATCGCCGTCCCGCGCAGTATCCCGCGTATCCGTGTCGACGCCAGAATCACCCCCGCACCCGACGACGCATCATCGATCAGCAGCAACTGTGCCGTATGCGGAAACACATCGCGAATCTTCCCCACCACCCCATCCGGCGTAATCACCGCCTGGTCCGGCTTCAGTCCGTCCTCCGAGCCCTTATCCAGGTACAGCAGATGCGACCTCTCCGCCCCACTCGTCCCAATCACCTGCGCCGCCACCGTCGCCGTCACATACTGCTCCTTGAACGCCAGCAGCTTCTGCAATCTCCGTCCCTGCGCCGCGTCCTCGGCAAACGACGCCTCTTCCACCCGCAACCGCGCCACCTCCTGCTTCAGCGCCGCATCCTGCTCCCTGGTCCCCCGCAGGTTGATGTACCCATCCCACCCATTGCGCAGCTTCAAACTCACCGTATGCACCGCGTCCTCCAGCGGAGTCAGCGCCGTCACCGTCCATCGCCGCAGCAGCGAAACATGCCTCCCATCCGGAGCCGCGTCCACACTCTCCACCGCCGGCGCACTTGCCGTCGCCGCAGTCTCCTTCGCTGGCCGCTGCACCTGCATCGCCAGCGCAATCACCTGCATCAGCACGATCGCAATCAGCACCAGCGGATTCTTGAAGCGTGTAAAGAATGAGTCCATCGCAAAGGTGTTCGCAGCCGGCCTCAACCAAAACCTGCCAGCCCGCGTACTCTCTCATTATTTCATCTACGCGCCCACCCTGCGCCGCTGCACCCATCCCCGTCTTGCGCTGAACCTCCCCTGCCACCGTCACAGCCACCCGCTGCTACCATCAATTCCGTGCCGCTCTCGCTCTCCACGCCCGTCAGGTTCATCAAGCGCATCGGCGACCGCGTCGCCGCCGGCCTCGCCGACCGCGGCATCCTCACCATCGAAGACCTCCTCTACCACCTCCCCTTCCGCTACGAAGACCGCCTCCACCCCAAGCCCCTCTCTCTCTACCACCCCGGCGACATGGCCTCCCTCGTCGGCGAAGTCCGCGGCACCACCCTCCTCCGCACCCGCTCCGGCCCCATCTTCGAGATGACCGTCGGCATCACCCCTCCCGCCCCCACCCAAACTCTGTCATCTCGACCGGAGTCCGCGTCCTTTGCCCCCAATACTCTGTCATCTCGACCGGAGTCCGCGCACTTTGCGGACGCAGCGGAGAGACCTGCAGTTCTCCCCGGCACCCCACCCTGGGTCTCCACCGACCCCACCATGACCGGCCTCCTCAATCCCCGCCAGCCCATCCTCGAAACCGTCAAGTGCATGTGGTTCCACGGCACCTACCTCAAGGACAAGTTCCGCCCCGGCCAGAAGATCGCCCTCTACGGCAAACTCGAAGGCAGCCGCAGCGGCAACGCTCTCCACGCGCCTCCCGGCTCCGTCCGCTTCAAGCTGATCCAGCCCACCTTCGAGATCCTCCCCGACGAGCACGCCACCGGCGAATCGGGGTCCCCGACGAGCGGAGCTCGCCGGGGTGAAGAAGACGCCGAGTTCATCCTCCTCGAAATGGGCCGCATCGTTCCGGTCTACGAATCCCTCGGCGGCAAAACTCCCTGGGGCGCCAAGCTCACCTCCCGCTGGCACCGCCGCGTCATCTGGACCATCTTCCGCGACCTCGCCGAATCCGATGCCCTCCAGGAAACTCCGTCATCTCGACCGGAGCCTTCCACCTTTCCCCCCAGAAATTTGTCATCTCGACCGAAGTCCGCGCTTTCTGCGGACGCAGCGGAGAGACCTGTAGTTTCTTCCTCTGGCACCCACCCTCCGGGTGCCCCATTCGTGACGGCTCCATCGTCACGGGTGGGGTCGCAAGACATCCAACTCCCCACCGACACCCTCCCCACCGCTCTCCGCCAGCGCCTCCGCTTCCCCACCCGCATGGACGCCCTCCGCGACCTCCACTTCCCTCCCGCCGGCACCTCCATCACCGAACTCATGTCCGCGCGCACACCCGCGCACCGCCGCCTCATCTTCGAGGAGTTCTTCTACCTCGAGCTTGGCCTCGAACTCAAGCGCCGCCGTCTCCGCGAGCGCTCCGGAACAGCCTGCACCACCAACGACCAGGTCCGCGAAGCCCTCAAGCAGATCCTTCCCTTCAAGCCCACAGCGGCCCAAAAGCGCGTCCTCGGCGAGATCGTCACCGACATGCGCCGCTCCCAGCCCATGCGCCGTCTCCTCCAGGGCGACGTAGGCTCCGGCAAGACCATCGTCGCCTTCCAGGCCGCGCTCATCGCCATCGAAAACGGCTACCAGGTCGCTCTCATGGCGCCCACCGAGATCCTCGCCACGCAGCACTACCTCTCCGCGCGCAAGCTCCTCAGCGAAAAAATCTCGCCCCGCACTCAGCGTCCCTACCGCATAGCCCTCCTCACCGGCTCGCTTGACGACCGCACCAAGCGCGACACCCGCGCCCGCCTCTTCCGCGGCGAGATCGACCTCATCATCGGCACCCACGCCCTCGTCGAAGACAACGTAGACTTCGCCAACCTCGGCCTGGTCATCGTCGACGAGCAGCACCGCTTCGGCGTCCAGCAGCGCTTCCAGCTCACCCGCAAACCCAACACCGGCAGCGCATCAACGTCTCTCCCCATCGGCCCGCAAAGCCCCTCCCCGTCCACGCACCACTCCACGCAGGACGACCCCGACGTCCTCGTCATGACGGCCACACCCATCCCCCGCACCCTCGCCCTCACCCTCTACGGCGACCTCGAAGCCTCCGTCATCGACGAGCTCCCTCCCGGCCGCACGCCCATCCAGACCCGCCGCATGCCCGAGGAGCGCTCCGCCGAGGTCTGGAACTTCGTCCGCAAGCAAGTCACCGCCGGCCGCCAGGCCTACATCGTCTACCCCATCATCGAAGGCGTCCCCGACGACCAGCCCGAACTCGACTTCGCCACCGATCCCGACACTCCCGCCCTCTCCGATCCCACCCCCCAAACTTCCTCCTCTCGACCAAACCGAGCTCCTTCAAACTTGTCATCTCGACCGAACTCCGCACCCACCCAGAACCTGTCACCTCGACCGAAGTCCGCACCCACCCAGAATCTGTCATCTCGACCGAAGTCCGCGCTTTTCGCGGACGCAGCGGAGAGACCTGCAGCTTCCCTTCGCGCCGCCACAAAATCCGCCCCCAAACGCAACCCCACACGCCCCAAACTCCGTTCCGCCACCGACATGCACGCCGAACTCCAGGCCGGCCCTCTCGCCGGCCTCCGCCTCGGCCTCCTCCACGGCCGCATGTCCGCCGACGACAAGGAGGTCACCATGGCCCGCTTCAAGCGCGGTGAGCTCGACGTCCTCGTCGCCACCACCGTCATCGAAGTCGGCGTCGACGTCCCCAACGCCACCGTCATGGTCATCGAACACGCCGAGCGCTTCGGCCTCGCCCAGCTCCACCAACTCCGCGGGCGCGTCGGCCGCGGCGCCGCCAAAAGCTTCTGCGTCCTGCTCACCGGCGCCTCCATCACCCCCGAAGCCGAGCTTCGCCTCGACGCCATGGTCCGCACTCAGAACGGCTTCGAGCTCGCCGAGTTCGACCTCCAGCAGCGCGGCCCCGGCGAGTTCTTCGGCACCCGCCAGGCCGGCCTCCCCGACCTCCGCGTCGCCAACCTCGCCCGCGATCGCGACCTCCTCGAACTCGCCCGCGTCGAGGCCGCCCACTTTGCCGCCGCCCCCGACCCCGCCATCCCCCGACCCGAGATCGACGCCGTCTGGTCCCGCCTCAAGCACCAATGGCAGCGCCGCTACGGCCTCCTCGAAGCCTAACCCCCACTCGCGCAAGCCCTACTTGCACGTCAACTGTGCCGTTGCGCTCACCACGGCCGTACTCACCATCATTGCGCTCAACGGAATCGCCGGATCCTTCGGTGCAATAGCAACGATCGGAATCGTTCCCTTGAACGTGGTGCACTGCGCCACGCCGCGGCTGTTCACGCTGACGCCCGCCGGATCGGGAATCTCAACCCACGGAGCGTGGAAGCCCCAGAAAGCCGGCAACGGCGTGACTGTATGACCGTCCGTATACGTTCCCGTAGCAACGAACTGAACCTCACCGCTCGCGGAATCCAGCGCGGTCGCCGTCGCCGGATTGATGCTGATGGATTGAAGCTGAGGATTGCTGCCCCCACAGGCCAGCAACCAGCCTCCAAGCCCCAGCAGCAGCGCATGAAACACCACTCCACGGCGTCCGCGCATAGAAGAACCTCCGCTCCCCAGACGATAGACCCCACCGAAGGTCCCATTCAAGCTCCCCATCCGCCTGGTGCCCCATTCGTGACGGCCTCGTCGTCACGAATGGGGTGGTACAACCTCAGCACAGCCACGCGAAGCCCCCTCCCCACCCGCGCATCCCAAAACCGTGCTGAGAGTGTCGAACTGCAACCCAACATTGCGCTGAGACTGCACTGAAACTCACACCGTCCCGGCTTAACTCGCCATCGCCACCTGCGCCGACGCCTCCTGCACCCCCACCGACTGCACATGCTTCTTCGGCCCCCGCTTCCGCGCCACCAGTATCCGAATCCGGTCCAGCACCTCCGCCGGCGTACTCGCCCCCTTGGGCAGGAAAGCATCCGCCGCAGCCGCCCGGTCAAAGCTCGTCACCGTCCCCGAAACCAGCAGCGTCGGCAACCCCGGATGCAACTGTTTCGCCCGTCGAATCAACTCGTTACCGTCCATCTGCGGCAAAATCAGATCCGACAGCAACAGGTCCACCGACCCCTGCGCCGCCCCCTGCAAATACTCCAACGCCTCCGCCGCCGTCCCCATCGCCACCACCCGATAACCCCTCGTCTCCAGCAAAAACTTCCTCACCGAAAGCACCTGTTCGTTGTCTTCTACACACAAAATCGTCTTGCGAGGGCGCATCATTTCTCTCCGTGCCGGTCGTCTCCGGCTAGTTCGTTCCAGGGTTCACAGTTAAGCGGCGTTCCTCAATCAGTTCAATCACTTACGAGGAAACAGAGGCTTCCGATTCCAGCGGCCGAGCGGGGTCGTTTGCGCCCCAAAGGGCACATCCGTTCCGCGCTCGGAGTTGAGCGTTTCCGTTTCCCCGCGATGCCAGCCATTTCAGGCATAGGAGGGCACAGCCCCGGACACGCATCAAGCGCAGTCCGTGCGTCTGCTGTGGACGTTGTGGATCGCAGTGGAAAAGGTGTAAAACCTTCTCCACTGCTCCCCATCCCCTCCCGGAAGCAGCGCCCCTCTACAGCTCAAATCGGGACTCTCCCGTTGAACTGGATCGTAGGTCGCAATAGCCGTTGCAGCCCTTGGATTCCCTCTACAGCGCGCGGCCTTGCTAGGGTTTCATCGCAGCGCAGAGAGCACCCGTTGGCGCCTTTGCTATCACTCAGATTGTCGGTAAATCAGGCGAAAAATCTTGCGTCTTCGAAGC
>JAJXYW010000313.1 GCA_021780415.1 Acidobacteriota bacterium
ATCGAGGCCCAGCGCCTGTGGATGAACGAAGTCTTCGCGCGCAATCCCAACGCCATCGCCGTCATCGTCTCCGCGCTCATCTTTGAGGTCGAGCGCGACGCCCAGGCCCGCGGCGACTCCCATTCCGTCCTCGCCGACTGGCGACGCCGCATCGATGTCACCGTCGTCGTCACCGCGCCCGACGACCTCAAAATCGCCCGCTACCTCGCCCGCACCGGCCAGTCCGGTCCCGCAGGCGAAGCCGACGCCCGCGCCCGCCTCGCCTTCCAGATGCCCGATGCGGAAAAGGCCACCCGCGCCGACTACGTCCTCACCAACGACGGCGATCTAGCCGCCCTTCGCGCTCAGGTGGAAAAGCTCTGGCCCAATCTCCAGGCCCGAAGCAACGCCTCCAACTCCGGCATTCTCTAAAATAGGAAGCGGCAGCCGCAGAACCATCTCTCCGGAATCGTTCCGCGCTCCAGCCGCATCTGCGTTTGGAAAGGTCAAGTCACGCACCATGAAACTGCGCCGCTTCCTGCTGGTTGTTCTGCTTGTCGGTGGATTCCTTTACGTCACCACCCATCTGCCCTCGCGCCTCAGCAATATTTCTTTCCTCGGCGGCCACGGCTCCACCTCGCCCCTTCAGCTCACTGAGGCGGAGGCAGCCCCTGCCTATGACGCCGCCGAACTCAACAACATCAGCGTCTACAAACGCGTCCTTCCATCGGTTGTCAACATCACCTCCCGCCAGGTCGTCTTCGACTTCTTCTACGGCGCCGTTCCGCAGGAGGGCCAGGGTTCCGGCTTCATCCTCGACAAGGCCGGTCACGTGCTCACCAACTACCACGTCATCGAGGGTGCCAACCGCGGCATCCAGGTCACGCTCAGCAATAAGACCAGCTACAAGGCCACCGTCGTCGGCGCAGATCGCGTCCATGATCTCGCCCTGCTCCAGATCTCCGCGCCCAACCTGCAGCCGGTCACGCTGGCCGATTCATCCGGCCTCGCCGTCGGCCAGGAGGTCTACGCCATCGGCAATCCCTTCGGCCTCAGCGGCACCATGACCCGCGGCATCATCAGCTCCATCCGCTCCATCAAAGGCGCCAGCGGCGCACCCATCGAAGACGCCATCCAGACCGATGCTGCCATCAACCCCGGCAACTCCGGCGGGCCGCTTCTCAACTCGCATGGCGAGGTCATTGGCATCAACACCATGATCCTCTCCAACGCCGATCAGAACGCCGGCATCGGCTTCGCCATCCCCATCAACACCGCCAAGGCCGTCCTCGGCGACCTCACCCGCTACGGCCGCGTGCGCCGTCCCTCGCTCGGCATCGTCTCCTATGGCATAGGCCCCGACCTCGCCGAGCAGATGGGCCTCGCCTCCGACTACGGCGTCCTCATCCAGAAGGTCATCCCTGGCGGCGCAGCGGAGCGCGCGGGCCTCCACGGCGGCACGGAGCAGGCCTACGTGGGCAACACGCCCATCCTCCTCGGCGGCGATCTCATCGTCGCCATCGACGGCCAGCAGGTCACAGGCCCTGAAGACATCGGCGCCATCATGGACAAGCACCAGGCCGGCGACACCATCTCCGTCACCGTTCTCCGTGGACGCAAGCAAATTACGCTCAAGCTCATCCTCGGCGAAGCGAAGGACGTGAACACATAAACCCACAATGAGCGACACCACCAGACCGCTCCCGCCCGCCGCCCGTGCGCGCCCCCGCGTGCTCATCCTCGGCGGCGGCTTCGGCGGTCTGCATGCCGCACAATCTCTTGCAAATCTCGCGGTCGATGTCACCCTCATCGACCGCCGCAATCATCACACCTTTCAGCCGCTGCTCTACCAGGTCGCGCTCGCCGTGCTTTCCCCGGCAGACATCGCCCAGCCCATTCGCGGCATTCTACGCAATCAGGCCAACGTGCAGGTCCTCATGGATGAGGTCACGGGCATTGACACGGTGGCGCGCCTGGTCACGCTCGCCACCGGCGCGGACATGCCCTACGACTACCTCGTCGTCGCCACCGGCGCTACGCACTCCTACTTCGGCCACGACGAGTGGGCCCCGCTCGCGCCCGGCCTCAAAACCATCGAAGACGCCACCGAGATGCGCCGCCGCGTTCTGCTCGCGTTCGAACTCGCTGAACGCCAGATGCTTGAACAGGGCTGGCATCCGCCCCTCAACTTCCTCGTTATCGGCGGAGGCCCTACAGGCGTCGAGCTCGCCGGCGCCATCTCTGACATTGCGCGCCTCTATCTGCGCAGCGACTTCCGCAACATCGACCCCGCCAAAGCACGCGTGCTCTTGCTCGAGGGTTCGCCGCGCCTGCTCGCCGGATATCCCGCCGACCTCTCCGCAAAAGCCGAGACCGCACTGACCCGCCTCGGCGTCGAGGTTCTCACCGGCGCGCACGTCACCGCCATCGGCCCCGGCTGGGTGGAAACGCAAAGCCAAAGCGGCGTCTCCCGTATGGACGCCGCTGTCACCCTCTGGGCCGCCGGCGTGCAGGCCTCACCCCTCGGCAAGCTCCTCGGCGCGCCCCTCGATCGCCGCGGCTGCGTCCTTGTCGACGACCACCTCAATCCGCCCGGCCTACCCGAGGTCTTCGTCCTCGGCGACCTCGCCCACCTCGAGCAGGACGGCCGCCAGATTCCCGGCGTCGCCCAACCCGCCATGCAGATGGGCGACCACGTCGGCCGCATGATTGCCGCCGACCTCGACGGAAAACCGCGTCCTGCCTTCCGCTACTTCGACAAGGGCGACATGGCCACCATCGGCCGCCGCGCCGCCGTCGCCAAAGTCGAGTGGCCTTTCAAAGCTCACATGAGCGGCCTGCCCGCCTGGCTCACCTGGCTCACGGTCCACATCTGGTTTCTCATCGGTTTCCGCAATCGAATCTTCGTCTTCGCCACGTGGATCTGGAGCTACTTCACCTTCACCCGCGCCGCGCGTCTAATCACTGGCGACCAGCATTTGCCCGGATGGCCCGATGCCGTGTCCGCCCGCGAAAAGCACGGCTACGGGACGAAGCCGTAAGCCTCGATGCTGCTTCAACTGATTTCCTGGCCTCATCCGCTCTTCGTCACTCCCCTCCAGTCTCTCCATCACTGACTCTCCGCTCCCCTTGCGGTAAGTGATAGGAAGGACATCTCTGCCTTTCGCCGCGCTCCGGCAGCTCCACTGGCATGGCAGAGGAAAGGGGGCCTATGAGCATGTTGGAGATTCACTTCGCCGGACCCGCGAAGCGCCAAGCCCGTCGATGCAGCCAT
>JAJXYW010000203.1 GCA_021780415.1 Acidobacteriota bacterium
TGCAGATGCCGGACGAGATTCTGGAGCGGCAGCCATTCCCGGGACCGGGGCTGGCGGTGCGGATTCTTGGCGAGGTGACGCCGGAACGGGTTGCGATTTTGCAGGAGGCGGATGCGATTTGTACAGCCGAAATCAAACGCGCAGGGCTATATCGGAAGGTGTGGCAGAGCTTTGCCGTGTTGCTGCCGGTGAAGACGGTTGGCGTGATGGGCGATCAGCGAACGTATGCGTATACGTGCGCGATTCGCGCGGTGGAGAGTGAGGACGGCATGACGGCGGACTGGGCGGCGCTGCCGTATGAGGTGCTGCGGGCGATCTCGAGCAGGATTGTGAGTGAGGTGCGCGGGATCAATCGCGTGGTGTACGACATTACGTCGAAGCCGCCGGGCACGATCGAGTGGGAGTAAGTCCTGCGGCCCTGCGCGGACGGCGGGAGGCTTTGCGTGCTGCGTGGAGCATCATGGGGGAGTGAGGAGTCGCCGAATGCGTGTTGCGGTGCGGGTGCTGGTGTTGGTGGCGGTGTTTGCGGGGGTGGGGTGGTTGACGGCGCGCGCAGTGATGGAGCATGCGGCAAGTAAGGGTGCGATGCAGCCGGAGGTAAGGCTGGCGGGGGAGATGGCTGGGTTGTTTGCGGGGGGAGCGGCGACGCTGGTGGTGGGAATTGCGATGGTGTGGTCGCGGGGAAAGGGTTAGGCGAGTTCGGGTTTGAGTGAGGCGGTGAGGGCTTCGGAGGTGAGGCCGTCGAGGAGGAGGGTTTTGGAACGGCTGGTGGCGCCGGTGAGGAGGGTGATGCTGGCGCGGGGGAGTTTGAGACGGTCGGCGAGGAAGGCGATGAGGGCGGCGTTGGCGCGGCCGTCAGTGGGCGGGGTGGTGAGGGCGATTTTGAGTGCGCCGTCGTGGGTGCCGGTGATGGCGTTGCGGCGGGCTCCGGGGTGAACGCGGACGGTGAGGGTGCAGCCGGTGGGGGTGTCGCGAAGGGTGAGGCTCATGTGAATGCGCTGCTTTATCCCGTGCTATGGGTTGGGGTAGGTGCGCTTGCCAAAGATGGCGGTGCCGATGCGGATGGTGGTGGAGCCCTCTTCGATGGCTATGGCGAAGTCGTTGGACATGCCCATGGAGAGTTCGGTAAGGGTGGGGTAGAGGGCGATGTTTTCGTCGCGGAGGCGGCGGAGATGCTGGAAATAGGGGCGCGCGGTTTCGGGGGCGTCGTTGAGGGGCGGGACAGTCATGAGGCCGCGGACTTCGAGGTGGTGGAGGGGCTGGAGGGCGGCGAGAAGGGTGGGGAGTTCGGCGGGGGCGAGGCCGTGCTTGGTGTCCTCGTGCGAGAGCTTGACCTCGACGAGGACGCGCAGGGTTTTGTTGAGGGATTGGGCGGCGGCGTTGAGGCGCTCGGCAGTTTTGAGCGAGTCGAGAGTGTCGACGGCGTCGAAGATCTCGGCGGCTTTGGCGGTCTTGTTGTTCTGGAGCGGGCCGATGAGGTGGACGTCAACGGCGGGCAAGAGATCGGGGAGTGAGACGCGCTTGGTCTGCCACTCCTGGACGCGGTTTTCGCCGAAGAGGCGGTGCCCGGCGGCGTAGGCCTCGAGGAGGGCCTCGGGGGGATTCATCTTGCTAACGGCCATGAGGGCGACGGAGTGGGGGGCGCGGCGGGCGCGGGCGCAGGCGTTGACGATTTCGTCATGGACACGGGCGAGATTTGATGCGATCGACATTCTTCCGATCAGTGTACGGGTTCTACCGAATATCGCGCATGATTTCAAAAGGGTTCAGGCGGTTACTGCTATATTTTGAGTGTTTAGATGCTGATCTGCATCCACTTCATAACTTTCCACGTCCAAGAGAAATTAGAGAAGAGGTGAGCACGGCTGGATCATGCGATCCGGATTACGTGCAAGGGCAACAATCTCACCATTTCCGGGTTATCACCTTGGGACACGACTGAACATTCATAGGAGTCTAGGAAAATGTATAGATCTATTCATTCCTCAGAAGTTGAGCGCCGCTGGATTGGCGGAGCCTCTGTAGTGGTGCGACATGCTGTCGCCGTGATGACCATCCTCGGAGCGGGCGTGGCCGTGATGGGAGCCCAAACCAGCAGTCCAGCCGCCGGCCAGGTGGGAGCGGGTGCGCAACAGTCCGGGGCTGCGGCGCAGACGCCGTTGAACCTGCAGCTTCCGGTGAGCGAGTCGATGGTTTCATCGAGTGCATCGGAAGGCAGTGATGCACTGGTCAATGAAGCGAAGGCAGAACCGGGTGCACCGAACTTTGCGGCAATGATGCATGAGGGTGGGAGGCAGAACAGCCGCCGACCCCGGTACGGAAGCAGCTACACGAATGCGGATGGGTCGGACAAGTGGATGGGGTATGGCGGCGGAGGATTCGGGTTGCCGGTAGGAAACACCAATAACTACCTGAGCATTGGCTATGGGTTCCAGGTGGGCGGCGGACGGCAGTTCAGCAAGCATTTCGCTCTGCCGGTGGAGTTTGACTGGGACCACTTCGGATTCACGCAGCAGAATCTGGACAACCAGACCACCATCTATAACACCTTTCTCGCGG
The DNA here is from genome assembly GCA_021780415.1 of Acidobacteriota bacterium. The sequence continues at coordinate 2,560 of JAJXYW010000203.1, forward strand.
ACTTTGCGCCGTCCTTGGGCAGCAATGCTGTCACCGGAATCCTGGGTGGTGGAAGCCATGTGTGGTCGTTCACGATTGATCCGACCTATACGTTCTACACAAATCACTCGTGGGGAGCTTATGTCGTAGGCGGCGTTGGTTTCTACCATAAGACGGCGGCCTTTACGGTGCCAGCACCGGCGATCTGCGGTGGCGGGTATGGCTATGGCGGGTATGGCTATGGCGGCATCGGCTATGGCGGCATTGGCTATGGCGGCTTCTTCCCGTGTATTGCCAGCGCAACGTTCGACAAATATACGTCGAATGCTCCGGGCTTCAATGGGGGCGCCGGGATCACGTACAAATTCTCGGACTACTCGAGGATTCAGTTGTACGGTGAGCTTCGGTATGTGTTCGTTGCCAACTCGGCCAAGCCTGGAATCACGGTCAACAACCTGAACGCCATCACGGCTACGACGACAAACTTCTATCCTGCGAACAGCATGCATACGGAATATATCCCGTTCAAGTTCGGTATCCGCTTCTAAGGCAACTTTCGTACGCTCAAGACAGGAGGCCCGCTCAGTGCGGGCCTTCTGTCTTGGCGCGGGTGCGATTGCGAGGGCGCGACGCTGAGGTGTTGCCGGTCGAGAGAACAGGCTACGGGTATGTCGATGAGCACGCGCTCTAAATGCCGACGGGGTAGGGCTTCTCGTGGATCTCGTCGCCTTGAGAGCCCTTGCGCTCGAAGAGGCCCTGGAAGATGCTGAGCAGGCCGGTGTACCAGTAGCCCAGGACGAAGAGCAGAAGGAACGGAACGGTGAAGTAATTTTCGGTGGAGACGGCGTAGTATACCGTCGCGGCGAAGTAGCAGCCGATGAGCAGTTCGATCCACGGAATGATGCCGAGGCGCTTGCGATATTTTTTGGCCTGCGACTTTTCACCCTTCTTCTGGACAGCGTACTTGGGGGTGCGCGCGAAGGCGCTCTTGATACCGAAGAGAGCCTCCAGCACGGCCTTAGTATTGGTGATGGTGAGGCCGACGCCGAGCGACATGAGGAAGGGCAGGTATAGAAAGGTCTTGTACCAGGTGCGCGGATAGAGCTCGCGCTGGCTGACGAGATAGAAGCTTGAAACGCTCATGGTAGAGGCCATGAAGAGCGGGAGGTCGATGAGCATCATCTGGATGGGGCCCTGCCAGGAGCGGATGATCATGGCGGGCATGAGCAGCACCGAGAGCACGATCATGAGCGGGTAGCTGATGTTCGCGGTGAGGTGGTACCAGGCTTCGAGCTTGGTGTGGAAGGGGACGTCGGAGCGGAAGACGGAGGGGAGAACTTTCTTCGAGGTCTGGATGAGGCCCTTGGCCCAGCGTGCCTGCTGGGTTTTGAAGGCGGTCATCTCGATGGGGAGCTCGGCGGGACACTCGACGTCCTGGAGGTACTTGAACTTCCAGCCTTTGAGTTGCGCCCGATAGCTGAGGTCGGTGTCTTCGGTAAGGGTGTCGTGCTGCCAGCCGCCGGCTTCGTCGATGGCCTGGCGACGCCACATGCCGGCGGTGCCGTTGAAGTTGAAGAAGACGCCGGCGCGGGAACGGCCTCCGTGCTCGAGGACGAAGTGCCCGTCGAGGAGGATGGCCTCGACCTGGGTGAGGAAGCTGTAGTTGCGATTGAGGTGCGTCCAGCGGGTCTGCACCATGCCGACGCCGGGTTCGGCGAAGTGGTGGACGACGCTGCGGAGCCAGGTGGGGGGAGGGACGAAGTCGGCGTCGAAGATGGCGACGAGTTCGCCCTTGGCGGAACGCAGGCCCTCTTCGAGTGCGCCGGCCTTGTAGCCGTGGCGGTTGGTGCGATGGAGGTAGTAGACGGGCTGCGGCGCTAGTCCCTGCGTTCCAGCGGCAAAGCGGGCGACCATTGCGGAGGCGACGCCGACGGTCTCATCGGTGGAGTCGTCGAGGAGCTGAATTTCGAAGCGGTCGCGGGGGTAGTCGAGGCGGCAGCAGGCGTCGAGCAGGCGGTCGATGACGAACTGCTCGTTGTAGATGGGGAGCTGGATGGTGACGAAGGGGAGATCGGCCTCGTCGAAGTGCGCGGGCGGAAGGTGAGATTTCGACTCGTTGCGCTTGTTGCGGTAGTAGAGCCAGACGAGCTGGTAGCGATGGATGCCGTAAAAGGCGAGGATGATCATCACCAGAAAGTAGGGGATGAGCAGGCTAATGTCGAAGGCGTTCCAGCGATAGACGTTGCGGAAGGTGTGGTCCGCGTAGTGCGTCTTCCAGTAGTGCCCGAGGCCGTGCTGCGAGGCGAGGAACAGGGCGAGCGCGTTGAGTTGGGTCAGCAGAAGGCTCTCCGGGCAGGAAGATTGTAGATCGATTTTACGCGATGTGCGGCGGTCGATTTCGATCACTCAAACATATCGCGGGGTTGCCGTCGGGATTGCGCTGACTAGTTGAGGAACATGGTGCGGTAGGGGGTGTCGCGCTGGACGGGCTTGAAGCCGGCTTCGCGGATGATGCGGCGGAGTTCTTCTTCGGTGGCTCCGCCGGGCTTGCCGAAGTGCTCTTCGAGGAGGACTGAGCCGACGTCGTTGCCGCCGAAGCGGAGGCCCATCTGCAGGACCTTGAGGCCTTGCGTGGCCCACGATCCTTCGATGTTCGGGATGTTATCGAGGTAGAGGCGGCTGACGGCGAGCGTGGTGAGGTACTCGACGGCGGTGGGCTCTGGGATGCCGAGGTCACCGCCGGTGTAGGCGAACGGAGTGAAGGATGTGAAGCCGCCGGTATCCTGCTGGAGCTGACGGAGAATCTCCAGGTGGTTGATGCGCTGCTCCAGCGTCTCGCCGACGCCGAAGATCATGGTGGCGGTGGAGCTGATGCCGAGTTGGTGGGCGGTGCGGTGAACGCTGATCCAGGCGGCGGTGGAGGAGTTGTCCGGAGCGAGGCGGAGGCGGATCTCATCGTTGAGGATGACGGCGCTGCTGGCGATGGAGTCGAGACCGGCGGTGTGGAGGCGGGCGATGGTGTCACGCAGAGAGAGCCCGGCGGTGGAGGCGAGGGTGAGGATCTGGGTGGCGGCGAGGCCGTGCAGCCAGAGGCCGGGGAAGCGCTGCTTGATGCCGGTGAAGAGCGTCTCGTAATGGGCGAGCGTGGCCTGCTGGTGGACGTTGGCTTCGAGGACGAGGCCGGTGGCGCCCATGTCGACGGACGTGCGAGCACTGGCGTAGGCGGCGTCGAGGTCGGGGGGGGAGCAGTCGAGGGCGCGGTCGATGGTGTAGCTGACGACGCCTTCGGGATGCAGGCTGCGTCGGAGTGCGTCGGCCTCCATGCCGATGCCGATGAGGTCGTCGGAGGAGAGGCAGTCGAGGGCTTGCTGGCGAGTAATTCCCATGAACAGATTTTACGCTTGGAGCGGTGGCGTGCTGCGGCTCATGCTCCCGACTGCGCCAAACGAAGAGGCTGTCTGGCTCCGGTCGAGAGGCCAGATCGTTGCTGGGTGCTTGTTGGAGAGGTGCGCTAGAGGGTGAAGCCGCCGCCCTGGTGCGTGCCGGTGGCGAGGTCGAGGGTGAAGGAGACTTCGCGGTCGGTGTGCATGTTCCATCCGGTGCCGTGGAGTTGGCGGGCGTCGGCGTGGGTCATGGTGACGCCCTCCCAACTGAGGCGGGCGCTCTGCCAGCGTAGGCCGGTGGCGTCGAGGGCGAGGACGTTGTGGAAGCTGGCGAGGAGGATGAGCCCGGCCGCCGGGGCGGGGAGGATTTGGGTTGCGGGGCGGAGGGGCAGGTGGAGGCAGTGCTCGGGTTCGAGGGTGTCGATGAGGTAGGCGTAGCCGCCGGCGAGGGCGAGGAGACTGTCGGGGCGCGGGCAGGGGAAGACGCCGGTGGGGAGCGAGGGGTCGCGGAAGCCGAGGGCGCAGGTGGCGAGGAAGTTGGCGCCGATGGAGGGTTTGACGTCGAGCAGGAGGGCGCCGCGTTGCATGGCGTCTTCTTCGCCGGGGATATGCTGTGGATAGACGTACTGGCGTGCGGGCGCGATGAGCGGAGGGGTGGTGAGGATGCGTGCGATCCAGCTTTGAGGGAAGGCTGCGGCGCTCATTGGAAGTGCTCCCAACCGCGGGGTTGGAGTTCAAAGCGCTCGTCGCCATCGAGAATAGTCATTGGGGCCCTGTTCTTATGCCGTTTGAGGATTTGGCCGATGCAGGTGATGGAAATGCCGGCAATGGAGCGTGGGACTTTGGTGGAGGGGGCGGCGGTGAAGAGGAGTTCGTAGTCTTCGCCACCGTGCAGGAGGGCGGTGATCTGGGCACGGTCGTCGAGTGTGGCGGCGAGGGGGTGTAGCGGAAGTTGGGCGAGGTTGAGTTCGGCGGCTACGTGCGATTCGTTGCACAGATGCGCGAGGTCGGTGGAGAGGCCGTCGCTGATGTCGATGCAGGCGGTGGCGAGACGGCGGCGAAGGAGAGTTGCGCCGACGGCCAGACGCGGCTGGGGAAAGAGATGCGGATGGTCACCGGCCGCGGTGGCGTTACGAAATTTGCGGGGGGAGGCAGCGAGGGCGGCCAGTTCGGCTGCGGATCCGCCTAATGCGCCAGTGCAGTAGAGGAGGTCGCCGGGGCGTGCTGTTGAGCGGCGGAGTGCACGGCCGGCGGGCGCGAAGCCGAGGAGGACGATGTCGGCGAGGATGTGGTCGGAGGGTGATTCGGCGGTGTCGCCACCGGCTAGAGGAACGTGGTGGGCGTGGGCGAGAGAGAGCAGGCCGTCGAGAAAGCCGTCGAGCCAGCGGGTGTTGCGCGCGGCGGATATGGGGAGAGCGAGGGAGAGAAATGCCGCGAGGGGATGGGCTCCCATGGCGGCGAGGTCGGAGAGGCCGCGGGCGAGGGTGCGGTGGCCGATGGAGGGGGGGAAGTGCCAGGTGCGGTGAAAGTGGCGGCCTTCGAGGGAGAAGTCGGTGGTGACGAGGAGTTCGTGGCCGGGGGGCGGGGTGAGGATGGCGCAGTCGTCGCCGATGCCGAGGCGGACTGCGCGGGAGGTTGTGGCGCGGGAACGGATGCGCTCGATGAAGAGAAGCTCGCTGGGGGATTTTGGGGAAGGGCGGGATTTAGGGGTGTAAGACACAGATTCCAGAGTACATCCTGAGGACAGGGAGATGGCTGAGCGGGGCAGGACTATGGAAATAGGTTGCTCAGGGCCGCTCCGTCCATTAAGATATACGAAGGTTCGTTGGCAGGCTATGGAACTCTCTCAGTGTTCGTCTGCCGATGTGGATCAAAAAAAGCCGCAAAAATGTGGCTGTAGATACTGCCTTTTCGCCGAAGACGGGCGTATGGTTTTCAGCGAGAAGGAAAATGTGTGGCGCCGGCGTGAGCCGGGTCATCAAGCATTCTGATTAGATGCAGGGAGTAGCAGTGCGACGTCGTTTTATTGTGTATGTGACGCAGGGTGAGGACGGCGCCGTGGATCGCGTCGGGATTCCGATGCGTTACGCTTACATGTTTGTGGCGGCCGCGGTGGTGGGCCTGTTTTCGATTGCAGGGATGGCAGGATCGTACTCTCGGATGCTGGTGAAGGCGGAGTCGATCAACCACATGCGCGATGAGTTGGCGATGACGCGCAAAGACTATGCGGGGTTGGAGAAACAGGCGCACGAGAAGGATGTGCAGGCGGCCAGCCTGGGGTCACTGGCGGTCGAAGTTTCGGCGATCTATGGGTTAACGGCGGGAAAGTTGACGCATATCCATGGGAGTTACGGGACACGCGGGGCGAAGTCGGCGGCGGTGGATGTGGCCAAGGCTCCGCTGAAGGATGATGCGGCGAGCTTCACGGATGATAGTTATTACAAGTCGCTGGATACGTTCTATGCGCTGAAAGCTACTGCAAGTGAAGGACTTACGATGCAGCCGCCAGTGAATCCGAACCTTGGGGTGCGCAGTGCGCTGGGTGATTTCGCGTCGTTCGATGCAAGCGTGGGGCTGAATGTGCCCGATATGTGGCCGATCATGGGGCCGATTAATAGCGGGTTTGGCGAGCGTGAAGATCCTGTTTTAGGCAATGGGGACGGGGAGTTTCACAAGGGTGTGGACATTGGGGGAGCGGATGGAACGCCGGTGCATGCGCCAGCGGGCGGACGCGTGATCAAGGCTGGAATGGGGTCCGGGTACGGGCGCGAGGTGGAGATCGACCATGGGAACGGGATTGTGACGCTGTATGCGCATCTTTCGGGCTTCAACGTGGTGGATGGGCAGACCGTGGTGAAGGGCGAAGTCATTGGCTATGTTGGGCATAGCGGGAGTCGGGTGACGGGGCCGAATCTGCACTACGAGGTGCAGGTGCGGGGGATTCCGGTGAATCCTCACAAGTATCTGCGGACGACCATCGCGCAGTTGGGCGGCGGGGCCGGCGGCGGACGGTAACACGCTTTTCAAGCCTGTTTGCCCGATTTTCAGTACATTCTCAGCGCAATCTTGGGTTGCAATTCGACACTCTCAACACGGTTTTGGGCTGCGCGATGTTCTGCGCACCCGTCGGGTCGGTTTTTGGGGCGAGATTGAGGGATAGTGGTCCGGACTAAATTGGGGGATGGTCGTCCGGACTAATTGGCTCCGGCGGCTTTGGCGTTGGCGAGGTAGAGGTCGACGTTGACTTTGTCGACCAGGGCGGTGCCGGTGTCGACGAAGACGGGGTAGGGGGCGAAGGCGTCGACGGTGTAGTTGATCTTAAAGTTGCGGCGCGGATATTGGTGGACTTCGGCGAGGGCCTTCAAGCCGACGTAGCCCATGGTGAAGGGCTTCTGCGAGACGGTGGCTTCGATGCTGCCGTTCTGGATGAGCTGGAGGGTCTCTTTGTCGACGTCCATGGCGATGAGGGTGCGGTCGGTGGCGTGGGCGCGCTGGAGGACTTCGGCGACGGCTTTGCCGGAGGCTGATTCGAGGCAGACGAAGGCGTCGATCTTGTCGGGGCCGGTTTTGGCGAGGTAGGACTGAGCGGCGTCGAAGGCGTTGCCGGCGTCGCCCTTGATGTCGACGACGTCGATGATCTTGATGCCGGGATGGCCGGAGATCTCGTCTTCGTAGCCTTCGAGGCGGTCGGCGAGGTTGGGTTGGCCGGGGTAGGTGAAGACGACGACGTTACCTTTGTCGCCGAGCTTCTCAAGCAGGCGCTTGCCGCCCAGGCGGCCGGCTGCGATGTTGTTGGTGCCGATGAAGAAGAGGCGGGAACTGGTGGGCGCGTCGGAGTCAACGGTGATGACGGGGATTCCGTCGGCGATAGCGTCGTTGATGTCATTGCGGAACATGGCGGCATCGGCCACGGAGACGAGGATTCCGGCGGGCTTGCGGGCGACGGCCTGACGAAAGGCGGTGAGCTCGGCCTGGGGATCGAATTTGTCGGGGCCGTTGAGGACGGGGGTAACGCCGTACTCGGTGGCGGCCTTGTGAAATCCGGAGTCGACGGTCTGCCAGTAGGGAAGCTTGAGGTTGTTGGCTACCAGGACGTAGATCTCAGACTTGGAGTGGGACTGGCAACCGGTGGCGGCAAGCAGGAATACCAGCGAGAAAAAAGCTAGACACGATTTGGAAGGCTGCATGGGTACACCACCGTCCTTGAATTGATTTCGCGACGCCGCGAGTCGTTCAGGGGGTGGATTGCTCCAGACAGACCTTTGCGATGCGGTCCGATGGGCAAGTTATACGCCCGTGCCTCTTTGGGATGCAAGAGTGCGGGGCGCGGCGGCCTGGGGAGAGCGGTATTCGAGCGGCTGTGCGGGTTCGGTGGAAGGTCACTGCAGGTCTCACCGCTGCGCCAAACGATGAGACCGTTTGGCTCCGGTCGAGATGACAGCATTCTTACTGGGTGCAGTCTTGCTGGGTGCTCTGGGTACTCGTATGGAGAGGCGTTCTGGCCGAAAGGAGTTGGCGCCGGGCTTCGATTATCGGGATTCGGCGGCGAGCTGGCGGGTGGCGGCGGAGAGTTGCTGGAAGAGAGCGGGGGTGAGGGGAGAGTGGGTCTGCCAGCGGAGGCTGCCGGAGCGGTCGACGAGGAGGATGTAGGCGGCGTCGGGTGCGGAGGGGGAGAAGCTGGCGAACTGCTTCCAGGCGGCCTCATTGGTGGTGATGGGGAGGAAGTGGGGCTTGAGGATGTCGGGGACCTGATTGCGGATGCCGCGGAGGATGAGAGGGCGGACGAAGGCGGGGGCGTCCTGGAGGAAGGGCAGATCGTAGTAGGCGATGGAGGGAGAGGTGGCGAGGGTGGCGCGGATGGACTTCTCCCAGGCGGTGGAGGGGTCGGAGGAGGCGTGGGTGAAGCCGAGGATGAGGATGGTGGCGGGGGCGGTGAGGTCGCGGGGGAGCGTGACGGGGTGGCCGTCGAGTGCGGTGGCGGTGGTGGCGGGGAGGGTCGCCGCAGAGGCGGGGAGAAAGAGTGCGAGGAGAAGGAAACAGGTCTTCATGATTGCTGGTGAGACGTTGGAGAGGGGATTTGGACGCGGGGGTTTTTAGCGGGATGGATGAGGTGAAGGTTTTGTGGTGGGTTGTTGCGTGAGGGTGCTGGGAGTGGAGGCGCGGGGAGATAGGCGCTGCTCGCTTTTAGCTTCTAGCTTCTAGCTTCTAGCAAAGGCAAAGGCAAAGGCAAAGGCAAAGGCAAAGGCAAAGGCAAAGGCAAAGGCAAAGGCAACGGCAACGGCAACGGCAATACGGAGATCCTTCGCTGCGCTCAGGATGACGGCGTACAAAGCATGGGCAGGTGCGGGTGGTCAATGCAGATTTCGAGTACTAGTATGTGTGCCGTGTGATAGCCGGAGCAAACTGCAGGTCTCTCCACTGCGCCAAACGATAAGGCCGTTTGGCTTCGGTCGAGATGACAGCATCTTTCGCGGTGCAGCCATCTCGACTGCATCTTTGCTAGGCGCAGTCATCTCGTCAGCAGCTTCCGCGGAGCAGTCGTCTCGACTGCCTCTTTGCGAGGTGGTCGGTGGGAGGGGAGGGATTATTTGTGGACGAAGGTGATGTGCCAGATGGAGCGGCTGCCGTCGTCGGCGACGTAGAGGCTGCCGTCGCTGGCGATGGTGAGGCCGGCGGGACGGCCCCAGACCTGGCCGTCGGAGGTGACGAAGCCGGTGAGGAAGTCGTCGTACTCGCCGGTGGCATGGCCGCCGACGATGGGGAGGGTGATGACTTCGTAGCCGATGCGGCGGGTGCCGGAGGAGCTGCCATGCTCGGCGGCGAAGGCGACGCCGTTGTACTGGGGGGGGAAGGCGTTGGGCATGTGGGCAGCGGTGGCCGGGTCGGGGTAGAAGGTCATCTCGAAGGAGGCCATGCGGGGCTGGAGGAGGACGTCGGGGGTGTGGATGCGGCTGGCGAGATCGACGTGGCTGCAGGCTTCGGCCTGGGCGGCCGTGAGGGGCTGGGCGAGTCCGGGGTTGGGGCCGGTGCCGTTGGCGCAGGGGAGGTCGAGGCGGGTATCCTGATGGCCGCCGATGGAGTACCAGGGCCAGCCGAAGAAGCTGCCCCAGGGAACGCTGGTGATGTAGTCGGGGACGGGCGGGTGGGGAGAATGATCGAGGGGGGAGGGGCGGTCGAGGGCGGTGGTGGAACACCAGAGGGAGCCGCTGGAGGGCTCGATGGCTTCGCCGACGCAGTTGTGGAGGCCGGAGGCATAGATCTGGATGGACTTGCCGTCGGGGGTGACCTGGAGGATGGTGGCGCGGCGGAACTCGCGGGGATGGGTGTCGGGGTTGTGGAGGCTGGAGCCGGAGCCGACGGAGACGAGGAGATATTTGCCGTCGCGGGTGAAGACGATGTCGTGGGTCCAGCGGTCGCTGCCCTTGAGGGTGTGGCCGCCGGGGAGGGTGGCGAGGATGATCTGGGGCGGGAAGGCGGCGTGGAGGTCGCCGGAGTGGTAGGCGAAGCGGATGACGGAGGAGGCGGTGGCGACGTAGACCCACTGGGGGTTGGGGCCGGAGGGGTAGAGGGCGATGCCGAAGGGGTGGTCGAGGCCGGTGGCGAAGGGCTGGATGACGGCGGCCTTGCCGCTGGGTGCAACGCCGCGGAGGAGGTAGAGCGTGCCGGCTCCGGTGTCGGATAGGAGGAGGTCGCCGTTGGGGGCGGTGAGGAGGAAGCGGGGGAGGCGGAAGGTGGCGTCGCCGCCGGCGTAGAGGGTGACGTCGAAGCCGGCGGGGGCGATGGGCCAGGCGGTGAGGGGGCGTGGGATGAGATGCGTGGCGGTGGCGGGCTGGGGGGGCTGGGGTG
>JAJXYW010000054.1:0-1981 GCA_021780415.1 Acidobacteriota bacterium
TCCGTCAGGTTGTCCGGAGTGCCCGGGCGGCGACATCAGGACATCAATCGGTGGAAAACTTTCGCAAAAAAATCGACCCGCGGGGCGTGGGTTGAGGGCAGATCGGAGCGAATGTTCCACGTGGAACATCAACCCTACCCCCTCCTGGTCGCCACCCCCAGCATTCTTTCCTCTGCACCCGGCAGCGAAACCGGCTCGCTCCACACAAATTCCTCTCCGGCCGCTTTTCGGACTGAATCCCAGGCGGCGCGGGTGGTCATCGGCACCAGCCACCCGCCGGATCGAACCCTGCCCGCAGCCGCGCGCACTGCCTGCTCCATCCGGTCCACGGCGCGCAGCGTGACGCAATCGAATTCCTCCTGCATGGTCTCCGCGCGACCCGCGAAGACCCGGACTCGCAGACCCAGGGTGCGGACCGCTTCCTGCAGGAAGGAGGCTTTCTTCCCCTGGGACTCGGCCAGAGTCACTGCCATCTCCGGGTGGCAAACGGCAATCGGCAAGCCGGGGAATCCCGCACCTGAACCCAGGTCAAGCAAGGTGGCGATCCCTTGGGGAAGAGCGCGGGCGCAGGCGATTGACTCAACAAAGTGACGGGAAAGGATGCCTTCCACGCTGCGGATGGCGGTTAGGTTGACGCGCGCGTTCCAGCGCAGCAGCAGTTCGAGATAGGCCTCAAAGTGCCGCGTCTGCTCGGGAGTGAGCGGAGCCTGGCCTGCAGCGGCAAGTAGCCGGGCCAGTTGCTCGCCTGGAGGCAGGAGGGTGGCGGGATGAGAATCTGTCATGGCTGGGGAGCGACGGCCTTAGCCGGTGACGCGGCAACGGATTCGCTGATGGGCCGCAGAGTCCAGGATGCGGCGGCATGCACGAAGGCCGCAAAAATGGCGCGAGAGAAAGCGCTAGTCGTATAGGTCCGCTCGGGATGCCACTGCACAGCAAGTACAAAGTGGCTGGGCGAGTCCAGCTCCACCGCCTCCACGACGCCGTCCAGTGGGGAGATAGCGGCAACGCGAAGATGGTCGCCCACCTGGCGGATGGCCTGGTGGTGGCTGGAGTTAACCTGCGGCTCGAGGTCTTCTTCGGCGGGCTTGAGGGCAGCCAGGCGCGTACCGGGGGTGATGCGGACCGGGTGCGCCTCAGCGACCAGACGGCCCGGCGCGTGATTGACGCTGGCACCGAGCTGGCTGGGCAGGTCCTGAAAAAGGGAGCCATTGCACCAGACATTCAGTGTCTGGGTGCCGTGGCAGATGCCCAGAATGGGCTTGTGGAGGCTGAAGGCGTCCTGAAGGAGAAGCTCATCGGCGGCGGTACGGGCTGGGTCATCGGGGCCACAGGCTGGGATGCGATCTTCTCTAAACCTTTGTGGATCAACATCATAGCGGCTTCCTGGCAGCAAAATCCCATGCGTATTTGCAAGCAGGCGGGCGACACGGTCCTGGCGCTCGTGAAGGGGCACAACGATGGGGGTGGCTCCGGCAGACTGGAGCGCGGCGACGTAGGGAGGCAGGGAGCGCTGGTTGTACTCCGTGTCAGCGCTGGTAGGCTCGGGAATGGCGATGCGGACGCTCATCAAGAAGACAGTGTACGGCAGGCCGCGAGGATGAAGTGGGTGTGTTAACGACTTAGTTACCCCTGTAGAGGATGTGCCGGGTGGATCGGAGGGTGGCCACTAATCCGTAGCGAGAACCGGGAGCGGCTTGCGGAACTGGATAAGGGCCGCAACAGCGTAGAAGAGGACGGCGATGAGCAGCAGCTCTCTCATGCCGAAGAGGAAGGAGAGGTTTTGCGCGAGGCCGCCGGCAACTGCTCCGAGCATATTGGCGCCGAACGCGCTGCTGCTGCCGGCGCTCTGCTGGAAGCTGGAAGTAAAGATGATTCCGGCGAAGAAGATGGGGATGCAGCAGGCGATGCAGAGCAGAGTGCCGACGAAGACGCCGGAGCCGGGCAGGCTGTTCCAGGGCACGCTGTAGTCGATGATGAGCAT
>JAJXYW010000054.1:2081-3237 GCA_021780415.1 Acidobacteriota bacterium
AAGCGCTGGCCCATCCAAGTCCACGGCGCGCGGACTTCAAACTTGAGCACGAGGATGCCGCCGGGAGCAAGCAGGCGCTGCGCCTCGCGGAAGGACTGCTCGGTGTAGACGTAGTTGTCGACGCGGACGTTGCTGTAGCCGGAGAACTCGGTGTGGGAGTCAAGGAGGCCGAAGAGGACGACGTCGTACTTCTCCGTGCAACTGCGCATGTAGTTGCGGGCGTCGTTGTTGATGAGGCGGACCTTGGGCGAGGCGTAGGGCTGTTCGGGATGGAGACGCTTGCCGATGTTGGCGATGAGCGGGTCAATCTCGACCGCATCGACGTGAGCAGCGCCGTGGCGCAGCGCGGCGGCGACGTCATTGCCTCCGCCCGCGCCGACGACGAGGACTCGATTGAGACTCTGCGCGAACTGAAAGGGACTGTCGTAGGAGCTTTGCTGATAGGTCGCGGCGAAGGCGGGGTGCGTCTGGAGGTAAGCGGGGGTGACATTGGCGATGGACATGTACCCCTCATTGTTGACGTTGACCTGGTAGTTCTGATCTGGGAAATTCCTGACCGAGAGCTTCTGGTAGGGAGACCAGTAGACGGCGTCGTTGCCGCGGGGCATGAGCGAGAGGACGACGACGGCGAGCAGGACACAAGCGATACCGGCGAGACGCCACGAGAAGGGCTGCGCGATAACGATGAGGGCGAAGGCGAAGGCGAACCACCAGGCGGGCGAGAGCCAGAGAAAGGACAGAGCCGCGAGGAGCCAGATGCCAACGAGACTGCCGAGCAGATTGATGGAATAGGCGGAGACAACGTTGCGGGCGCTTTCAAGGTAATAGCCGACCCAGCGGCCGAGGGAGATCATGGAGGCGGCGATGAGCAGGAGAAAAGCGCCGACGATGGCGAGAGAGAAGATGAAGTCGACCCAGTAGCCATTGCCGGTGAAGGAAATTTTGACGCCCCAGAGGGCGGCGTCGGAGGTGAAGGAAAGGATGGAGGAAAGATTCTTGAGGGTCATCTGCCATGGGGCGAAGGGCATGTTGACGAGGGCGATAAGAGCGGTGGTCGAGATGAGAGTGGGCAGGACGCTGCCGCGCTTGCCGGCGGTGAAGCAGCCGACGCCGAAACCAAGGAAGCAGACGATGAGGGAGAGATTCTGGAAGAAGG
>JAJXYW010000062.1 GCA_021780415.1 Acidobacteriota bacterium
CCGTCCGGCCCGCCGAAGCCCGCGCCCGCTTCAACGCCGCACTTGACGAGTCCGTCCGCGTCCTCGCCGCCCTGCCGCCCGACCGCCTGCTCGTCCTCATCGACCCGCAGCCCACCGGCCTCGCCCGCCACCTGACCATCCTCGAAGCCATCTTCAAGGTCGTCGGCCACATCGAAACGCACACCGGCCAAATCATCCTGCTCACCAAGCAGCTCACCGCCGCCGACCTCGATCTCACCATCCCCCGCAAGCGCTAGGGCATCTCTCCAATCGAGTACCAGCGAAAATCCTGTCATCTCGACCGAAGCCAAACAGCTTTATCGTTTGGCGCAGCGGAGAGACCTGCAGTTTGCTCACACTGCCATGCCTCACACTTCTGGAAGACTGCGCTACATGCCTAAAATAAAGCTCCACAGGCAGCCGGGTATAAAATGAATCATGGGCGCGAGCGGTTCCCTCGGGAATCACGCTGCGCGCACTTCCCCCCGAGCACCACCCCGGAGCCAGACCTCTCGTGAGCCAAACCGAAATCGCCTCTTCGCAGCGCGCGCCACGCCGTACGTCCGCCGTCATTCTAGGAGCCCAGTGGGGCGATGAAGGCAAGGGTAAGATCGTCGACGTCCTCTCGGAAAAGTTCGACATCGTCGCCCGCTACGCCGGCGGCCACAACGCCGGCCACACGGTCATCATCCACGGCAAGAAGTTCGTGCTCCAACTCATTCCCTGCGGCGTTCTCCGCCCCGGCTGCAAGGGCGTCATCGGCAACGGCGTCGTGCTCGACCCCATGGCCTTCCTCGGCGAGGTCCAGAAGCTTCGCGACGCCGGCATCCCGGTCGACGGCAAGCTATTCATCTCCAACCGCGCCCAGGTCATCCTGCCCTATCACCGCATGATCGAGCTGGCCGCCGAGACCGCTCCCGGCCGCCAGACCATCGGCACCACCCGCCGCGGCATCGGCCCTGCCTACGAGGACAAGATCCACCGCAACGGCCTCCGCGTCGTCGATCTGCTCAACACCTCGCTGCTGCGCACCCACATCAATAACGCCTGCCACGAGAAGAACACCATCGCCCACGCGCTCTTCGGCACCGAGCCGCTCGACCCCAAGCAGATGTACGAGGACTACGTCCGCGCCGCCGAGCAGATCGCTCCCTTCGTCGCCGACACCGCCTACATGCTCAACGACGCCATCAACGCCGGCCAGAACGTCATGTTCGAAGGCGCCCAGGGAGCGCTCCTCGACATCGACCACGGGACGTATCCCTTCGTGACGAGTTCTTCCTCGACAGCGGGCGGAGCGGTCACCGGCACCGGCGTCGGCCCCACCAAAATCGGCACCGTCATCGGCGTCACCAAGGCCTACGTCACGCGCGTCGGCGAGGGCCCGTTCCCCACCCAGATCGACGGCTACTCCGCCGAACTTCTCCGCGCCCGCGGCCAGGAGTACGGAGCCGTCACCGGCCGTCCCCGCCGCTGCGGCTGGCTCGACCTCCCGCTTCTCCGCTACTCCAACATGATCAACTCCACCGAGTGGCTCGTCGTCACCAAGATGGACGTCCTCGACGAGTGCGACGAGATCCCCGTCTGCACCGCCTACGAGATCGACGGCAGGATCACCGACGTCATTCCCGCCGACGTGCGCGGCTTCAAGTCAATTCATCCCATATACACAACGCTCAAGGGCTGGAAGTGTTCCACTGAAGGCATCACCGAGTACGACAAGCTCCCCAAACTCGCCCAGGACTACCTCGAGTTCATCCAGCGCGAGAGCGGCGCCAAGATCGGTATGATCTCCACCGGCCCCGACCGTGTCCAGACCATGACGCAGCCCGGCTTTGACGAGATGTTTAGTTAGCAATGAGATGAGCTTCCAGCTTTCAGCTCCTGGCTTTTAGCGAAAAGCCCCAACACCCAGGCAGAACCACAAAAAGCTAGAAGCTAGAAGCTAGAAGCTAAAAGCTAGCAGCTACCAGCCCCACTCACCAAGGAACCTATGATCAGCTTCACCGTACGCATGACCTTCCGCTCCGACGACCGCGACGAGATCGCCCAGATCCTCCGCGAGCTCACCCGCCTCTCCCGCCAGGAGGAAGGTTGCGTCAGCTACATTCCCCACGTCGTCGACGGCAACCCCGACACCGTCGTCATCTACGAGCAGTACCGCGACGAAGCCGCCGCCGAATTCCACCGCGCCACCCCGCACTTCGCCAGGTTTGCCGTCGGCGGTCTCTACCAGCGCATGCTCGAGCGCAACGTCGAGAATCTCACCGCCATCGCCTGACGCACCGCGCCTCGTGTTAGCCTGACTGCATTCAACCGCACCTGGAGCGCGGCGACATGATGGTTCTTCACGCGATCGTCTCAAAACGTTTCGAAGTGGCTCGGATTCCCGGTCTACCATCCAGTAAGCCCATGTTGCGTAGGCACTTCACCCGCGTTGCTGCTGTTCTGCTCGCCATCCTGCTGGTGGCTCCCCTGCTCTGCGCCCAGAAAAGTCCCATCCACCACAAGCGCAAGCACCTCGAACGCGAGCAGATCGTTGCCCTCGAACAGCAATGGCAACAGGCCATGCTGGCCAACGACGTATCCGCCATGGACAACCTGCTGTCCGACGATTACCTCGGCATCTCCGCCACTGGCGAGGTCTTCACCAAGGTCCAGCAGTTGGATCACATGCGCGACCGGCAGTTTGTCATCACCGGCCTCGAAACCTCCGACCGCAAGATCAAGCTGGTCGGCGACATCGCCATCGTGACCTCGCTGGCTCAGGTCGACGGTACCATCGACGGCCAGACCCTGCACGGCCTCTATCGCTACACGCGCGTCTATCAGCGCCTGCCCGGCGGCATCTGGAAGATCACCAACTTCGAGGGCACGCCCATCACCCACGGCCAACCCGCCCCACCGCCTGAGCAGTAGCTGCAAGAACGCCAAGCGTTGTCAGTGAACGCTTGACCAGTCGACGGCTGCTACGCGACGTCTGCCCGCACGACGTCGCCGCCCACCGTCCCACACGCCTTGCGATAGGTCTCCATCACATTCAGTCCCAGCAGCCGCCGGTCCAGCGAGCGCGTTCCACCCGTCAGCCGAGCGTCTTCCGGCTCATGCAGTGCATCGCTGTGCTGGTGCGCGCTGATGCTGGCCAGCCGCGTCCGTGTCTCCACGGCACCATCCTGAGGTTGGATCATCACTTCCCCGGTAAAAGGCAGCGACCAGGCGTTTCCCCCATG
>JAJXYW010000272.1 GCA_021780415.1 Acidobacteriota bacterium
CACCACCATCGAAGGTCTCTCCACCGACGGCACGCACCCTGTGCAGATCGCATGGCAGGAGGTAGACGTCCCGCAGTGCGGCTACTGTCAGGCTGGCCAGATCATGGCCGCCACCGCTCTGCTCGCCACCAACCCCCATCCCACCGACGCCGACATCGACGCCCACATGAGCTCCAACATCTGCCGCTGCGGAACCTACACCCGCATCCGCGAAGCCATTCACCACGCAGCCGCATCCACTTCAACCAAGTAAAGGAGGTTATGCCCATGTCCCTCAATCGCCGCACCTTTCTGCAGATGAGCGCCCTCCTCTCCGGTGGCCTCGCACTCAACCTCTATGACCTCCCCGTAGCCGTCGCGCAATCCGGCCGTCCCGCACCGCCCGACATCTCCCCACGCGCCTTCGTCCACATCGCCAGCGACGGCGCCATCACCATCATGGCCAAGAATCCCGAAATCGGTCAGGGCGTCAAGACCATGCTCCCCATGATCATCGCCGACGAACTCGACGTCGCCTGGAGCACCGTGCATGTCCAGCAGGCCGAGCTTGACGAATCCCTCTACGGCGCCCAATTTGCCGGCGGCAGCATGGCCACCCCCCTCAACTGGGACCCACTCCGCCGCGTCGGTGCCGCCTGCCGTCAGGTACTCGTCACCGCCGCCGCCAAGCGTTGGAACGTCCCCGAATCCGAGTGCACCACCTCGCTCAACAAGGTCCTCCACACCACCTCCAAACGCTCTCTCTCCTACGGAGAGTTAGCCGACGACGCGGCCAAACTCACGCCTCCGCCACTAGCCTCCGTCAAGCTCAAGGACCCCAAGGACTACCACATCATCGGCAAGTCCCACCCCGGCGTCGACAACCTCAGCATCACCACCGGCAAGCCACTCTTCGGCATCGACTTCACGACCCCCGGCATGCTGCACGCCGTCATCCAGAAGTGCCCCGTCTTCGGCGGTAAGGTCAAGACCTTCAACCAGGCCGAGATCGAAAAACTCCCCGGCGTCCGCCACGTCCTAGTCCTCGCGGGCTCCCTCAGCACCAACCCCGTAGTCTCCTCCGACCCCGGCATGGAACCCGGCATTGCGATCATCGCCGATACTTGGTGGCAAGCCCAGTCCGCCCGCTCCAAACTAAAAGTCGACTGGGACTTCGGCCCCGGCGTCACCCAAAGCTCCGAAGCCATCGCCAAGCGCGCCGCCGAACTCTTCCAGGCCCCACCCGCCAATACCATCCATGCCACCGGCAACGTAGACGACGCACTCAAAAGCTCTGCCAAGACCGTCGAAGCCACCTACACCTACCCCTTCATCGCCCATGCCACCCTTGAGCCAATGGACACCACGGCCTCCTGGAAGGATGGCAAGATCGAGATCTGGACCACCAGCCAGGCCCCTGGCAACGGTCGCAAGATGGTCGCCAAGGAACTCAGCATCTCTCCCGACGACATCACCATTCACCTCACCCGAACCGGTGGAGGTTTTGGCCGCCGCCTCGCCAACGAGTACATGGTCGAAGCCGCCTATCTCACCAAGCAGGTCGGTGCCCCTGTCAAGATCCTCTGGTCGCGCGAGGACGACTTCACCCATGACGACTACCGTCCCGGAGGCTTCCACAGCTTCAAGGCCGGCCTCGACGCTCACGGCAAACTCACCGCATGGCGTCAGCACTTCATCACCTTTGGCGTGGACGCCCACTACGCCAGCGGTGCAGGAATGGGCGGCAACGAGTTCCCCTCCGGCCGCATCGCGGACTACGGCCTCTACTCCACGGCCATGCCCCTCTATTTGCGCACCGGCCCACTCCGCGCCCCCGGCAGCAACTCTCTCGCCTTCGTCGGCCAGTCCTTCCTCGACGAAGTCGCCCACTCCGCCGGTCGAGATCCCGTTGAGTTCCAACTCGAAATCCTGCGCTCCACCGACGGCAAGCCCAACCGCCTCCACGATGTCCTCGCCAAAGTAGCCGAGCGCTCCAACTGGGCCAAACGCTCGACCACACCCGGCCGCGGCATGGGCATCGCCTGCTACGCCTCACATCTCGGCTTCTTCGCCGAGGTCGCCGACATCACTGTCGATGCGAAAAACCAGATCAAGGTCAACCATGTCTGGGTTGTCGGCGACATCGGCCGTCAGGTCATCAATCCCGCCGCCGCCGACAACATGGTCTACGGTTCCATCGTCGATGGCCTCAGCCAGATGGCTCAGGAGATCACCCTCGACCAGGGCCGCATCCAGCAGACCAACTTCCCTGACCACCCGGTCCTGCACATGCGCCAGACCCCGGTCATCGACTCCTACTTCCTCATCACCGACAACCCACCCACCGGCCTCGGCGAACCCGCCCTGCCGCCCATCCTCCCCGCCGTAGCCAACGCCGTCTTCGCCGCCACAGGCAAACGCATCCGCACCTTGCCTCTGGCCCGCAGCGGCTTCAGCTTCGCCTAGACCGTCGCCTTACACCACGCAGCCGCTCCGCTTTCAAACGGAGCGGCTGCGCTCATAGCGGACGCCAACTCCGGAGCGACCACTCCCCTACGGCTTCAACACAATCTTCATCGAATCCGCCTTCGGGTGCGACGCCAACTCGATCGCCGCGGCCGCATCTTCCAACCCGAACCGATGCGAGATCAGCTTCGTTAAATCCAGCCTCCCCGACCTGTATCCCTCGAACACCAGGTCAATCCCCTCCTGCTGAATCGCCGCCGAAGCCGAGTACGACCCCATCAGCGTCTTCTCGTCCATGCACACCGCCGCCGGATCGAACGGCGCGCTCCCATGCTGCGTACTCGCAAACAGCATCACGCGCCCGCCCGGCCGTATCGCCTGCATCGCAGTCGCAATCAACGCATCTGCCCCGACTGCGACGAGTGCCACATCCGCGCCACGGCCCTCGGTCACGGCCTTGCACGCCGCCACCACATCGCCCCGCGCATCCAGCGGATGCCCCAATCCATACTGTGCCGCAATCGCATGGCGCTCCGCATACATATCGCTTGTCAGAACGGTCGCACCCGTCTGCCTCGCCAGCGCCGCCAGCAGAATCCCAATGCTCCCCTGTCCCATCACCAGCACGGTATCGTCCGGCTCCAGCGCCAGCAGCCGAATCGCCTTGAAGCAGGTATTCACCGGCTCGATAAACGCGGCCTGCTCAAAAGGAATATCGTCCGGCACATGAATCAATCCCGCCGGAGTCACGCCATCTCCGACAATCCAATCCAT
>JAJXYW010000186.1 GCA_021780415.1 Acidobacteriota bacterium
ACCAGCGGCCAATGCCTCGTCCCCACCCCTCCCGCCACCACCGACGCCACCAGCGCCACCGCCACCACCCACCGCAAACCACGCTCAAAACCGGTCATCGGCTCCAGCCCGGCACCATCACCCCCGCGAGGCAAAGATTTCATCATAGGGTCCGCTACTTGCTCCTGCGGCGTACTTCCTGCCGCGTCCCATTCTAACGATTCCACGGCCAGCCATTGACCCCAGCCCCGGTTTGCCGGTAAACTCATATAGTTTGGCGATGCGGTGGGATTTCTCCCTCTGCATGGGCAGGCGGAGAGCAACCAGATGCACCCAGTCTGCCGTTTCACTCCCCAGCCGGGTACTCCCCGACAAGACATGTTGCAGCGTCCCGTTGCCGGGATATTGCAGAGAAATAGAAATAGAGCCAGGCCGCGCGGCGTTTCCGCGCCCTGCCGAGAGGTTTCAACCCATGTACGCAGTCATCAAAACCGGTGGTAAGCAGTACCGCGTCGCTCCCGGCGACACCGTCCGCATCGAGAAGGCCGAGCACAACGAAGGCGCCATCGAGTTCTCCGAAGTCGTCGCCGTCTCCCTCAACGAGGGCAAGTTCGAGTCCGACCTCTCCGGCGCCAAGGTCGTCGCCGAGGTCATCACCGAAGGCCGTGGCGACAAGATTCTCGTCTTCCACTACAAGCGCAAGAAGCAGTACAAGAAGCTCCAGGGCCATCGCCAGAGCTTCGTCGAAGTCAAGATCAAAGAGATCTTCGTCGGCAACTTCAGCTACAACGCCGACTCCAAGTAACTTGTCCGGACGCGAGCCCGGACAATCGTCGCACAAGATTCAAATGAGGCATTAGCCCAACTTCCGCCGTCCGCGTAGGACCGAAAGAGACAGAACAATGGCACATAAAAAAGGTTTAGGCTCCTCCAAAAATGGTCGCGACTCCAACGCCCAGCGGCTCGGCATCAAGCGCGGCGACGGCGAGACGGTCACCGGCGGCAGCATCCTCGTCCGTCAGCGCGGCACACCCCACAAGGCTGGCCTCAACGTCGGCCGCGGCTCCGACGACACCCTCTACGCCAAGGTCTCCGGCGTCGTAAAGTACCAGAACAAGGGCCAGCAGGGCCGCTTCGTCAACATCATCGCCACCGAAGCCGTCTCCGCCTAACCCCACTCAACCTCCGCACCACCAGAAGCCCTGCCCCCGCAGGGCTTTCGTGCGTTCTATTCAGACGTCCTTCCCCTCCAGCGGCCAGCTCAGCCGATCAATCGAAAACGTATCCCGCGTCGTGCAGTACCCGCCCGCGCCATGCATTCTCCCAATCAGCCGCATCTGCGCCGGGTCCACATACAGCTTCGCCAGGTTCTTGAACGCCGACTCGCGCACGTGCACATACACAATCCGCCCCAGCACAATCGTCCCTGACCCGCCCGGCTCGATCACCTGAAACAGCTTGCACTCCAGCGCCACCGGCGACCCCACGATCCGAGGCACATCCACCACCTCGCACCTGGCCAGTTCCAGCCCCGCCAGCC
Source organism: Acidobacteriota bacterium (assembly GCA_021780415.1). The sequence goes on from JAJXYW010000186.1 coordinate 1,520, forward strand.
GCGTCTCATCCGTTCCCCGCGGAGCATTCGTCGCCGTCACATTCATCGCCTCGGCCAGCTCCTCCGGCACCATATTCACCACAAACTCACCCCACGCCCGAATATTCGCCAGCGTATCCTTCCCCTCCCGATCCGGCGCCCCTGAAAATCCAATCGCGACCAGCGGTGGGTCCGCCGACAGAATATTGAAAAACGAGAACGGCGCAGCATTCAGCCCGCCCTCCACATCCCGGCTCACCACCCACGCAATCGGCCGCGGCAAAATCACCGACGCCAGCAGCTTATAGCTGTCGCTCTTGGCCATCGCCGCCACATCAAAGTGCGCAAACCCGTCCGCCTTCACATCCGCCATCCAAATCTCCTAACCTGCCTTCTCTATCCTCTACACACTATCCCCTGCCCTTACCACCGGCTTGCCCTTCTCATTCCACTCCACATACGCCGACGGCACCTGATGGTCATGCGTAAACAGCACCAGCCACTCCTCCGGAATCGCCCGCGCCCAGAACCGTTTCCGCTCCTCGATACACGTCAGCGGATCAAGGTCATACCCCATCACCCACGTCGCATCCAGGTGGTTATGCGTGGGCACCAGGTCACTCACATAGCAAGCATGTTTCGTCGCGCCCCCATGCGACCGCGTCTCGATGTGCACGCCCAGCAGGCTCCTCGTATGCCCCGGCAGATTCTCCACCCACACCCCCGGAACAATCTCCGTGCCAGTCTGGATCGTGACCGGCGGCAGCACCTTCCCGTCCGCAGGCCGCAGCCGCGCATCGTCCGGCGTATACCCGCCCTTGCCCTCCGGATCGATCAGCGTCATCTGCCCGCTCTCAATCACCGGATCGTAGTTCGGCCACAGGTAGCTCACGCGGTCGCGTTCCAACTGCCGCCGCCCATGCGCCAGCTCCCCCGCAGGAGCGAAGTACCGCGCATTCTTGAACGTCGGCCGCACCACCCCATCGGCCCCCAGCGTCGTATTCCAGCCGCAGTGGTCGAAGTGCAGATGAGTATTCACCACATGCGTCACCTCATCCATGCTCACGCCCGCCGCCGCCAGCGACGCCGGCAGCCGCTCCTGATTCTGGTGAATCTCTTTCATCTTCGCCGGCTGCTTATTCCCAATCCCGGTCTCGATCAGCACCACCGCGCCGCCCGTCCGCACCACCACCGTATTCAGCCCCAGCAGAATCCGGTTCTCTTCATCCGCCGGCGTTCGTTTCGCCCACATCGGCTTGGGCACCACACCGAACATCGCGCCACCGTCCAGCAGGTACGTCCCATCGCTGCACACCATCAATTCAAGGTCGCCCAGCGCAAGTCGTGCCCGCACCAGTTCATCGTCTTTTTTCGTAGAGGCCGGATGCATCCAGCGAGTATACTGCGCCCACTCCACCCCTCGCCCCACCCCCCAGGCCTATAATCGCGCACCCATCCCATCTTCCGGCCAGCCGCGCCTCTCGCATCCGGGATATGGGCTCTCCAACTCCGCCGCCTGCCTCGAATCCGCTCTACGATGCCTTCGTAGCTCCGGCCAGCATCCTCTCCCCGGCCCCGTCGCACTCTCCCATCAGCATCCCCGGCGTCTCCGCGATCATCTCCATCGTCGCCGATGCAGACCCCGCCGGAGCGCTCATCGCCATCCCCGCATCCATGGCCTCACCCATCGCCGCCACCTGCGCCGCTGGCGAGTC
>JAJXYW010000263.1 GCA_021780415.1 Acidobacteriota bacterium
AAGAAATACTTTCTGCTGCCGAATACGGCGGGATGTTTTACGGCCGAGGAGGCGATTCGGGCGGCGCGGCTGGGACGCGAGGTGGGGCTGTCGGACTGGGTGAAGATTGAGGTGATTGGCGATATGGACACGCTGTATCCGGATGTTCAAGCGACAGTTGAGGCCACGCGGGTGCTGGTGAAGGAAGGGTTTACGGTGTTGCCGTACACCACGGATGACATTGTGTTTGCGAAGCGGCTGATCGATGTGGGGGCGGCGGCGGTGATGCCGCTGGGGGCGCCGATCGGGACCGGGTTGGGGATTGCGAATACGTTCACGCTGCGGATGATGCGGGAGCTGATCACGCAGGTTCCGCTCATCGTCGATGCGGGGTTGGGAACGGCGAGCGATGCGGCGCTGGCGATGGAGTTGGGCTTTGATGGCGTGCTGCTGAATACGGCGATGGCGGCTTCGCGGCAGCCGGTGCTGATGGCCAGCGCGATGAAGAAGGGCGTGGAGGCCGGGCGTGAGGCCTTTCTCGCAGGACGGATGGGGAAGAAGTTGTATGCGACGGCGAGTAGCCCATTGGAGGGGATCTCGCGGTAGGTTGTTGGGGTTCGTTCCGCCGCAAGAGAAATGCAGTGGAGACGACGGAGTCTTGGGCTGAGGATGGGCGGAAGAGGTTGCGCGTTACGCGATGCCCAGCTTAGCGACGATAAGGCCGTCGCGAAGCTGGGGCACCCGGGGGGTGGGGATGCTGTGAACCCCACCCATCCGCGATGAGGCCGCGTATGAATGGGGCACCCGGCGCGTAGCCCGTTGGAGGGGATCTCGCGGTGACTAGATCTTATTTCTCGTCTTCAGAAGGTGCGTGCGTGACGGCTTGTGAGTCAGAACCGGTTTTGTGGGCCTCTTCTTGAGCATTGACAAACCTAACAGGAAGGGCGTCGCTCTTTAGCAAATCCAAAACCCGCTGTCTTGTTTCAAACTCAATACTGTCGAAGGTGTTATGCAATTCGGGTCGGTAAATGTTGTCGCGTATCTCAGCGCGCCCAAGCGAATAACCAAGCACTTTGCTGATCTCGAAGAGCAGCGTTGCGAACAATTCCTCTCTCTGCTGTATGATCTGTTCGTCATTTAGGCCGGGATGCTTGTCTCGATAATGTGCAAATAGATCCTGCCAAGCGTCTCTGACAGATTTGTTCCTGTAGAACTCGACATCGATCATATTGAGTGCATCTACCCGGGCGATGTAAAAAGGTCTTCGCCGGTTAATCCAAAGAGTGTTGAAGATGAGCTGTTTACGATCTTGCGCCGCTTTAGCCCTGTCGCCTTTGCGCTGTGCCCAGAGTGCAATAGCCGGCGCAAGGAGGACTGCCAGCGCATTAATTCCGGCAGTCCACCAGATCACAGTCGTTGAGTCCGAAACCATGGGTAAAGTCTATCCCCCTTTGAAGGGAGATAAAACAGAAAGTAAATCGGCGGTTAGTCGAGGGTGTACATGGCCAGGCCGCTGAGGAGTTTGGGGTAGAAGTCGGTGGATTTCTGGGGCATGACTTCCAGGTTGAGGGAGATGTCGCGCATCTGCTCGAGCGTGACGGGCTTGATGAGGAAGGCTACGTCGGCGTTGCCGCTGCCGACCTGTTGCAGAGCTTCGGAGGCTTCGCGGAGGTAGCGGATGTTGCCGCCGGCGCGGACCGTCTCCTCGTTGAGCCCGAGCAGTTTCTCGAGGACCACTTTGTGGAGCTGGGTGACGTCGAGCTGCTGCTGACGAGGGGGGATGCCGGCGAGGAGTGGGGCGATGGCTTCGGGCTTGGGGGTGAGGAGAAAGTCTCCATCTCTTGTTGCGGCGATGAAGGCAACGCCGGGGGTGTCGTTGAGGCGGTCGAGGAGGATCTCAACGCCGGGGTAGTGGCCGCTGGGGGTTGGGGCGATCTCTGTGACGGTGAAGTAGTCGGCGGCGCGGGCGGCGAAGTCGCGGCCGTTGAAGCCGATGAGGCCGAAGGCGACGCGGTGGGTGGGGAGGATGGTGATGCCGGGGGCGTCCATGTTGACGAAGGTCATCATCATGGCCTGCTCGGGGAAGGCGGGTTGGGGCAAGCCTTCTCCGGTCAGCTTGGGTGGGGCGTTGGGGTCGAGGGCTAGCTGGGCGGCGCGCTCGTGCATGTAGGTGGTGGAGGTTTCGTAGCGGTGATGGCCGTCGGCGATGAGAAGCCACTTGTCGGACATGGCGGTGAGGACGCGGGTGATGAGGGCGGGGTCGGTGACCTTCCAGACGCGGTGGAGGACGTTGTACTCGTCGGTGATCTCGAGCTCTGGGGCGGCTCCGGACTCGAAGATGGCCTTCTCGACGGTGAAGGTGGGGTCGGAGTAGAGCATGTAGATCTGCTCGCAATAGGCGCGAGTGGCCTTGAAGAGGGCGAGGCGGTCGGACTTGTGCTTGGGGAAGGTCTGCTCGTGGCGGTAGACGACCTTGTCGGCGTAGTCGTAGAGCTGGCCGAGGGCGATGAAGCCGCGGCGTTCACGCACTTCGTCGGAGCCGGGGACTTTGTAGGTTTGGGAGTAGCCGAAGAGGGCTGGCTCGGACTCTTCTTTGAGGATGCCTTCGGCGCGCCATTGGTTGAGGGTAGCGGCGGCGCGGGTGTAGACGTTGGGGCCGGCTTCGGTGTCGGCGGGGAGATGCTTGCCGAGGATGACGCGGATGAGATTGTAGGGGCTGGCGGCGTAGTAGGCGTCCTGCATGGCAGGGGTTATCTTGTCGTAGGGCTGGGTGACAACGTCGGTCATGTTGACGCGGGCTGGATCGTAACGGAGAGCGCGGAAGGGGTACAGACGGGCCATAGCTCTATTGTACGGTCCTGCGCGGACGTGTCCTGCGCGGACGGCGGGAGGCTTCGCGTGGTGGGGGGAAGACGGGCGGTGCGGAGATGGAGATTAGCTAGCCGCCGGCGATGGCACCGAGGATGATGAGGGATTCGCGGGCGGTGAGGATGGGGTCGGGGAGCGGGGTGTCGGTGGGGAGGTGGGACCAGTCTTCGGCGCAGACGAAGAAGCGGAGGAATGGGCGGCGTTCGTGCGTGACGTGGTCGCGGATGGTGCCGCGGAGCATGGGGTGGCGGGCTTCGAGGGCGTCCAGGACGGAGGCGATGGTGACGGGGTCGGGGACGTCGAGGATGGTCTCGTGGGTGGGGATGCTGGCGAGGCGGCGGAGATGGAGGGGGAGATCGAC
>JAJXYW010000281.1 GCA_021780415.1 Acidobacteriota bacterium
GCCTCGAACCCCACTGCCCCGGCGGGCAATGGGCCCACCGCCGTCGTGGTTGACCCTTCCAGCAAGTTTGCTTACGTCACCAACCGCCAAGACAACACGGTCTCGACGTACGCCATCGATCAAACCACCGGCGGTCTGTCTCCCCTCGGTGTCTTCCCCGTCGGCAACACCCCCTTCCGCATCTTGTTTGACCCCTCCGGTAAATTCCTCTACGTCGTCAATGAAAGCGGCCCCGCCTCCATCTTCACGGTCAAGAGCGATGGAACCCTTACCCCCGCCGGCACCGGAGCCACCGGCAACGCCTCCCTCTCCATCGGGTTCACCCCCAGCCACTAGCCGCTGCGCAAGCAATACCGTCTCCCCGCGCTGGATGCCACGCGCGCCAGATGTGTCCCTCCAGCTGCCCCAGTGGCTAGAATGAATCGACTTCCGCGAGCCAGCCCGATCCGCTCCCAAAGTCCGCACTCATCCCACGTCACCGCGCACCATCTTTCCGGAGAGCAGCATGGAATCCCGTCGTACCGTCCTCAAATACATCGCTACCGCCGCCGGCGCATCCGGCCTCGCCTCGTTTGAATCCTTCGCGCAGTCGCTCACTCCCGGCGCACATCGCCCCAACATCGTCTGCTTCGTCGGTGAAGGCCTCCGCGCCGACGAACTCTCCTCCACCGGCAACAAGCTCATCCACACGCCCAACATGGACCGCATCGCCCACGAAGGCTGCACCTTCTCGAACGGCTTCGTCGTCAACGCGCTCTGCCTGCCCTCCCGCGCCACCATGCTCACCGGCATGTATTCGCACACCACCGGCGCCGTCTCCAACGTCCAGGGCAAAGTGCCCGCGCGCTTCCCTCTCGTCTCCGATCTGCTCCAGCAAGCCGGGTATGAAACCGCCTTCATCGGCAAGTCGCACATCGAAGGCGCGCTCATGGAGCATGACTGGGACTACTACTTCGGTTTCGTCGGACAGGCCGACTACTACCGCCCCCGCATCACCGAAGGCGCGCACGGCCACTACGGCCCCGCCAAACTCTATGAAGGCCAATACGTCGACACATTGCTCACGGAGAAGGCCGTAGGCTTCCTCCAGCAGAAGCGCGACAAGCCCTTCTGCCTCTTCCTCTGGTTCTACGCGCCCCACGCGCCCTTCTATCGCCCCAAAGACCTCGTCAACGACCTCAACGGCGTGCCCATCCCCAAGCCCGCCACCTTCGATGAGAACCTCAAGGACTATCCCGGCAAGCCCCGCGCCGTCGCCAATGCCGACAACAAAATCGGCTACTCTGAAGTCTTCAGTGACGATCCCCGCTCTCTTGAGGAACTCGTCAAGGATCACTACGTCGGCGTTGAAGACAACGACCGCAACGTCGGCGCCGTCTTTCACGAGCTCGAGAAGCAGGGCCTGATGGACAAGACCGCCGTGCTGCTCAGCTCCGACCACGGCTTCTTCCTCGGCGAGCACCACCTCTACGACAAGCGCTTCATGTACGAACCCTCCATCCGCGTGCCCATGATGCTGCGCTATCCCGGCGTCGTCCCCGCCGGCAGCCGATCCGGCGAAATGGTCCTCAACCTCGACCTTGCGCCGACGATGCTCGAGGTCGCAGGCGTGCCCGTGCCCTCTGAGATGCAAGGCAAAAGCTTCCTCCCGCTCGCCGAAGGCCAACCCATCCCATGGCGCAAAGACTGGCTCTACGAGTACTACGAGTATCCCGGCTTTGAGAACGTGCGCCCCTGCCGCGGCGTCCGCACCGCGCGCTACAAGTACATCCACTTCTTCCTCGACCCGCAGGAGTACGAGCTCTACGACCTCGAGAAAGACCCGAACGAAGCTGGCAACCTCTACGGCAAGCCCGGCTACGAGCAACTCACCACACAGCTCCAAACCCGCCTCGAAGAGCTGCGCAAAGAGACCGGCGACACCTTCGTCTACAAGCCCACCGGCATCCCCGCGCACTGGGAGTTGGGCGCACAAACCGAGTCGCAACTACGGCCGAAGAGTCAGTAAAGGCCGGCGCCGCCGGGCATCACTTCAGGTATCGCTCCCGCAGCATCCTCAGGTGATGCTCGGCGTGCCCCGCGATGATGAACGCCACCGCGCGAACTGTCATCTTCTTCTCATTGGCCACGCCCTCGCGCATCCACGCCTCGGCCGGCAAATGCTCATACAAGGGAATCGTCGCTGCCCGCACGCGCCGGAACTCTTCAATCAGCGCTGGCCACGCAATCCTGTCCGCCTGCGCTCCCTCGACCCCCACATCCTGATCAAAGCCCGGCAGCGTGCCCGTGAACCCCCGCGCGAACCACAGCGCACGGAAGGCAAAGACCCGCTCCGTGTCGGCGACGTGATGCAGCACCTGGCGCATGGTCCATTTGCCCGCCGCATAGCTCTCGAGCGTCCGCTCCTCTGGAACCGCTTCAAGCACCGGCACCCACTCTTCCAGTTGCCGGCGCAGCGCCGCCAGTGGGTCGTCCCCAGCCACCTTGCCGATATAGTTCGTGAAAAAGGCGTCAAATTCCTTCGCTGCCGGTCGTCCAATCATGCCCGTTATTGTAACTAACGTGCTCTCGTGCCACTTGAACTTCCTCAGTACACTGGAACCAGCGTGACCCGCATCTTCCCATCCGCACCGGCCTCCGGCTACCGAGGCCGCCTTGCGCCCTCGCCCACCGGGTATCTCCACGTCGGCCATGCGCGCACCTTCTGGAAGGCGTATCAACGCGCACGCGACGCGCAGGGCACCCTGATTCTGCGCATGGAAGACCTCGACCCCGATCGGAGCCGCGGCGAGTACGCCCGCGCCGCCATTGAAGATCTGCTCTGGCTCGGCATCCGCTGGCACGAAGGGCCCGACATCGGCGGTCCCTGCGAGCCCTACCTTCAGAGCCAGCGGCGTGAAACCTACATTGACGCCTGGCGTCGCCTCTTGCTGGGTCGCTCCCTCTATCCCTGTCGCTGCTCACGCAAAGATCTCGCCGCTGCGATCGCTGCCCCTCACGAAAGCTCCGCTGGCGACGCAGACGATGAGCCCGTTTATCCCGGCACTTGCCGCCCGGTCAACCCTTTGCCGCCCATTCCAGACGGCCACCCCTACGACTTCAACTGGCGCTTCCGCGTTCCCCACGGCGAGGTCATCCAATTTCACGATGAGAACCTGGGGCCGCAGCGCTTTGTGGCCGGGGTTGATTTTGGCGATTTTGTTGT
>JAJXYW010000063.1 GCA_021780415.1 Acidobacteriota bacterium
CGCCCCAGCGGCAAGCACGTCCTTGAGTTCAAGCACATCACCAAGGTCTACGGCGACCACACCGTCCTCGACAGCTTCTCCGCCAACGTCCTCCGCGGGGAAAAGGTCTGCCTCATGGGCCGCAACGGCGCCGGCAAAACCACGCTCCTCAAGAGCCTCCTCGCCAACTTCCCCGGCCTCGCCGACAAGGAATTCACTCTCGACTCAGGCTCTGTCTTCTGGGGCCACGAGGCGCACATCGGCTACTTCGCGCAGGACATCGGCTCCACCATCGAGCACGGCCTCACCGTCGCCGAGTGGCTCCACCGCTGGAAGCCCGACGCCCACGTCGAAGAGATTCGCGGCATCCTCGGCCAGATGCTCTTCAGCGGCGAAGAAGGCGCCAAGCCCACCAAGGCTCTCTCCGGCGGCGAGCAGGCGCGGCTCATCTTCTGCAAGCTCATCCTCACCAAACCCAACATCCTCATCTTCGACGAGCCCACCAACCACCTCGACCTCGAGTCCATCAACGCCCTCAACATCGCGCTCCAGCGCTACGAGGGCACCGTCCTGCTCGTCACCCACGACCACGACCTCATCGACGAAGTTGCCACCCGCCTCTGGAACTTCGACCACGGCCACATCGAAGACTTCCAGGGCCCCTACGCCGAGTGGAAGGGCAAGCACAACTAACTTTCACCTGCGTCCTCCCATCCCGCCACAACTTTGGGTGCCCCATCCATGGCGAATGCGTCAGCATGCGCCATGGGTGGGAATGCACGAATCCTCCCCAGCCCATCCCCGGGTGCCCCGGTCCCTCGCTGTTCAGTTCCATGACATCCTTTACACATTGTCTCGAGAGATCCTTTACACTTCCGCGCGAGCCGGGTGCCCCCGGTCCCTCGCAGTTGGGGACCGGGGAGTGGACGGGCGGCCCGAGTGCCAGAGGAGCGAAGTAATTTCCTCCGCGAACCTTGGTTGTCCCCGGGGACCTCGCCTTCGGGCACATGGTATGGCTGAATGCCGACGGATAGCGCACCTAAATCTTTACAAATTCAAACGGCACACAACTCAGGGTGGCCCCATCCTTCGCTTTTTCTGGCCAAGGCTGGGCTGGCACTCCGCTGAACAAGCTGGCAGGTAGCTCTGCTTACCCGACGGCGCCGAATAGCCACCCCACGCCCGCCGTCAGCACCATGGCAAAGGCGCCCCAGAAGGTCACGCGAAATGCGCCGACCATCACTCCGGCGCCGCCTGTGCGCGCGGCCACTCCTCCGAGCACGGCGAGGAAGACGAGCGAGGCTGCGGAAACCAACGGGATCAGAAGCGCTCCAGCGGTGAGAGCGCACACCAGCAGGGGTAGGGCTGCACCGAACGCGAAACTGGCCGCCGAGGCCCAGGCCGCCTGGAACGGGCGCGCGCGCAACGTCTCCACAATACCCAGTTCGTCATGCGCATGGGCGCCCAGCGCGTCATGGGCCATCAGTTGCTCGGCCACCTGCTCGGCCAGTTGCCGGTCAAGCCCGCGGCCCACGTAGATGTCCGTTAGCTCCTTGTGCTCGCCCGGTTCGTCCGATGCCAACTCTGCAGCCTCCAGCGCGAGGTCGGCCTTTTCCGTGTCCGCCTGCGAGTGGACGGAGACATACTCCCCGGCAGCCATGGACATGGCTCCTGCGACCAGGCTGGCAGTGCCCGCGACCAGAATGTTCCGATGCGTGGCATGCGCGGCCGCCACACCGAGCACCAGGCTTGCCGTAGAGACGATGCCGTCATTCGCGCCCAGCACCGCCGCCCGCAGCCACCCGATACGTTCCGTTCTGTGCAGTTCCGGTCTGCCTCTGGACATTCTCGCGCCGCCGATTGCTTGCCCTGCCGAATCTACCACAAACTGCGGCGCGGCAGACGGGACCGAAGGGCGGGTGCCCACTGTCCCTCGCAGTTGGCGCCCGGGGAATGCACCAACCCCACCCCGCCACCAGTCCCTGCTCCTTCAGTCCCGTCAACCCCTCCCATCCTTACCCGCGCGCAATTCTCCGCCGCCTCCTTTGCCGACTATTTCCCCGCCCCGGCGCACGTTGGTTTCATGACAATCGCCACGTCCCCGCACCGCCCCTTGGCACATTTGTGTTACTGGGCACCAAATTGGTTGTATTGAGCACCTTGGCGAAATCCCTCATCCTAGTCCCAATGACAGTTCCCCGCGGGCCCTGTCATTGGGACTCATCGAGGAGAACATCAAGGAGAAGAAGATGCGAGAGACCATCGAGGCCGGCGATCTGGTGAAAGTCTCATGCAAGACTGGGCTGTGGACGGTTGTCGCGATCCGCGTCCGCAACCTTGAGCCAAAATTCATGGTCCAGCTCGGAGAGGACCCGACAACGATTCAATGGTTTCAAAGCGACGCCGTGAGGCTCATGCTCAAATCTCCGAAGCCCGAGCCAGTGCCTGTGCCAATGTCTGAGCCAGAGTCCGCGTCAGAGCCGGGCAGCGCTCCACAATATTCCTGGATGACCGGCGTCCCGCAATACAGCGGACATTAAGACCACGCCCCATCCCCTCCGCATGGGTCGGACGGGTGGCCCATCTTCACCGATGCGCGACAGCGCAGCGGTTAAGGTGGAAATCAACCCCACACCAACCATCAACCTCCGGGCGCCCCATTCATGACGGGCGCACAGCGAACGCCATCACGCGCTCCCCCAAAAAATCGAAGCTGGGCCCCGTTCATCATTCCGCACACCCGCCTTGGTGCGCGACCCGTGCGCCTCGTCTCGCACGCAGGCAAAGCACCTGCGCGTATACTCAGACCCTGTACAGCCCAATAGGCAAGACGGCGCTCATGAACGGAACCTCCCTGACCACGGCGTTCGTACCGCTTCCCGGCGGGGGCACGGCGGTGTACAACGCATCTGGCCTTGCCTACTACCGCCATGCGGACTGGCTGGGCAGCTCGCGACTGACCTCCACGTCATCCAGGGGATTGGATTCCAGCACCGCCTATGCGCCCTTCGGCGAGCAGTACGCGGCTTCCGGCACGGCTGACCCCTCGTTCACCGGCCAGAACTCCGACACCGTTCCCAGCCTCTACGACTTCACCTTCCGCCGCCTCAGCCCCTCGCAGGGACGGTGGGTCTCGCCCGACCCCTCCGGCATGGCGGCCGTCGATCCCACCAATCCACAGAGCATGAACCGCTACGCCTATGTCGCCAACAACCCCTTGAG
>JAJXYW010000045.1 GCA_021780415.1 Acidobacteriota bacterium
AAAACGTATCCCGTTCCATCCGCGCACAGAGATCCACGCACGCCCAGCGCAAGCCAGGTCTTTGCTCACAAATGTCCTTGCCTTATACCGCGACGAGTTTGCCCGCCCTCACGTGCTGTGCGGAAGCGTTGTCCACCGGCAGCGTCTGCACCGTGGGCGCGCCTTGCATCATCGGCGCCAGCTTCGCCGCAATTTCTTGGAACAGGCCGTTGTCGTAATTCTTCACTGACGCTTCGTTCTCCCAAAGCGTCATGCAGCAATACTTGCCCGTAGCTGAGTCCACTGACTCGATATTTTCCAGAAACCCCGGTTGCTGCTCGATGCGCGGCAGCAGTTCCTCATTCACAACGGTGCGAAACTCGTGGATGTGCGCCGGCTGAATTTCGCAGGTGATGACACGTGAATACATCGTCTGACTCCCTTCGGAGAAGGATGAGCCCGGATGGCTCCGCATCCTATGCCTGCCGGCGTCGGGAGTCAACCAGCGCGATGCGCGACCGTGCCATGCGCGGCGGGCACGTGCCCGCCGCTCTTTCCATCCGCGCGGCGGGAGTGTAACAATCGCTCCGTCCTTTTCATCCCCGGAGATTCCGCCGCATGTTCCCGCGTCCCGCTCTCATCACGTTCTGCTCCGTCCTCTTCGCCGTCCCGCTCGCTCGCGCGCAATCCCCATCCCAATCCGCCGACTGGTCCGTCTACAACGGCGGCTCCGACGGCGCGCACTACTCCGCGCTCACCCAGATCAATCGCAGCAACGTCGCCCAGCTCACCCAGGCCTGGCGCTACGACACCGGCGACACCGGCAACATGGAGACCAACCCCCTCGTCATCGGCGGCACCCTCTACGCCTACTCGCCCAAGCAAAAAGTCATCGCCCTCGATGCCGCCACCGGCCAGCTCAAGTGGCAGTTCGACTCCGGCATCGCCGGCACGCAGCCCGTCCGCGGCCTCGCGTACTGGCCCGACGCGCAAGACGGCGGCAGCCATCCCCGCCTCCTCGCCGGCATTATGAACTACCTCTACTGCCTCGACGCCGCCACCGGCCGCCCCATTTCCACCTTCGGCGAACAGGGCCGCATCGACCTCCGCAAAGACCTCCGCGGCGACTATCAGGTTCAGTCCACCGTCCTCACCTCGCCCGGCATCATCTACAAAGACCTCATCATCGTCGGCGGCCGCGATCCTGAAACCCATCCCGCCCCGCCCGGCGACATCCGCGCCTACAGCGTCCGCACCGGCCAGCTTGTCTGGCGCTTCCGCACCATTCCGCGCCCCGGCGAGTTCGGCTACGACACCTGGCCTCCCAACGCCTGGCAAACCGCCGGCGCCGCCAACAACTGGGCCGGCATGGCGCTCGACGCCGAGCATGGCATCGTCTACGCACCCACCGGTTCCGCTGTCATGGATTTCTACGGCGGCGATCGCGTTGGCAACGACCTCTTCGCCGACACCCTCCTCGCCCTCGACGCCAACACCGGCAAGCACCTCTGGCACTTCCAGGGCGTCCACCACGACATATGGGATCGCGATTTCCCCTCGCCGCCCGCGCTCTTCACCCTCCAGCGCGACGGCCAATCCATCCCCGCCCTCGCCCAGACCACCAAGCAGGGCTATCTCTGGGTCTTCAATCGCCTCACCGGTCAGCCGCTCTTTCCCATCCACGAGCACCCGTTCCCGCCCAGCAGCGTCCCTGGCGAAGTCACCTCGCCCACGCAACCCGTCCCCGACGCGCCCGAACCCTTCGGCCGTCAACTGCTCACAGAAAACATGCTCACCAACCGAACGCCACAGGCGCACGACTGGGCGCTCACGACCTTCCGCACCTTCCGCAGCAACGGCCAGTTCGTTCCCCTTGCCGTCGGCCAGCAGACCGTCGTCTTTCCCGGCTTTGACGGCGGCGCGGAGTGGGGCGGTCCCGCCATCGACCCCGCCACCAACATCCTCTACGTCAACGAAACCGAGATGGCATGGACCGGCGGCCTCATCCCCGCCTCTCGCACCGGCAGCCCCGGCGAGCAGCTCTACCGCAGCCAGTGCGCCATGTGCCACGGCATCAACCGCGCTGGCTCGCCGCCCGCATTCCCCTCGCTCGTCGGCATCACCGCCCGCATGCCGCAGAAGAAGATCACCGGCAACATCCGCAACGGCAGCGGCCGCATGCCCGCATTCCCCAACATTGACGCCCCAGGCCTCGCCGCGCTCCTCAGCTTCCTTGCCACACCCGTCTCCGCCAGTGACGTGAAAGAGCTCGCCGCCGCGCCTGACACTCAAGCCCCCAGCAGCCCTGTCGATCCCACGTATCAGCAGCGTTGCGCCCTCTGCCACGGCGACCACTTGCAGGGCGTCCCGCCGTCGTTCCCGGCCATTTTCGGTGTCGCCAACCGACTCACCACCGCCCAGCTCACGCATCTCATTCAACAGGGCGGCAAGCTCATGCCCCCGCAGCCCGACATCGCAGGCAAGCCTCTCGCCGACCTGCTCGCCTGGCTCGGCGTGCATGACGCGCTCGCCTCGCCCGCTGCCACCGCACCCGGTGCCGACGCCTACACCTTCACCGGCTATCGCAAATTTCTCGACCCCGACGGCTACCCCGCCATCGCGCCCCCGTGGGGGACGCTCAACGCCATCGATCTCAAAACAGGAAAATACCTCTGGAAGATTCCTCTCGGCGAATACCCCGACCTCGCCCGCCAGGGCATCGCCAACACCGGCAGTGAAAACTACGGCGGCCCCATCGTCACCGCCGGCGGCGTGCTCTTCATTGGAGCCACCGTCTACGACCGCCAGTTCCGCGCCTTCGACGCCTCCACCGGCCAGCTCCTCTGGCAAACCACGCTGCCCTTCGCCGGCATGGCCACGCCGTCCACGTACATGGTCAATGGGCGTCAGTACGTCGTCATCGCCTCCAGCGGCGGACGCGACCCCAAATCCCCCACCGGCGGCGCCTACATTGCCTTCGCCCTCCCACGCTAAGGCAGCTTCTAGGATGCATAAATAGGCTCGGAGACCGAAAAATCGAGCCCATCAAAGCCTGAGCAATGGGTTGGTGAGCAGGCTTTGCCTTCCGCCTGTTTGGACAACCGCGCGGAGCGTCATTGCGTTTGTTCCTCGGTATGCGTTGCGGCATGTTGACCGTGTTGCTGCAGGTCAGCTTCTTCGCGGGATACGTCAACCACTGCGACCCCGGTCTTG
>JAJXYW010000211.1 GCA_021780415.1 Acidobacteriota bacterium
GTCTTGATCGTATTCGCCATTGCCTCCGGCGAGATCACCCCCGTCTCAAAGACGCTCTCCCCCAACCGCGTCACCTCGCGGTCTTCAAACAACGTCTTCAGCCGATGCCCCTGCATCGACGCAATCGCCAGCCTGCATGAGTTGGATCCGATATCGATAGCTGCAAAAGTTGGCATCTTACCTGCATCCTTACACGTCCCGTGCGGTGGAAAACCCGTTCCCTACCCCTCTCGACCACCCCCTGACTCCCTCCGATCAATCTCACCCCAACCTACAACCCTCCCACCTTCGTTATGCTTAGGAGACAGCCCATCTCCGGCCCGCCAACTCGGGCCATTCAATCGCACCATCCAACCGCACTCATGGCCACCACACCCGACATGCAGCCCAACCCAATCTCCCATCAATCTCCGCCTGCATCTCCTCCCCGTTCCCGCTGGCCGCTCACCCACGTCCTCATCCTCCTCGGTCTCTGGCTCATCCTTTACGTCGCCGCTGCCTTCACCCCGCCTCTCCTCGACGATGCCGACGCCACCCACGCCCAGGCCGCCCAGGCCATGCTCTCCACCGGCGACTGGGTCACCCTCCACGTCGACGGCATCCGCTACCTCGAAAAGCCGCCCCTCCCCTACTGGATCACCGCCCTCAGCCTTCGCCTCCTCGCACCCCATCCCCAGTCCTACGCGCTCAGCCAGCACACCGAAGACACCGCGGCCTTCGCCGTCCACTTTCCTCTTGCCCTCACCATCCTCGGCCTCGCGCTGCTCGGCTACGCCTGGTCCCGCCGAGCCTTCCCCTCCGCCGACCAGCACGCCGCCCTCTACACCGCCCTCTTCATCCTCACCTCCGCCGGTGTCTTTCTCTTCACCCGCGTCTTCATCCCCGACGCACTTCTCTCCCTCCTCCTCGCCTTCGCCCTCTACGCCCTCCTCCGCTCACTCGAATCCCCAGCCCCCATAGGTGCCCCACTCATACGCGGCTCTATCGCGGATGAGTGGGACGCAAAGTCTCAATGGACCACTAGCGTCTACCCCTACGCCCTCTGGTCTGCCATCGCCCTCGCTGTCCTCACCAAGGGCCTGGTCGCCATCGTCTTCGTCTTCGCCACCGCCTTCCTCTTCCTCTTCTGGACCGGCCAACTCCACCTCTGGCGACGTCTCCGACCCGTCACCGGCTTCCTTCTCTTCCTCGCCATCGCAGCCCCGTGGCATATCCTCGCCGGCCTGCGCAACACGGGCGGCGTCAACGGCCACGGCTTCTTCTGGTTCTACTTCATCAACGAGCACGTCCTCCGCTTCCTAGGCCGCCGCATCCCCCGCGACTACAACAAGCTCCCCGGCTATCTCTACTGGTCTCTCCACCTCGTCTGGCTCTTTCCCTGGAGCCTCTTCGCCCCCGCCGCCCTCATCCTCGCCTGGCGCAAACGCCGCAGCCTCATCTCCCGCACCCCCACGAATCTGTCATCTCGACCGGAGTCAAACGGCTCCATCGTTTGGCGCAGCGGAGAGACCCGCAGTTCCCTCGCAGCGCCACCCACCTTCCGCCAGCAGACCATCCTCCTCCTGCTCATCTTCTCCGCACTCGTCCTCGTCTTCTTTTCGCTCTCCACCAACCAGGAGTACTACACCTTCCCCGTCTATCTCCCGCTCCTGATGCTCCTCGCCGCTGCGCTCACCTCCATCGAGCGCGCCCCCCTCGACCCCACCCTCCGCCGCGCCCTCACCTTCACCTTCGCTGCCTACACCGCCCTCGGCCTGGCCATCGCCACTGCCTTGGCCTACGGCCTCTGGTCCGCCCGCCGCCTCTCCTTCGTCCCCGACATCGGCGACCTCCTCGCCCACCGCAACGTCGGCGACTACACCCTCTCCATGTCGCACTTCTTCGACCTCACCGGCCCATCCTTCGCCGCCCTGCGGCTCCCCGCCGCGCTCGCCCTCCTCGCCTTCCTCATCGGCCCACCGACTGCGTGGTTCCTCCACGCCCGCCGCCGCTCGCTCGCCTCAATCCTTACCGTCACCTCCACCAGCACCGTCTTCCTCGTAGCCGCGCACATCGCCTTCGTCCGCTTCAACCCCATGCTCTCCTCAGCAAACTTCGCGCAGACCATCCAGTCCCTCGAGCGCTCCGGCCAGATCTCCCCCCACAACGAAATTCTCATCTACGGCGACCAGGCCTTCGGCTCCTCCATCCCCTTCTATCTCAACCGCCGCGTCGATCTGGTCGACGGCCGCACCACCTCCATGTACTTCGGCAGCACCTTCCCCGACGCCCCGCCCATCTTCCTCACCTCCGCCGACCTCCTCGCCCAATGGGGCACTGGCCCCCGCAAACTCCTCTTCGTCCCGCTCGAAAAGCGCGACGACATCGACCACCTCCTCGGCTCCCGCCAGATCATCCTCCAGCAAACCTCCGGCAAAGCTCTCATCACCGACCGACCCCTCAACCATCCATAACGTTCAATGGAAGCCCCACGCATCAAGTGACCTCTACGCACCCCATCCCGACGAACCACATCCCGCCGCAACGCAACTGGCGCACCTCCTCGCTTGCGCTCATCTTCGCCTTCTGGGCCATCCTCCAGCTCGGCGGCCTCTTCACCCCCGGCCTCCTCGATGACGTCGACTCCATCTACATCCAGATCGCCCGCGAGATGCTCCAGCGCCACGACTTCATCACCCCCACCATCGACGGCATCCGCTTCTTCGACAAGCCCCCTCTCATGTACTGGATGGCGGCCGGCTCCATGCACCTCTTCGGCATCCACGACTGGGCCGCCCGTCTCCCCCTAGCCCTCGGCGTCCTCGCTCTCCTCCTCGCCGTCTACGCCCTCGGCATCCGCTTCTACTCCGGCACAGCTTCTCCCCCAACCACCACGCGAAGCCTCTCTCCGTCCGCGCAGGACGACCGCGCGGGCCTCTACGCCGCCCTTGCCCTCGCCACCTCCCTCGGCCCCTATCTCTACACCCGCTTCTACATCCCGGACATCCTCCTCGCCCTCTGGATGACCCTCTCCGTCCATCTCTTCCTCATCGCCCTCGACCGCATCCAGCGACGCTCCACAGCGCAGCCCCCGGGTGCCCCATTCATGGCGACGGCACCATCGTCGACATGGGTGGGGTCAGATGCAGCCGGCGCCACCACGCGAAGCTCTCCGCCATCCGCGCAGGACTCCGCCCTTCTCCCCTGCCTCGGCTTCGCCGCCGTCACCGCCCTCAACCTCCTCACCAAGGGCCTCATCGGAATCGTCTTCCCGCTCGGCTTCGTCTTTCTCTACCTGGCCTTCACCCGCCAACTAAGCCTCCTCCGCAAGCTCCACCTCATCCCCTCGACCCTCGTCTTTCTCGCCATCGCGTCCCCCTGGCACATCCTCGCCGCGCTCCGCAATCCCCCCATCGCGATGCCGCCCGGCGTTGGCCTCCCTGCCCACGCCGGCTGGGCCTGGTTCTATCTCTACAACGAGCACATCGCCCGCTTCCTCGGTCGCCGCATCCCCCACGACTACGGCCAGGTCCCCATCCCCCTCTTCTGGCTCCTGCTCGCCCTCTGGCTCTTCCCCTGGGTAGCCTTCCTTCCCGCCGCCCTCCTCAACGCCTTCCGCACCCTCCGCAGCCCCCGCCCCACCTCCGACCCCGAAGCCACCTTCCGCTTCGACTCCGACGCCAACTTCTCCCACGAAAGCGCGGGTGCCCCGCCCATACGCGCCTCTGCGCATGGGTGGGCCGACCAGGTGCAGGACCGCCAGCGCGAGGCCGCTCTCGCCTGCCTCCTCTGGGCCTGCATCATCCTCGGCTTCTTCACCCTCTCCTCGCGTCAGGAGTACTACCACCTCCCCGCCCTCCCCGCCCTCGCCCTCCTCGTCGGGGGCCTCCTCGCCGCCGCCGACGCCAACCTCACCACGCGCATCGACGCAGCCCGCGAAGCCCTACGCGGCAGCCTCTACTTCCTCGTCCCTCTCGGCTCCGTCCTCTTCCTGCTCTGCGGCTACTTCGCCCTCACCGCCCCCTCGCCCCACCCCGGCGCCACCCTCAACGACGTCCTCAGCTCCAACCCCGCGCTCTACAACCTCTCCCTTGGCCACGTCTTCGACCTCACCGGCCAGGCCATGGGCTTCTTCCGCGGCCCGCTCATCACCGTCGCCCTCTGCATGCTCGCCCTCGGCCCCATCGCCTATCTGGTCCGTCGCCGCGGCAGCACCTTCGCCGCCAACCTCCTCATCGCCGCCTCCATGACCGGCGTCCTCCTCGCCGCGCACGAGGGCCTGGTCCGCTTCTACCCCATCCTCGGCTCCAAAGACCTCGCCCTCGCCATCGACGCCCAACTCCGCCCCAACGACCTCATCCTCATCGACGGCGAACTCACCAGCGGCTCCACGCTGCTCTTCTACACCCCCCCCACCGCCGCCCCCATCCTCCTCGTCAATGGCCGCGTCAATGGCCCCTGGTTCGGCAGCTTCTACCCCGACGCGCCTAAAATCTTCCCCACCGATGCCGACCTCCGCGCCCTCTGGCACGGCCCCCGCCGCATCTTCCTCCTCACCTACCACCCCGAAGCCCGCACTGCCGACCTCTCCCCCTTCGGCCCCGTCCACGCCTTCGCCACCTCCGGCGGCAAGACCATCCTCACCAACCAATAAGCCTTCTCAGCTGCCAGTTCTCAGAGAAGGCAAACTTTCGCCCACTTAAAACTGACAACTGAGAACTGACAACTCCATCGCTGCAGGACAACCAGCCCGCCGCACGGCTCCTCTAAACTCCCTAGCGCCTCCGCCATTCATCGGAGACCAAGGAGCCTTGAATGAAATTCCAGTCCCCACTACCTCTTTCCATCGCAGCGCTCTCCCTCGCTGTTCTGCTTCCCGCCTCCAACCTTCCTGCCTTCGCTCAATCCGACGCTGCATCCCCCTCGCAGAGCAGCGCCACTGCCCCGCACGGAATGCGTGAGGCCATGCGCATGGTGCGCGCGCGCGCCGCGCTCGACCGCGATCTCGACTCCAACAAGGTAAAGCCCGGCAATGAATTCCGCGCCAAGCTCGCCAAGAAAGTCCAACTCGACAACGGCCCATTGCTCCCCGAAGGCACCGTCCTCGTAGGCCGCGTCGTTGCCGATGACATGAATGTCGGCGGCACCTCCAAATTCGCGCTCCGCTTCACCCACGCCAACCTCAAGGACGGGCAGGTCGTCCCCATCAAGGCCACCATCGTCGGCATCTACGCTCCCGAGACCGTGAGCTCCGAGGACTATCCCGTCCCCCGTGGCGATGAAGTCCCCAACACCTGGAACAATGGCACCCTGGCCGTTGATCAGATCGACGCTCTCTCCGGCGTTGACCTTCACAGCAAGATTGCCAGCAGAAACTCCGGCGTCTTCGTCTCCACCAAAAAAGACAACTTCAAACTCGAGGCTGGAAGCGAGTTCGCCCTGGCCATCGCCGCACAACATCACCACATGAAGGGCATGAGCGGCATGGGCGGAACCGGCAACCAGTAACCATAGGAGCGTTGTCAGTTCTCAGTTCTCAGTTCTCAGTAAAGGCAAAGTCTCTCCCTGCTGACAACTGAGAACTGACAACTGAGAACCTGCAACCGGCAACTCTCTACTCCTCCACCCGCCCGCCGTCCTTCAGCTTGTACACCTTCCCACGATAATAAAAATTCTCCCCGCCATAACTCCCCACCCAAAGCACCCACCCCAGCAGATCCCGCAGCGGATAGATCATCGCGTTATACAAAATATCCGGGTCCCCCAGCACCCCCAGGATCGCCCCTGCCTGCAGCCACCGATTCACCACCATCGCGCCAATCCACACCACGCCCAGCACCGCATGACCACTCAACAATCCCCACGCCAGCCCCAGCAGCCCAAACGGCATCGCAAACGTCAGCCCGCTCCCCAGATGCCCCCACGGCCGCGACCGCCGCGTGCTCTGCATCCACCGCAGCTGGTTCCGAAAGCTCAGCCAGAACGGCGAATCCTGCACCATCAGCCGGATAATGTACGTCGCCATCTTCACGCCCTTACCCTGCTCTGCCAGGCGATTCCCAATCACAAAATCATCGGCATAAAACTGTCCCAGCTCATCGAACCCGCCCACATCCTGAAAGCTCTTCTTGCGCACCGCCATCGTCGCGCCCAGCGCAAACTTCGTGCCCTCCAGCATGTCCGCCACCAGCACGCCCGAGCTCATCTCCACGCTCTTTCCCACTGCATCCAGTTGCGATGCAAACCCCGGCCCGCCATTGCCCGTATCCGGCTGCGCCGTCCCCAGATAGATGCAGCTCGCAATCCCCATCTCCGGGTCCTTCAGGTTCTGCACCATGCGTAGCAGGTAGTTCTTCTCCACCCGCACATCCGCATCGCTGGTCACATACAAATCGTTCTTCGCCACCGAATCCATCTTCGCCAGCGAAAACACCTTCGCATTATGAAACTTCGGCGTCGGCTCCCCGCACGTCACATACCGCGCATCCACCTGCGGATACCGCTGCCCCACCGCTCGCGCCAGCTTCAACCCCTCATCCGTCTCATGCCGCGCGCAAAACAGCAGCTCCCACTCCCCCGGATACTCCTGCTCAAAGAACGACGCAATATTCTGCTCCATCCCCGGCTCGGTCCCATGCAACGGCTTCAGCATACTCACGCTCGGCAGAAAATCCGCGACGGCCCGCTGCTCCCGCCGCTTGCGCAGCCCAAACCGCGCCGCCGCCGCCAGCACCATCCCGCAGTAGATCGAAGAGGTGACCGACCCCACCGCCGCCACCCAGAAAATCACTTCCAGAAAAACCTTCATCGCACCAGACCAGTCCAAAATCACCAGCCACCCACCGCAGCCAGCACCACCCCAAGTCTACGCGACGGGCCTTCTCTATCCTCTACACTCTATCCCCTATCCCCTATTCTTCTTCCTGAACGGCACCAGCCCCGGCTGCGGCGCCTGCTCCTGAATCCGCGTCAGCATCTCGGTCCGCACATAGTCCACGAACCCCTGCATCTGCCGGTTCATCTCCTCCATGCGCTCCCTCATCTGCAGCACGATCGCGATCCCGGCCATATTCACGCCCATATCCCGAGCCAGGCTCAAAATAAACTCCAGCCGTTCCAGGTCCTCGTCCGTATACAGCCGCGTATTTCCATCCGACCGTGAAGGCCGCAGCAACCCCTCGCGTTCATACAGCCTCAGCGTCTGCGGATGAATCTCATACATCTCCGCCACCGCCGAGATCATGTACGCGCCTTTGGACTTCCGTTTCGTAGCCATCGCCTGAAGAATACCTCCTTTCCATCGTTACCGTGCACCCCGGCTCCTCGTTTGGCATCATAATTCACCTATGAGCCGCCTCAACCTCGCCACCCTCGCTGCCGCTGCCACCGCCGCAGGAATCGCCGTCGCCTCCATCGCCTCAGCCGTCGTCGCCACCGGTGCCGCCGTCCTCGTCGTCCGCGCCGTCCGCTCCCGCAAACTCGCCCCCGCCAACGCCAACGGCCCCAGCCCCGTCGTCGTCGTCACCGGAGGCTCCCGCGGTCTCGGCCTCGCCATCGCCTCCCGCTTCGCCCGCACCCCCGTCCGCCTCGTCCTCGCCTCCCGCAACCTCGCCGAACTCCAGCAGGCCCAGGCCACCATCCTCACCCAATCCCCTCACCTCCATCCCGAAGACTTCCACCTCGTCGCCGCCGACCTCTCCAAACCCGAAGAGTGCCAGCGTCTCATCACCGAGACCATCGCCCGCTTCCAACGCATCGACGTCCTCATCAACAACGCCGCCATCATCGACATCGGCCCCATCGAATCCCAGACCCTCGACATCTTCGAGCGCACCATGCAGGTCAACTTCTTCGCCGCCCTCTACACCACCTGGGCCGCCCTCCCTCACATGCGCCAGCAGCAAGCTCTCTCCGGCTCGCGCCGCGCCTCCATCGTCAACATCGCCTCCATCGGCGGCAAGATCGCCACCCCCCACATGCTCCCCTACACCGCCGCCAAGTTCGCCTTGGTCGGTTTCTCCGAAGGCCTCCACGCCGAACTCCGCCACAAAGGCATCCGCGTCACCACCGTCTGCCCCGGCCTCATGCGCACCGGCGGCGAAGCCCACGCCCACTTCCTCGGCAACACCGAAGCCGAGCGCCGCTGGTTCAACTTCGCCGCCAGGAACCCACTCCTCGCCGTCACCGCCAAACACGCCGCCAACCGCATCTACCACGCCGTAGCCTGCGGTCGCGCCGAAATCACCATCTCCCCCCAGGCCTGGCTAGCCGCCCACTTCGCCCCCCTGAGCCCCGAACTCGTCCAATACGCCAACGCCCTCACCAACCACCTCATCCTCCCCAAATCCCCGAACGAACTCTAACCCCAACCAGCAATATCCAACACACTCTGTCATCTCAACCGCGGCGCAGCGGAGGAATCTGCTTCTGCACCTGCCCTTGCCACCAAGATTAGTCCCGGACCTCAGCCCTTTCGACGCGCCCTATACCCCCGCCAGCAACTCCGCCCGCGGGTCCTCCGGATTCAGCTTCTGCAACTCCCTTAAAATCTCCTTCGACCGCTCATCCTGCACCTTCGGCACGACAATCTTCACCTCTACAATCTGGTCTCCGCGATGCCCCTCGCGCGTGGCGCTCACCACGCCCTTCTCGCGCATCCGCAGCTTCTGCCCGGTCTGCGTCCCCGGCGGAATCTTCAGCGTCGCCCGTCCCGACTCGGTCCCCACTCCATCCACCGTCGGCACGTCGATCTTCGCCCCCAGCGCGGCCTCCATCACCGTCACCGGCACGCTGATATGAATATCATCGCCCACGCGGTGAAACAGCTTATGCCCCGCCACCTTGATGATCAGATACAGGTCCCCCGCCGGCGCGCCCTCGGTCCCGGCATTCCCCTTCCCGGCCAGCCGAATCCTCTGCCCATCCCGCGTCCCCGCCTTGATATTGAATGACAGCGGTTCGCGCTTCGTCACCACGCCCGCTCCCTCGCACGTCGGGCAAGCATTCTGCACCTTCCCCGACCCACCGCACCGCGGGCACTGGATATTGAACTTCATCCGCCCGCCCATCTGCGTCACCTGCCCCGACCCATGGCACTCCGGGCACTCCATGCTCCCGCCCATCACCGCCTTGCCCTTGCACGTCGGGCACTGCTCCTGTCTATGAATCTCCAACCGCGTCACTCCGCCACGAATCGCCGTCCAGAAATCGATCTCCACCTGATACTCCAGGTCGGTCCCCGGCTGCGGCCCCCTCGCCTGCCGCCCTCCCCCGCCAAACATCCCCGAAAACACGTCCTTGAAGCTTCCCCCAAACCCCTCACTACTCGCCCCGCGCGACGCAGCTTTCCCGCCGCCCTGAAACCCTGAAAAATCGAACCCCTGAAAATCAAACGGAACACCCTGCCCGCGTCCACCCGCAGCGCCCGCTCCGCCATATCCGGCCGCACCATACCCACCACCCGGCGCACCGCCGCCGCGCGCATAGGCCTCCGCCGTCGCAGCATCAATATTGTCCGAGTAGAACCCCACCTGGTCGTAGATCTTCCGCTTCTTCTCATCGCTCAGCACGTCGTTAGCCTCGGAGAGTTCCTTGAACTTCTCCTCCGCCTTCTTGTCGCCGGGATTCACATCCGGGTGATACTTCCGCGCCAGCTTCCGAAACGCCTTGCGAATCTCTTCCGCCGTCGCCGTCTTCTTCACGCCCAGCGTGCCGTAATAATCTTTCGTCTTCGTCGCCATAGCTTTCTTCCAAACTTACTCCACCCAGCGCTTCGTGAATAGACCTCAAGCCGCTCGCAGAGTCTTCATCGACCGCAGGAATCCGTCACCTCCACCCTACGTCCTCTCAACTGAAGGCGAAGCCGCAGCGGAGATCCTCATCTACTCCTTCGCCACGCCACAACAACCCCGCCTCCAATCGTGGGTGCCCGAAACGATCTCAATTCCAAACCGTACTCGCCTTGATCGCCTCGACATTAAATATCTGATCCGGCTCCCGCTGCTGCATCCACACCACAAACGCCTCCGCCTCTTCGCGGCTGGCAAACACCCTCCGCTCATACAGCCTGCCCGCGCGCACGGCATCGCACTGCCACAGCGTCTCTCGCCCATGGGCACTGGCTCCACCCAAATCCCAGCGCACCATTCCCGGCCACGTCTGGTCCCGCTGTTCCTCGCCGTCCCTGTCGTTTGTCATAGCGCCACCTCCGTCTCCTTAAACACGAAACCCATCCATTCGTCGCGTTGCGGCCACTTCCGCCGCCAGCCGCCTATACAACTGAGGAGGAGCCGAAGCCCCTCCTCATCTGCACGTCTTACTATTCCTTACTACTTACGCTCTACTACATCTCTCTTACTTCTCGGCGTCCACATACTCCGCATCGATGACGCCTTCATCCTTCTTTGCCTCTTCGCTGCTTCCAGCCGAAGCTCCGTCCACCGGAGCACCTTCCGCCGGAGCCGCCGCATTGGCCTTGTACACAGCCTCCGCCAGCTTGTGGCTTGCCGTCGTCAGCTTCTCGCGAGCCGCGTTCAGCTCGCTCGTACCCGACTCGCCAGTCAGCGCAGTCTTCGCTTCAGCAAGCGCACTCTCAACCTCGCTCTTGTCCGAAGCCGCGACCTTCTCGCCGCCTTCCTTCAGCATCTTCTCAACGTTGTACACCATGGAATCGAGCTGGTTCCGCGCCTCGATCTTCTCCTTGGCTTCCTTGTCCTCGGCCGCGTGCGCCTCGGCATCCTTCGCCATGCGCTCGACCTCTTCCTTGCTCAGACCCGAAGAACTAGTAATCACAATCTTCGCGTCCTTGCCCGTCGCATTGTCCTTCGCATGAACATTCAGAATGCCATTCGCGTCGATGTCGAACGTCACCTCGATCTGCGGCACGCCCCGCGGAGCCGGCATGATGCCGCCCAGCTTGAACTTGCCCAGGGTCCGGTTCTGCGCCGCCATCGGCCGCTCGCCCTGCATCACGTGGACCTCAACCTCGGTCTGGTTATCCGCGGCCGTCGAGAACGTCTCCGACTTCTTCGTCGGAATCGTCGTGTTGCGCGGAATCATCCCCGTCGCAACGCCACCCATCGTCTCAATGCTCAGCGTCAGCGGAGTCACATCCAGCAGCAGCAGGTCCTTCACATCGCCCGACAGCACGCCAGCCTGCACCGCAGCACCGATGGCTACAACTTCATCCGGGTTCACGCCCTTGTGCGGCTCTTTCCCGAACAGCTTCTTCACCAACTCCTGGATCGCCGGCATACGCGTCTGTCCGCCAACCAGCACGACCTCATCGATCTTGCTCGCATCGATGCCCGCATCCTTCAGCGCCTGCTTGCTCGGTCCAACCGACTTCTGCAGCAGGTCATCGACCAGCGCCTCCAGCTTCGCGCGGCTCAGCGTGCGCACCAAATGCTTCGGTCCGCTGGCATCCGCCGTAACGAACGGCAGATTGATCTCCGTCTCCTGCGCGGTCGAGAGCTCGATCTTGGCGCGCTCCGCAGCATCCTTCAACCGCTGCAGCGCCATCTCATTGCCCTTCGCCGTCAAGTCCAGGCCCGTCTCCGTCTTGAACTCCGAGATCAGCCAATCCACAATCCGCTGGTCAAGGTTATCGCCGCCCAGGTGCGTATCCCCGTTGGTCGACTTCACCTCGATCACGCCATCGCCAACCTCAAGAATCGAAATATCGAACGTTCCGCCGCCAAAGTCATACACGGCAATCGTCTCGTCCTTTTTCTTGTCGAGCCCATACGCCAGCGCCGCCGCCGTCGGCTCATTCACAATGCGCTTCACGTCCAGCCCGGCAATCTTGCCAGCGTCTTTCGTCGCCTGCCGCTGCGCATCGTTGAAGTACGCCGGAACCGTAATCACAGCCTCGGTCACACTCTGCCCCAGATAATCCTCAGCCGCCTTCTTCAGCTTCTGCAGGATCATCGCCGAGACCTCCGGCGCGGTAAACTCCTTCCCCTGCGCCATCACGGCCACATTGTCGCCCTTGGCCACCACCTTGTAGGGCACCATCTTCATCTCGTCGCCCACTTCGTTCAGCCGGCGGCCCATGAAGCGCTTGATCGAATACACAGTATTCTCCGGATTCGTGATCGCCTGCCGCTTCGCGACCATACCCACCAGCCGCTCTCCGCTCTTCGTAAACGCAACAATCGACGGTGTCGTCCGACCACCCTCTTCGTTAGGAATGACCTTGGGCTCGCCGCCCTCCATCACCGCAACGCAGCTATTGGTCGTTCCCAGATCAATTCCAATAATCTTTCCCATAACCTGACCTCATCCTTTTTGTAGCCATAGCCCTAAAAACAAGCCCCTTGGCTCGAAACTCTTGTCCAACCCTCACTAGAGTCGCATGTGAGTGACTTACTGTCAACTAATATGATGCAGAAATCCACAAGAAGATGCTCCGGTCCTGCCAGACTTTTCTTCCCTCCCCATCCCGCAGTACACTGCACCCACTCACTTTCCGCCGAGGCCCCCATGAGTCCGCTCGCCCTCCTC
>JAJXYW010000191.1 GCA_021780415.1 Acidobacteriota bacterium
ATTGCCGACAGACGCTGCGGCCGGTTCCTTATTGGACGGCAACAGACTGCGCGCCGCCGGCGCTTCCGATGGCCTGAACAATCTCAGGAGGCAGGCCGAAGCGAACATTCTCCGGCATGACCTCGACCTCTTCGACGCTGGAAAAACCATTTTGCCGCAAATAATCGATGACGCCCTGCACCAGGATTTCAGGGGCAGAGGCGCCGGCGGTGACGGCGACCGTCGAAATGTCCTTGAGCCAAGCGGGATCGATGGCCTGGTAGTTATCAATCAGATACCCCACCGTGCCAAGGTTGCGCGAGACTTCAACAAGACGGTTGGAGTTGGAACTGTTGGTGGAGCCGACGACGAGGACCAGACCGGCGTTGTGGGCGACGTTGCGGACGGCCACCTGGCGGTTCTCGGTGGCGTAGCAGATGTCCTGCGAGTGGGGGCCGGCAATGTTGGGGTACTTGGTCTTGAGGGCGTGGATGATGTCGCGGGCTTCGTCGAGCGAGAGCGTGGTCTGCGTGAGATAGGCGACGCGATTGGGGTCGGGCACTTGCAGGGCCTCGACGTCGGCGACGTTGGAGACGACCTGCGTGACATTGGGCGCTTCGCCGAGGGTGCCTTCAATCTCGTCGTGGTCGCGGTGGCCGATGAGGACCAGCGAGTAGCCCTGTTGGGCAAACTTGACGGCCTCAATGTGGACCTTGGTGACGAGCGGACAGGTGGCGTCGATGACTTTGAGGTGGCGGGCCTTGCTGGATTCGCGGACCGCCGGGGAGACACCGTGGGCTGAATAGATGACGCGGGCGCCGTCGGGGACCTCTTCGATTTCATGGACGAAGATCGCGCCTTTTTCCGCCAACTCATTGACCACGTAGCGGTTATGAACGATTTCGCGGCGGACGTAGATGGGCGCGCCGAAGGTTTCAAGGGCGATGCGCACGATGTCGATGGCGCGCACGACGCCTGCGCAGAAGCCGCGGGGTTTGAGGAGCAACACGCGCTTTTCTGTGGGGGAAGCGCCAGCCTGACTGCCTGTAGAAGTGGGGTTCAGGGCGGTAGTCGTCACAAACATAAGTATACCTGTTCCTGAATTTTCAGAGCGAAGTTCTTGCCATGGTGCGAGACGGGGTGGGGGCGTGACCTATCGAGGGTCTGCGTCCTATCCCAGGTGCCCAAGGGCGAGGCACCTGGGGCAACCATCATTTTTGGGATGATCCAGGTTGCTACTACGGCACCCGGGCCACCCGCGAACCATCGTCTGTGGGGGAACTCACTTCGCTACGCAGCAAATGGGTCGCCATATCTTCGCCTGGTCTTCGCCAATCGTCTGCTAGAATCCCGGCATGGACTTTCAGCTTGTGACGCAGTATAAGCCGCGTGGGGACCAGCCGCGGGCGATTGAGGAGCTGGTGGCCGGGTTGGCGGCGGGCGAGCAGCACCAGGTGCTGCTGGGCGTGACGGGGTCGGGCAAGACCTTCACGATGGCGAAGGTCATTGAGCAGTCGAACCGGCCGGCGCTGATTCTGGCGCACAACAAGACGCTGGCGGCGCAGCTCTACCACGAGTTCAAGCAGTTCTTTCCGGGGAATGCGGTCGAGTACTTCGTGAGCTACTACGACTACTACCAGCCGGAGGCGTACATTCCGGCGGGTGACCTGTATATCGAAAAGGAAGCGACGATCAACGAGGAGTTGGACAAGCTGCGGCTCTCGGCGACGCGGAGCTTGTTTGAGCGGCGGGACGCGATCATTGTGAGCTCCGTCAGTTGTATTTATGGCCTGGGGTCACCGGAGGCGTACTACGGGATGCTGCTGCTGCTGGAAAAGGGGCAGCAGATCAGCCGCAAGGACATTACGCGGCGGCTGGTGGAGATTCTCTACGAGCGGAATGATACGGACTTCCGGCGCGGGACGTTTCGCGTGCGGGGCGACGTAATTGAGGTCTTCCCTACCTACGACGAGAGCGCCTACCGGATTGAGATGTTCGGGGATGAGATTGAATCGCTGGCGCAGATTGATCCGCTGTTTGGAACGGTGAAGCAGAAGTACGCGCGGCTGCCGATCTATCCCAAGAGCCACTATGTGGTGCAGCCGGAGCGGAAGGCGGAGGCGATTGAGTCGATTCTGGCGGAGCTGCACGAGTGGGTGGGCAAGCTGGAGGCCGAGGGGCGGATGGTGGAGGCCCAGCGCGTGAACCAGCGGACGCGATTTGACCTGGAGATGATCAAGTCGATGGGCTACTGCCACGGGATTGAGAACTACTCGCGGCACTTCAGCGGGCGGCTGCCGGGCGAGCCTCCACCGACGCTGCTGGACTACTTTCCGCGGGACTTTCTGCTGTTTGTGGACGAAAGCCACGCTACGATTCCGCAGGTGCACGGGATGTGGTTTGGGGATCGCAGCCGGAAGCAGAACCTGGTGGATTACGGGTTTCGGCTGCCCTCGGCGATGGACAACCGGCCGCTGAAGTTTGAGGAGTTTGAGAACCGGGTACATCAGACGATTTATGTGTCGGCGACGCCGGGGCCGTATGAGCTGACGCGGGCGGCGGGCGTGGTGGTGGAACAGGTGATCCGGCCGACGGGGCTGATTGACCCGGAGGTGGAGGTGCGGCCGGTGAAGGGGCAGATTGACGACCTGCTGGCGGAGATTCGCGACCGGGCAAAGAAGGGCGAGCGGGTGCTGGTGACGACGCTGACCAAGCGGATGGCCGAGGACCTCGCGGGCTACTACACCGAGGTGGGGGTGAAGTGCCGGTATATGCACTCGGAGATTGAGACGCTGGAGCGGGTGCGGCTGCTGGCGGGGCTGCGCAAGGGCGAGTACGACGTGCTGATTGGGATCAACCTGCTGCGCGAGGGGCTGGATCTGCCGGAGGTGTCGCTGGTGGCGATTCTGGATGCGGATAAGGAGGGCTTTCTGCGCTCGACGGGCTCGCTGATCCAGACGATGGGGCGCGCAGCGCGGCATGTGGAGGGCCGGGCGATTCTGTATGCGGATCGGGTGACGGACTCGATGCGGCAGGCGATGGGCGAAACAGATCGACGGCGGGCGATTCAGCGGGCGTACAACGAGGAGCATGGGATTACGCCGCAGAGCGTGGTAAGCGCGGTGGATATGGGGCTGGCCCAGATCTTGAAGGCCGAGTATGGGGATGTGG
>JAJXYW010000205.1 GCA_021780415.1 Acidobacteriota bacterium
AGAAGGGCGGCCCTCTGAAGGCCATGGTGCCCAAGGGCACGGCGGTTCAGGTCACCATCCGCAACGAGGACGACCACGGAGTCTCGGCACCTTTCGCATTCAGCCGATGAGGGTGCGCCATTATGGCTGTATTTTATCGATCGCCGCCGACTGCATTCCGGCGGCGATCCTTTTGAGATGGCCAGTGGGATTCGATCGTGAGGGATTTGCGCGTAATGGCCTGCCATAATGACAATGCCATGTTGGCAAAGTCAAAAAGGCCGTCCGCGCACAAATGGCCGCCCAAAGTGTTTGTATCATACTGAAAAATAAAGATATTGCTGCATTGTGGCCGGGCTGGCAGTGCCCCGTTGCAGGCAAGACAAGAATGCACTATTCTCTACCCGTCTGTCTGGCCGTCGCCCGGTTAAACGGCGTGCGTGCCGAGAGGAGCCAGAGGCGTTGCATTCTTTTCGTGGCCCTGGAACGGTGATCGGCAGGATCCGGCGGGGAGTCTCTCTGCCCGCAGCGCATCGGTCCGGTTCCAGCGACGGCGCGCCCAGGCCGGGCGCCCTTCCCATGAAGATCGTTCGACACGCGATGAACCATCGATCTCAACCGTGGATTGCTGCCGTCCAGGAGTTGTCGCGCGGCCGGCCTCCGCCGGGGCGGGTACCACCTGGGAAGCTCTCGGAGGACATAAGGAAGTTCATTCATTCACCTATGGTCTACGAGAAGGGAGAGATTCAGCCCGAGGGGAGCATCACAGGAGGCTATGAGATGAAGCAAGCGCTCAGATTGAGTGCCGTGCTCGTTGTGGCAATGCTTTTGAGCGGCCTGGGCATCTGGGCCCAGACCACGAGCGGTACCATTCAAGGGAGGGTTACGGATTCCACGGGCCAACCCGTCATCGGGGCGGTTGTCCACGTGACGGGTCCAGCGGTCCAGGGCTTTCTGGGCACCGCCACGGACGTTGAAGGAAACTACACCGTCCCCTTCGTTCCCGCGGGGCACGGCTACGAGGTGAAGGTCACGGCCGCCGGGTTCAACACGGTGGTGCGCAAGAACATCGACGTTCCCCTGGGTTCCGCGGTGCAACTGCCTTTCGTCCTGAGCGCCGGCGAGACGCAGATCACGGTTACGAGCGCGGCCCCCATCATCAACCTGAAGAGCACCACCACCGGGGCCACGCTCTCCAGCGAGATGGTGAACGCCATCCCGATCCCTCGCGATTCCAACCAGATCGTCTTCCTGGCGCCGAGCGCCGTGAGTTCGGGCTCCTCCACGCCCGGCAACGCCTCCATCGGGGGCTCCACGGGCGCCGAGAACCAGTACATGATCAACGGCATGAACATCACCAACACGGACCTCGGCATCTCCTCCAACGGTTCGATGGGTAACGCCCCGAACACCAACGACACCATGCTCAACTTCGACTTCATCCAGGACATGCAGGTGCTCACGGGCGGCATTCCCCCCGAGTACGGCGGCGCCATGGGCGGCGTGGTGAACGCCATCACGCGGAGCGGCGGCAACGAGTACCACGGCTCCCTCTACGCCTACTACACCAACGCAACCTACTCGGCCAAGCAGACCACCTACAGCTACAACAACCAGCTCCAGGGCAACGCCGGCCACACCCAGTACGACCTGGGCGGTGACCTGGGCGGCTACTTCATCAAGGACAAGCTCTGGTTCTACCTGGGCTACGACTACAACCGCTTCAAGGAGTACACCGCCCTGCCCACGACCCAGGACCCCTATCTCTTTATCAACGGCAGCGGTGCCCAGTCGGTCTTCAACGGACAGCAGATCACCGACATCAACCAGATCAACCAGCAGTACGCCTTCAAGGTGACCTGGAACATCAACCCGAACCAGAAGCTGGCGGTCAGCACCTTCGGCAACGTGGACAAGGAGGGGCGGTACGGGGCCCTCGATACCTTGATAGCGTCCTCGTCCCCCTGGACCCTGAAGGACGAGCCGAACAACCTCTCCGTCCAGTGGAACTCCACCTGGTCGCCCAAGTTCTTCAGCGAGGTGGTGCTGAGCTACCACCACGAACACCAGTGGCAGACCTTCGACAACGCCTCGGCGCAGAACAACTGGCAGTACAGCTACGCGCTGGCCACGGAAATCTACAACGGGTTCCACGTCTACCCCTCGAACCAGACCGACCCCAGCCAGTACACCTACGACCCCACCACCGGCATCACAGACCTGCTCAACAACAACTACGTCAACTCGCTGGGCGGCGGCGGCTACAGCGGCGTGGCCAAGGACGAGTCGGAGCAGGCCAACGTGAAGCTGACCAACCTCTTCAACTGGCACGGCCAGCACGAGCTCTCCTACGGCGCCCAGTACGACCAGCGCTACTACACCCCCGTCTTCGGCCTGACCGGTCCGACCAACTTCATCTCGCCCGAGACCCACACGCCGGCCATCGGCGGCCTCTTCGTCCAGTGGGCCCCGGCCGCTTACTACGGGCTGCCCACGGGCCCCCAGGGACAGCAGTACGTCTACACGGCCCAGGACTACTTCACCCCCATGGACCGCCCCTCCCAGGAGCGGTCCGAGGCGCTCTGGATCAACGACAACTGGAGCCTGACGCAGTTCTTCACCCTGAAGGCCGGCGTCCGCTACAGCCAGCAGTACGTCGCGGGCAGCCTGCCCGGTGCCGAGAGCATCAACCTGAAGGGCAACTTCGACCCCCGCGTCGGCTTCACCTGGGATACGACCCACGACGGAAAGAGCAAGCTTTACGGTTTCTACGGCCGCTACACCCAGAACATGCCCACCGACATGGCCGTCCGCAGCCTGAACAACGAGGTGAGCGGCCTCGAGCAGTTCTACAACCCGAACCTGACCTCCTTCATCCCGACCAACTCCTACATCCTCGGCGCTTCGGGCGAGGACGTTCAGGGCCAGACCCCCGGCATGCCCATCAGCACTCCCATTCAGTCCCCCTCTACCGATGAGTGGATCCTGGGGTACGAATACCAGCTCGCCCCCACCTTCCGCGTGGGCAGCCGAATCGTCTACCGCAACCTGCACCAGGGCATCGAGGACTTCTCCTTCAACGGCGCCCGG
Organism: Acidobacteriota bacterium; assembly: GCA_021780415.1. Next base: position 3,070 of record JAJXYW010000205.1, read on the forward strand.
ACCTACATCATCGGCAACCCCAGCAGCTGGTCGGGCATCCCGGTGCCGGGCCTCGGCCCCGGGTTCTCCATCCTCA
>JAJXYW010000058.1 GCA_021780415.1 Acidobacteriota bacterium
TCCCTCCCAAATTAGGACGCCTCTCCAGCTCCACGGACCAGGCTCCTCTACCGAGGATTAAAAAGTGCAAAGACACTACGACATCACGGAATGGCTCGATCATCTCCGCGGCTTCACCGCCGGAGATCGTAAGACTGCCTTGGATACACATCGCCGCCAGTGCGACGTCTGCAACACCACCGCCGATTGGCTCTCACGCACCCTCACCGACGCTGCTGCCGAACGCAACACCGCGGTCCCCGAACAGGTTCTGCACAACGCTCGCGCCATCTTCGCTCTGCGCGCGCTCGACCAGATCCACGTCCGCCACGGACTGCTCGCCCATCTCATCTTTGACAGCTTCACCCAGCCCGCGCTCCAGGGCGTCCGCTCTGAGCAGCGGCTCGACGTCCGCCATCTGCTCTATGACGCCGGTGCTTACGCCATCGACGTTCGCCTCGAGCATGAGCGCGGCACCCCGGATGTCGCAATGATTGGGCAAATTCACTCCGCTGCCGACGCCGCCCAGCACGTCGCTCACATGTCCGTCACCCTCACGTCCAACAAACAAGCCATCGCCCACACCGTCTCCAACCAGTTCGGAGAATTCACCCTCAAATACACTCCCCAAAGTGCCCTCGGCCTCCATCTGGGAGGTCATGAAGAGGTGCAGCCCCAAGGCTGACATCACATGCCCTCTCTATCTGCTTTTCCTGCGCTGCTCAGCTTCACTGATGCCGATGCGCAGCTCGCAATCTCAGGAGTTGTCCCATGAAGCTGTCCACGCTCTCCGCCTTCCTCCTCGCACTCGCAGTCGGCTCCGCCGCCGCCCAATCGCCGTACATCCTGCGACCCACCGCGACCGGAAGCGTGAGCGCCATCGCCTCGCGCCACAACCTCACCGTCGTCGAGCCTCTCGACTCCGCCGACTCCGTCTATCTCGTCACCGGACCCTCCAACGAGTCCACCGCCCAGGTCGAGTCCGACGTCTCCTCCGACACTGAAGTCACCGACATCGAGCCCGACCAGTCCACCGCCCTCCCCGAGCTCTCCCAATCCACCGGCGTCATCCTCGATCAGCTTCCGTCCGCCACCGCCTCCAACTACGCCGGCACCGCCGTCCTCGGCAGCTACCTCACCCAGCCCGCTACCCAAATCATTAATCTCTGGTCCGCCCAGTCCAGCTTCCAGGTCACCGGCGCAGGCACCGTCGCCGTCATAGACACCGGCATCGATCCCACCAGCACCGTCCTCGCTCCTTCCCTTGTTCCCGGTTACGACTTCATCCACAACACAGCCGGCACCGCCAGCGACTGGTCCGAACTCGGTCCCAGCGCCCTCACTGCTCTGCAAGGCTCCAGCACCAATCCCGCAAACAAGACCGACCTCGCCCTGCTCAATCAATCCACCGGCGTCATCCTCGATCAGTCCACGGGAGTCATCCTCGACCAGTCCACCGGCGTCATCCTCGACGGCCAGATTCCCGCCGAGTTCGGCCACGGCACCATGGTCGCAGGCGTCATTCACCTCGTCGCACCCACGGCAAAGCTCATGCCCCTCAAGGCATTCCGCGCCGACGGCTCCGCGCAACTCTCTGACATTCTCCGCGCCGTCTACTACGCCGCTGACCATGGCGCCCAGATCATCAACATGAGCTTCTCTCTCCAGCAACCCTCTGACGAGCTCCAGGACGCCATCCAGTACGCACACAACGCCGGATCCATCTGCGTCGCCGCCGCCGGCAACTCCGGCATTTCCCAGCTCCCCAACCCCGCCAGCCTCGACAAGGTCATGGGCATCGCCTCCACCTCGCTCAAAGACACCGTCAGCCAGTTCACCAACTACGGCGACGGCACCTTCATCGGTGCGCCCGGCGAAAACATCATCACCACCTACCCCGGCAATAACTACGCTGAGGTCTCCGGTACCTCGTTCAGCACGCCCTTCGTCGCCGGCGCCACCGCGCTGCTCTATCAGCTTCTCTCTGAAGCCGGCTGGGACGACATGAAGTCCAACCTCTCCCATGCCGCTCCCATCTCGTCGATCATCGGAAATGGCCGCCTTGACGTCTATCAGGCTCTGCAGGCCGCTGCCACCGCGTCCGACTCCGATGACAGCAGCTCCACCGGCGACAACTAAGTCCACCCCCAGGACACTTCCGCGTATGCATTCTGTATCACTTCCGCCCTTCTCTTTCCGCTGGAGAAGGGCGCCTTTTTGCTCTTCACCTCTTGCCCCATCCACGCTCAACACCACGCGGCCACTTCCTCTCACCGGCCCCGCCGCGTCTGATTCTGTAAAATAGCCGTTGGCACTTTGGCTTCAGAGAGGACGAACCTTATGGCAATCTCCATCATGGCCGGCACTCCGGCTCTCAAAGAACTCTCCTCCGATCTCAGGCGCCGCATGGACCAGGCCGTCGCCGGCTTCCAGTCCAATCTGGCCTCCACTCGCACCGGCCGCGCCAGCGTCCACATGCTCGACTCGGTGAAAATCGACTACTACGGCACGCCAACTCCCATCGCCCAGGTCGCCCAGGTCTCCGCCCCCGAGGCCCAGCTCATCCTCATCCAGCCATGGGACCCCAGTGTCGCCGCGGAGATTGACAAGGCCCTTCGCACCTCCGACCTCGGCTTCAATCCCCAATCCGACGGCAAAGTCATCCGCGTCCCCGTGCCGCCCATGACCGAAGAACGCCGCCGTGATGTCGTGAAGCACATCCACAAAGTCCTTGAAGACCACCGCACCTCCATCCGCAACGTCCGCCGCGACGGCAACGAAGCCCTCAAGAAAATGGCCAAGGACAAGAAGATCAGCGAGGACGAGGAAAAGCGTGCCCTGGAAGAGGTCCAGAAGATGACCGACGAAGAGATTCGCCGCATGGAAGAACTCAGCCGCAAAAAAGAAGCCGAAGTCATGCAGGTCTGAAGCCCGCGTCGCCAGCAGCACATGCATTCTGCGCTCGCGCCACCGGCTTCACTGTCGGAAACACAGGAAAGGGGCACTCTCGCCAGGAGAGTGCCCCTTTCTTGTCTCAACTCCGCACGGACCTCGCGCCGCCGCCTTACTCCGCCGCGACCCGCAACAGGACTCCCGGCAGCCGCGCCATTTGCTCCCGTCTCCGCGGGAATTCCCGGCTCAGCCACCGCTTCGTCTGTGC
>JAJXYW010000125.1 GCA_021780415.1 Acidobacteriota bacterium
TCAGCTTCGGCACCAGCGCCACGCCATTGCCAATCTGCACAAATTTCTTGATCGCCTCCAGCGACGGCAGCTCCACCTCCATCTGCAGCGGAATCTTCCTCCGCTGAAACGTATCAATCACCTTCTGTCGCAGCGGCGACGGAACATTATGCGCCACAAACGTCTCCCTCCCCAGCCTCGCCAGCGACGTCTTCCCCGCCTTCGCCAGCGCGTGTCCCGGGCTCATCACGCACACCAGCTCATCCCTGTACACCACCGTCGACACCACCTGCGGGTCCGCCGGCCGAAAGCTCACCACCCCCAGTTCCACCGAGTGCGACAGCACCTCATCCGCAATCCGGCTTGCCAGCGTCCGCTGCACCGCCACCTTGATCCGCGGATGCTCCCGTCGAAACGCATCCAGCACCGGCAGCAGGTACAGGCACGTGTACTCATTTGCCGCCAGGTCCAGCCTGCCCCGATGCAGCGACCGCAGATCCACCAGCGCCGCCCCCGCATCCTTGCGCAGGTTCAGCATCTTCTGCGCATACTCTCGCAGCAACTCCCCCGCATCCGTCAGGATGCCGCCCGGCGAAGCCCGCTCCACCAGCGTCTCCCCCAGCTCCATCTCCAGCTTGGCAATCACCTGGCTCACCGCCGGCTGCGTCCGGTGCAGCCTCGCCGCCGCCCGCGAGAAGCTTCTCTCCTCGGCCACCGCCAGAAACGTCTCCAACTGAAATAAATCCATTCCTGCCCACCTTCCTTTGCGAATCCTGGCTCACTTGGCGTCCTTATGCCTCAACGCCCTTGCCGTTGCCTCTACCTCCACCTCAGGAGTAACTTTGCCCTAACCCGACTTGCTGCACACACCCTATAGCGTCATTAGAATGCACAATACATCTGGCTATGAGCATAAGAGCGCGTTATGATTCTGTCTAGACGGAAAGGTACATCTCCATGGCATCTGACACCCCCATCGTCATCTTCGACACCACCCTTCGCGACGGCGAGCAGTCCCCCGGCTGCACCATGCACCCCGCCGAAAAGCTTCGTTTCGCCCACCAGCTCGCCCGCCTCGGCGTAGACATCATTGAGGCCGGCTTCGCCATCGCCTCCCACGGCGACTTCGACTCCGTGCAGACCATCGCCCGCGAAGTGCAGGGCCCCCGCATCGCCTCCCTCGCCCGCTGCAAACGCGAGGACATCGAAGCCGCCGCACGTGCCCTCGAACCCGCCCACAAAAACCGCATCCACGTCTTCCTCGCCAGCTCCGACCTCCATCTCGAAGCCAAGCTCAAGATCACCCGCGCCCAGGCCCTCGACAACGTCGGCACCGCCGTCCGCCTTGCCCGCACCTTCGCCGACGACGTCGAGTTCTCCACCGAAGACGGCACCCGCTCCGAGCTCGACTTCCTCATCGAGATGATCAACGTCGCCGTCCAGGCCGGCGCCACCACCATCAACATCCCCGACACCGTCGGCTACACCACCCCCTCCGAGTACAGCCACCTCTTCCGCACCGTCCGCGACCGCGTCACCGGCAGCGAGAACGTCGTTTTCTCCACCCACTGCCACAACGACCTCGGCCTCGCCGTCGCCAACTCCCTCGCCGGCGTCGAAGGCGGTGCCCGCCAGGTCGAGTGCACCATCAACGGCATCGGCGAGCGCGCCGGCAACGCCGCCCTCGAAGAGATCGCCGCCGCCCTCGTCACCCGCCACGACCGCTACCCCTACACCAACAGCATCGTCATGTCCGAGCTCTACCCCACCTCCCGCATGCTCAGCGAGATCATCAGCTTCGGCTGCCAGCCCAACAAGGCCGTCGTAGGCAAGAACGCCTTCGCCCACGAGGCCGGCATCCACCAGCACGGCGTCCTCTCTAACCCCCTCACTTACGAGATCATGACCCCTGCCTCGGTCGGCTTCACCGGCCAGAACATCGTCCTCGGCAAGCACAGCGGCCGCCGCGCCCTCGAATTCCGCCTCAATGAACTAGGCCACAACCTCTCGCATGAAGAGATCGACGTCGTCTACCACCGCTTCATCGAACTAGCCGACCGCAAGAAAAACATCTACGACCAGGACATCGTAGCCCTTCTCCAACCCACCACCACCGAACCTCTCGTCACCAACGTCCCCTGACCCACATCCTCCCCGCTACGCTCGTCATCCTGAGCGCAGCGAAGGACTCCTGTAGTTGCCGTTGCTGTTGCACTTGTCTTTGTCTTTCGGTCTGTCATTCCGAGCACAGCGAGGAACCCGCTTCCTCCCGTTCTTCGCTAACTCTCTAACGAGCTGAGGTCCCATGCAGTTACGAATCGCAATCCTCGCCGGCGACGGCATCGGCCCCGAAGTCACCCGCGAGGCCGTCAACATCCTCCAGGCCGTTGCCGAAGCCGGCGGCCACGACTTCACCTTCACCGAAGCCCTCCTCGGCGGCGTCGCCATCACCGCCAAGGGCACGCCCATCCCTCAGGAAACCATCGACATCGCGCTCGACTCCGACGCGGTCCTCCTCGGCGCCGTCGGCGACAACAAGTTCAACGCGCTCCCCCCGGACAAGCGTCCCGAAGCCGGCCTCCTGCAGATCCGCCAGATCCTCGGCGGCTTCGCCAACCTGCGCCCGTCGGTCGCTTACCCCGCGCTTGCTGAAAACTCACCCCTCCGCCCCGAAGTCACTCAGGGCGTCGACATCCTCTTCGTCCGCGAGCTCCTCGGCGGCCTCTACTTCGGCCAGCCCCGCTACTGGAACAAGGATGCCAACGCACCCGGCGGCGGCGAGGCCATCAACACCATGCGCTACACCCGCGACGAAGTCGTCCGCGTAGCCCGCATCGCCTTCGAGCTGGCCGGCAAGCGCCGCAAGAAGCTCACCTCCGTCGACAAGGCCAACGTCCTCGAGTGCTCCCAACTCTGGCGCGCAACCGTAGACTCCCTCAAGCCCGACTACCCCAACATCACCGTCGAGCACCAACTCGTCGACTCCATGGCCATGCACCTTATGAACATCCCCCGCAACTTCGACGTCGTCCTCACCGAGAACCTCTTCGGTGACATCCTCTCCGACGAATCCGGCATCATCACCGGCTCCCTCGGCATGTTGCCCTCGGCCACCATCGGCGGCAAGGTCAACCTCTACGAGCCCGTCCACGGCTCCG
>JAJXYW010000091.1 GCA_021780415.1 Acidobacteriota bacterium
TCCTCCTCACCCAGGACTGGCACCCCCGCCACCACATCTCCTTCGCCAGCTCCCACCCCGGCAAGCAGCCGTTCACAGACACCATCGAAGCCCCCTACGGCACCCAGCACCTCTGGCCCGACCACTGCATCCAGGGCACCCCCGGCGCCGAACTCCACCCCAACCTCCGCATCCCCCACGTCGAGCTCATCCTCCGCAAGGGCTTCCGCGCCGACATCGACAGCTACTCTGCCTTCACCGAAAACGACCGTGCCACCACCACAGGCCTGGCAGCCTATCTTCAAGCCCGCGGCCTCACCCGCCTCTTCTTCACCGGCCTCGCCTACGACTTCTGCGTAGGCTTCTCCGCCCTCGCCGCCACCCGCCTCGGCTTCGAATCCTTCGTCATCGAAGACCTCACCCGCGCCGTCAACCTCCCCGCCGCTGGAGATGCCCCAGCCACCGTCGACGCCACCAACATCGCGTTCGCCACCGCCGGCGTTCAGCGCATCTCATCCTCCGAGTGCCTCGCCCCTTGAACACCCAGCCCACCATCGAACTCACCGCCGAGCAGTCCTCCTGGCCCGAAGCCCTCGCCACCGTCACCGCCTGCAAGTACGACTTCGGAGCTGGCCGCGCCCTCGCCTTCGGTCTCCCCACCAGCAAGCACTACCGCATCGCCTACAACTACAGCGCCCCCAACCAGGACGGCGACGAAGTCCTCCACACCGGCGAGTTCACCTCCGCCACGCCCATTCCCCAGGGCACCCTCTTCCCCATCCGCTACAACCCCATCGCTCCCCACCACAACTCCCACGCCGTCATCTCCCCGCAGACCACCCGCACCCCGATCCTCATCATCGGCATCCTTGGCTCCCTCATCCTCTCGCTAGCCTGGTTCGCCCTCCTCCGCGGCTGCCACTAGCTTTCCGGCCGCCGCTAAAGCCCCAACTCCGCCGCATGCTCCTGCATCGCACGCAGGCAGTTCCCAATGTGCTCCTCCAGCGGAAGCCCCAATAACTCCGCACCGCGCGTAATATCCTCACGCTTCACCGCCCGCGCAAACGCCTTGTCCTTCATCTTCTTCTTCACCCCTGCCACCTCTACCTCCGCAATCGCCTTGCTCGGCTTCACCAGCGCGCACGCCGTCAGAAACCCCGCCAGCTCATCACTCGCAAACAAAGCCTTATCCAAGTGCGTCTCCGGAACCACCCCCGAATAATCCGCATGCGCCAAAATCGCGTGCAGAATCTCCTCCGGCCATCCGTTGTCCCGCAAATACGCAACCCCCACAAACGGGTGCTCCTGCGTCGTCGGGTGCCGGTCATAGTCGAAGTCGTGCAGCAGCCCCGCGCACCGATACACCTCCGCAAACCGTGCCGCCGCATCCTCACTCAACCCCAGCCGCGCTGCCTCGCGCACGCCATAGCTCTCAGTACACCGCGCCACCGCCAGCCCATGCTTCACCAGCGACGTATTCGCCGTCCACTCTCTCAACAACGCCTCCGCCCGCTCCGCTCCAAGCTCTCCCATCGCCTCTTTCTGCTCCTTTCTCCTTACTCTCTACTCTTTACTCTCTCCCTTCCTATGTACCACTTTGGTTCCTCTCCCGCTTTCTACCACCTTTTTGGCGGAATCTCCGGCAATACTCTTGACTCTTTCGGCACCCGGTGTCACTCTAAGCACATCACCTGCTTCTGTTATCGGACGCTGGTGGTCGGTGCCCGCTCTGGCAGCCGTCCGCATCACACAACTTATGGCAACTCTTATGGCGCCCATCAGCGCAATGGAGGCTCAGTCCAATGCTGTCTCAGACAGCACCGCTGAATCTTCCGTGCATGAGATCCCGCAGCGTGAGGTTGTACGCTGCGAAGCCTGCAAGCTGGTGCAATTCCGCACCGCTTCAGATACCTGCCGTCGCTGCAAGAAGTCTTTGCTGCCCGAGCCCCCAAAAGTTCAGCCCTCCATCGCTCTGGTCGTCGAAGCCTCATCCGAAGTCCCCGACGCCGGTCCTCAGGTTGCCGCTGCCGTGCGCGATCTCCGCCACGTCCGCAATCTCTCTCAGCGCCAGCTAGCCGCCCGCATGGGCGTGCCTCGCACCTACATCTCCAAGATCGAGAACGGCAAGGCCATGCCCACGCTGTCCTCGCTCGACCGTCTCGCCCGCGCCTTGCAGGTCGACATTTCCGCGCTCCTGCGCGACGCGCCCACCCGCCACCGCGATGAGACAGCCGTCCTGCTCAACGATCCCTTCCTGGCCGAGGTCGCCAAGTACACCGCGCATCTCACCTCCACCCAGAAGTCCATCTTCCTCAACCACGTCCGCGAGCTCTCGCAGAGCCGCACCCGCCGCATGGCCTAGTCCACCCGCCAGCGAAGCGTACCTCCTTTGGCGCCGCACCTCTCGTTCTCACAGAACGAGAGCTGTGGCGCCTCTCCGCATCCGCCGCACCCCCGTCGAGCAAACTATTTTCCCCGGTTTCCGGCCTGTTTCCTTATCCCTGTTCCCTACTTCCGCCTTTTCAGCTATCGTCATTCTTAAGAGCCCATCGTGCGCGAACCCTCCTCCACCAGCCGCGTTTATCATCGCTCCAACCGGGTCCACGAACTCACGCCCGAAGAACGTGTCCTCTACGACACGCTCGATCCCGCGCGCATGCCTCAGCACGTCGCCATCATCATGGACGGCAATGGCCGCTGGGCTGGCAAGCGCGCCCTCAAGCGTTTCCTCGGCCACCAGCAGGGTGCCGAGTGCGTTCAGTTCGTCGTCGAGACTGCATCGCGCATCGATCTCCCCTGGATCACCCTCTACGCCTTCTCGCTTGAGAACAACCTCCGCCGGCCAAAGAACGAAGTCAACTTCCTCATGAAGCTGCTGCGCAGCTACCTCCTCACCAATGTCAAGCGCATGAACGACAACAACATCCGCATGGCATACATCGGCCGCACGCATGAACTCCCGCAGGAGGTGCAGGACACCATGCAGTGGGCCTCCGAGGAGACTGCCAAAAACACCGGCACCACCCTCACTCTCGCCCTCAACTACGGTGCCCGCTCCGAGATCGTCGACGCCGCCCGCACCCTCGTCCACAATCTCATCGCTGAAGCCCACCAGCGCGGCATCTCCATCG
>JAJXYW010000097.1 GCA_021780415.1 Acidobacteriota bacterium
ATGAGGAGCAGGCGGGCGGCTTGGATGCCGATGGGGGAGGGGAGGAGAAAAGTCTCGCCGAGGGTGGCTTTGAACTCGCCGGAGGAGAGCCAGGGGGCGGCGGCGGCGAGGAGGGTCGGGTTGGTGGTGAGGAGGGTGGGGCGGGGGTCTTTGTCGGTCGAGGTGTCGGCGGCAAAGACGATGAGGAGCGGGGTGGCGAAGTCGGCGGGGGACTGGTGGAGCAGGTGGGTGGTCACTTGGTTATGGTAACGCCAGCGGAAGGAAGGGTGACCGGATGGCTGATGGATGAGACCGGGCAGTCGGACCGGATACCGCGCTATGGTCGCTCCGATGGAGGGGCGAACCAGCTGCGCGCCTCTGATGTGGTGAGATAGGCCATGATGAAGATTGCGATGGCCATGCGGTAGAAGATGATGATTTCGCGTCCGTGGGAGACCGCTGGACCACCGAAGAAATGGCGGAGCGAGACGAAGCAAAGCAGGCATCCGACAACAACCACCCGGCGTGCCCAACTGCGTCCGTGCCAGTAGAACCAGAGGACAAACCCTTCGAGGATGACAATAACCACGCCGACGACGGCCGCAGCGAGCACCGCGAAGAGCAGCGCGAGAAGGCCATGAGATTCAGTGAGCTGAATGGGAATGGGGCTGGCGAGGGCCGCAGCGAGGTGCAGGAATACGGCGATTGCCATCAGCGCGGTCGTGAGTATGATCCCAGCCGGTCGCTTCATCGTAAGGCGAGTGTAACGCATCATTGCGCCGGAGCGAAGGGCAACAGCTTAGGAGCGCTGGGAGCGGGCGATGGCGGCGCGGGCTTCCTTGTCGCCTTCGCGGGCTCGCTCGGTGGCGCGCTTGTCCCAGTCCTGCTTGCCCTTGGCCAGGGCGAGTTCGCACTTGACGCGGCCGTTGCGGAAATAAAGTTTGACCGGGATAAGCGTGAAACCCTTCTGCTTCGTCAAGCCTTCCAGCTTGTCGATTTCGCGTTTGTGTAACAGCAGCTTGCGGGTGCGCAGAGACTCGTGGTTCATGGCGTTGCCGTGCGAGAAGGGGCCGATGTGGGCGTTGAGGAGGAAGCACTCGCCGTCCTTGAGCAGGCCGTAGGCGTCCTTGAGGTTGGCCTTGCCTTCGCGGATGGATTTGACCTCGGTGCCGCGGAGGGAGACGCCGGCTTCGAAGCGGTCGGAGAGGAAATAGTTGAAGCTGGCGGAGCGGTTGAAGGCTGCGTCACGCAGGCCGGAGGCGACGGGGTCGCGGTCCTTGGGCTTGGCCGAGGGCTTGGGTGGGGCGGGAACGGTCGGGTTGGAGAGCGAGCGGGCCATGGGGCAGGGATCAGGGAAGAGCAGGGATCAGGGATTACCAGACGTCTGGAAGTTTGATGCTAGCAGAGTCGATGCGGGTTCGAGGGGGAGGGACGCCAACTTCGGACCGGCGGGTGCGTCCAATGAGAGAACGAAGTATTTTCAGGCGACAGGTGCAGCGCTGCGAGAGGGCGGGGAAGCTCTCCGTGGATGGACGATGCGGTATGTTTGAGGCGGAGAGACTAGTGAAGCAATGGAGATTGGCTGTATCATCAGGTGAGCCCGACCAACCGCTCGAGACCGCAGCAGAAGACGCGCCGATGTGCCCTGGGAAGGGGATTGGAACGGACGCGCGGCGGGGCTTCGAGACCAGTGTCCGAGGCATTCTGGAGCGGGTTGAAGGTATGCAGGTACGGCTTCCCATCGAGATGGATCAACAATGTTCTGGAGCTGCGCGGAGTCCTGCGCGGACGGCGAAAGGCTTCGCGTGGCTGAGCGGAATTTCGAGGCTTGGCGGAGTCGTGGGGCGGGTGCGGATGTCTGGGCGGAGATGGACGGCGACGGCTTCGCTGGGGATGATGCTGGGGGTGATGCTCGGCGGATTGATGCTGGCGGGCGTTGGGGCGACGGGGGCGCATGCGCAGTCGGCCAGCACGTGGAACAAGCGCGGCAAGCGGGCGGAGGCACGCAGCGATTTTGATGAGGCGTTTGAGGCGTATCGGCAGGCGCATCTGAAGAAGCCGAGCGACCTGCGCTACCGGACGAGTTATGAGAGCATGCGCTTCAAGGCAGCGGAGATGCATGTGGACCGCGGGCGGGTGCTGCGGCAGTCTGGCGATGCGGGCGGGGCGATCAATGAGTTTGCGCGGGCGCTGCAGATCGATCCGGGGAACCAGTCGGCTGCGCAGGAACTGCAGGTGATGGAGAAGCGGACGGTGCCGGGAGGTGGACCGGCGGGTGGCGGCGGTGCTGCTGGCGTTGGCGCAGGTGCTGGTGGTGGTGGGGCGGGAGGAGCTTCGCCGGGGAATGTGCTGGTGCCGGGAATGGGCGAGCAGACACCGTACCAGGCACAGATGCAGAAGGAGATAGGGACGCTGGGTGGGCCGGTGGCGCTGCAGCCGGTGTCGGATGACCCGATTACGCTGCACATGGTGGAGGACACGAAGGTCGTGTACCAGGCGATCTGCAAGGCGGCGGGGCTGAATGTGATCTTCGATCCGGAGTATGTGTCGAAGCGGATTCCGGTGGACCTGAATAGCATTTCGCTGCCCGATGCGCTGCATATTGTGGGGGTGCTGAGCGGGACGTTCTGGAAGCCGGTGACGAGCAATACGATCTTTGTGGCGCAGAACACGCGCGCCAAGCGGACCGAGGATGATGACCTCGCGGTGCAGACGTTTTACCTGACGAATGTGTCGCAGCAGAATGACGCGAACGAGATTATGGTGGCGATCCGGAACCTGCTGGATCCGGGACTGAAGATTTACCTGGTGGCGAGCCAGAATGCGCTGGTGATTCGGGGAACACCGGACGAACTGATTCTGGCGGAGAAGATTATCAACGACCTGGACCGCACCAAGGCGGAGGTCGTGGTGGATGTGGCCGAGCTGGAGGTGAGCCGGCAACTGGAACGGAACCTGGGCATTACGCTGCCACAGAGCTTTGGGCTGACGCCGCAGTACAGCAATGCGAATATTACGACCAACAATACGGCCACGGCCACGACCAATGGCATTGCGACGACGCCGACGACGGCGGGCATTACGCTGAACACGCTGGGGAATTTGAATGCGACGAACTTCGCGGTGTC
>JAJXYW010000267.1 GCA_021780415.1 Acidobacteriota bacterium
ATGCCTCCCACCTATGCTACACAGAAATGTCGACCGGCCAGTGTCAACCTGCAGTAAAGGTTCACGGGGTCTTTCCGTCTGACCGCGGGTACGTGGCATCTTCACCACGGCTACAGTTTCACCGGGTCCCTCGTGGAGACAGCGCTCCAGTCGTTACGCCATTCATGCAGGTCGGAACTTACCCGACAAGGAACTTCGCTACCTTAGGACCGTCATAGTTACGGCCGCCGTTTATCGGGGCTTCGGTCGCCAGCTTCACTTGCGTTCACCGGCTCCCTTAACCTACCGACACCGAGCAGGCGTCAGACTCTATACGTCCTCTTGCGAGTTGGCAGAGTCCTGTGTTTTTGATAAACAGTCGCTAGAGCCGATTCACTGCGGCTCGGATTGCTCCGAGCACCCCTTATACCGAAGGTACGGGGTCATTTTGCCGAGTTCCTTCACGAGGGTTCTCCCGAACGCCTTCGGATGCTCGCCTAGCACACCTGTGTCGGATTGCGGTACGGGCCGCTCATTCGTCCCCGCGGGGCTTTTCGTGGCCGGGTGAAGAAGGGCTTCCAGATCGAATGCTGTCGCCCTTGCGGGACGGGGGCGTCTATCACCCCGACCCTTCATTTCCCGGCGTCCTCCGCGGTTCAACCTACAGAGCGGGTGACGGAATATTAACCGTCTGCCCATCGGCTACGCCCTTGGGCCTCGCCTTAGGACCCGACTGACCCTGGGCGGATTGACCTTCCCCAGGAAACCTTGTGCTTTCGGCGGACGGGCTTCCCACCCGTCTTGTCGTTACTCGTTCCGGCATACGCACTCGCCAACGCTCCAGTGGTCGTTACCGTCCACCTTCGACGCGGTTGGCGACGCTCTCCTACTACTCGATTTCTCGAATCCGCGACTGCGGCACGACGCTTGAGTCCCCGTCATTTTCGGCGCGGGATGGCTCGACCGGTAAGCTGTTACGCACTTTTGAAATGGTGGCTGCTTCTAAGCCAACATCCCGGCTGTCACCGCGATCCCACTTCCTTTGCCACTGAGCGTCGATTTGGGGGCCTTGGTCGGCGGTCTGGGTTGTTCCCCTCTCGAGCGTGAAGCTTATCCCCCACGCTCTGACTCCCGGGGTCCGATCCGCGGTATTCGGAGTTGGGTTTCGGCGGGTAGGCGGGAAGCCCCCCGGCCGAATTCCGTCGCTCTACCCCCGCGGATTATGTCCCGAGGCTGGCCCTAAAGCCATTTCGGAGAGAACGAGCTATCTCCAGGTTTGATAAGACTTTCACTCCTCCCCACGGGTCCTCCCCCAGTTTTTCAACACTGGTGGGTTCGGTCCTCCACGGCCGGTTAGGGCCGCTTCAACCTGCCCATGGGTAGTTCACCTGGTTTCGCGTCTACTGCGTCGGACAATGTCGCCCTATTCAGACTCGGTTTCCCTGCGGCTCCCCCCCTGAAGGGGTTAACCAGGCCCGACACAGTAACTCGCCGGATCATTATGCAAAAGGCACGCGGTCAGGCCGGCCGAAGCCAGACGCCCTCCCACCGCTCGTAGGCACGGGGTTTCAGGTTCAGTCTCCTCCCCTGGTCGGGGTTCTTCCCACCGTTCGGTCGCCCTACTGGGTTCGCTATCGGTCGTCATCGAGTACTTAGCCTTGCGGGAGGGTCCCCGCCGATTCAGGCCGGGTTTCACGTGCCCGACCCTACTCGGGTACCGATTAGGGGTGTCCGCATCTTCGCCTACGGGACTGTCACCCGCTCTGGTGCCGCTTTCCAGCGGGCTTCGGCTGACGCTCGCACATCCCATGACATCGGCCCCACGACCCCGGGTGGTGTCCCACCCGGTTTAGGCTGATCCCCGTTCGCTCGCCGCTACTGAGGGAGTCTCGGTTGATTTCTTTTCCTGCGGGTACTGAGATGTTTCAGTTCCCCGCGTATCCAGTGAGAATTCCGGGATCGACGCTCGTTGGGCAGCTCCCCCGGACCTATCGCGGCCTTCCACGCCCACCATCTGATGACGCCTAGGCATCCCCCCCGTGCCCTTAGGAGCTTGACCACGCCGATCCGGCCCCGCCTCCGGCCGTGCCCCCCTTTCGAGAGAGACGACCATCGACTCGGCCGCGAACGACGCGGACCATGATCCCATCAATCGAAGCCGGACGCGTCTCGCGACGCTTCGGGCCTCAGAGTAACGACCCTCGCGAGGCCGGTATAAGGCCTCGCGTGATCCTATAAGGGTCCACGTTCGTGGATGAAATCTGCCACTACCACACTGCGCTTGAACTTGTCGCGTGTGTGACCCAACAACCGGATTGTTAAAGAGCGGAGCGGGTGACCGAGATCCCCCGCCGGACTGGCCACCGGCCAGGGGGCGGGGCAGCACCCGGAGGGCCTGCCACGCCCCCCACTCGGGGGCATCGAAAGATGCTCGGGGCGGCCCAAACGGGCCGCCCCGACATCCCATGTCGATCGATCGCCTATCGTTGTCACGCATCCGAGAGAATGAACCCCCGCGGGGAGCCGGCGGGAATGGCCGGCGTTGTGCGGGCGGGGCCGATGTCGCCTCGACCTCGGCACCGGGGAGGGTACGGGACCCATCCGGCGTGTACCCCGAGGATGCGGGCGAATTTCCAAGGTATCCTTAGAAAGGAGGTGATCCAACCGCAGGTTCCCCTACGGTTACCTTGTTACGACTTAGTCCCCATCACGGGTTTCATCTTCGGCGCCTGCCTTGCGGCTCCGGCGACTTCGGATGCCCCCCGCTTTGGTGGCTTGACGGGCGGTGTGTACAAGGCTCAGGAACACATTCACCGCGGCATGCTGATCCGCGATTACTAGCGATTCCAGCTTCATGCGGGCGGGTTGCAGCCCGCAATCCGAACTGAGGAACGGTTTGTGCGATTGGCTCGACCTTGCGGTTTGGCATCGCTCTGTCCGCCCCATTGTAGTACGTGTGCAGCCCCAGGCATAAGGGCCATGAGGACTTGACGTCATCCCCGCCTTCCTCCGGCTTAACGCCGGCGGTCTGTCTAGAGTTCCCGGCATAACCCGCTGGCAACTAGACACAGGGGTTGCGCTCGTTAGGGGACTTAACCCAACACCTCACGGCACGAGC
>JAJXYW010000092.1 GCA_021780415.1 Acidobacteriota bacterium
GAGCCATCGGGAACATACGCGGATGCAGAGGCACGTGGCCCGGCCCTCGCTGGCGGCGATCCTGGGGAGAAGGGTGGGCGGCGACCGGGCCTCGCTGGCCGCCGCGGCATGGGAGGCACACGTCACGCACGGCTACACCCTCAAGGCCATCGCGGATTACCTGGGCGTGCACTACGCCACCGCCGGCCGGCTTGTCCCCGCCGCGCGAGCTGAGATGAGGTGCTAAATTGCAAGATGTGACCCCATGTTCCGGTGTGACCCCATGTTCCCGTGCGGCGCGGGCAGGTGAAGGTCTCGGTATCCGACCCCGGCCGGACGCTAGTTGACCTCCTGGCGGACCCCGGCTTGGGCGGGGGCATTCGGTCCGTGCGTGACATGCTGCAGGCGTACTTGCGCTCCACCAACAAGAACCTTCCTCTTCTGTTGGACTACGCCAGGAGGCTACGGAAATAGAGCGGTCTTTAAGCGGCTCGGATTTCTCCTTGAAGAACTTGCTCCGGCCGAGAATGCAGCGCTGGACGAATGCCGGCGTAATCTAACAGCAGGCTATGCGTATCTCGATCTAAAGCGCCGTGGGAGTCGGCTGATTAGTCGCTGGCGCCTTTGGGTGCCAGAGGCGTGGGTGAAGGAGGGGCGCAGCAATTGATTTGACCAATCGCACCCAGATTGTTACTATTCATCTGTAGTTATTGATATCTACAGAGCTATAGTAACATGATGGCGAGGAACGTTATGGCCCAAAGCAAGACAGAGAGGACGCTTCTGCTGGTGAAAAGGCTGGGGGTGCTACGGCCTCGCGATCTGGACCGCTATGGTATCCCAAGGGTCTATCTCCAGCGGCTTTGCGCGCGCGGCGAGGTGCTTCGGCTCTCCCGTGGGCTGTACGCTGCGGCAGACCTCGAGCTGACAGAGCATCACTCTCTCGCCGAGGCGGGCAAGCGTCTCCCACGAGGGGTGATCTGTCTCCTCTCCGCCCTGCGCTTCCACAATCTTACAACCCAACTTCCACGAGAAATATGGATGGCGCTCGATGTCTCGTCCCAGCTTCCAAAGGGACACGAGCTGCCCCTCCGCTTTGTTCGGTTTTCGGGCCGGGCGCTCTCGGAAGGCGTTGAGACCCACCGGATAGAGGGAGTAAAGATTCGCGTAACGACTCCTGCGAAGACTGTTGTGGACTGCTTTAAGTACAGAAACAAGATCGGACTAGATGTGGCTATGGAAGCTCTCCGTGACACTTGGAGGAAGAAGAAGGCCACCATGGCAGAGTTAATCCATTTCGGAGAGATCTGCAGGGTCTCAAAAGTCATGCGGCCCTATTTGGAGTCTCTGACGTGAGCAAGAGAATAGTGGACATCCCTGCTTCGATTCGGGCTCGCCTTCTAGCGCTCGCCCGGGGTGCGGGTACAGAATTCCAAAGCGTGCTGGTGCGATATGCTCTCGAACGCCTGATGTACAGGCTGAGCATTTCAGCTTCCTCGCTGTTTCATGTGGGTAAGTTGAATGTCAGTTGTCCGGCGATGAGGTAGGCGATGGTGAGAAGGTACTCCTCGGAGCGATACCCCCGGGCCTTGGCCTTGGCGGCCTGGATGAGACTGTTTGTTCCCTCCAGTAGGGCGTTGGTGAGACCGGAATGAAACCAGCGGAGGATGCCCTCCCAGTGATCCCTGATCGTGTGGGCGACCTTGATGATGGGCGCCATCCGGCTGTGGGTAGCCCAGAAATACCAGTGCTTCAAATAGGCCTCCGCCGTGCTCAGATGCTCGTCGTACAGTCCCTGGAAAGCGAGCTTGATCCGGTAGGCCCGCCCCGTTTTCAGATGGGACTGTCCCAACAGAGCGCCAAGACGGTCCTCCTCGTCCCGCCGGAGATTCCGGGGGTTCCTCAGCCAGAGATACCGGCTGCGCTTCAGCTCCTGATGGCTCTTCTGCTCTTCCCGGCGGACCTCTTCCAGCGCCTCGTTGGCTAGTTTCACGGCATGGAACTTGTCGAAGGTGAGCTGGGCGTGAGGCAGGTGTTCTGTCACCCCTTTAATCAGGGCTGGGGACATGTCGAGGGTGGCCTCGCGGATCCGCGCGGGGTCGCCGCCGTGCGCCTCGAGATCGCGGGCGAACGCCTCGACGGTCGCCGCGTCCTTCCCGGGTGTTCCGAAGAGCAGCTTCCTCCGGTCCATGTCCATGAAGAAGCTCACGTACCGGTGGCCTTTCCGGCGGGAGGTCTCGTCCATCCCGATGCGCCGGACCTTCGAGAAGTCTTCTCGCGACCGCGCCTCTTGAACGTGGTACTGCAGAATCCGCCAGATGCGGGTGTCATGCTCCCGTACGATGCCCGCCACCGCCTTCACCGGCATCTGCTTGGCCATGGCCAGCACCAGCGCCTCGAAAAGCAGCGTGAACCCGCTCCCCGGCCGCGCCCAGGGCACCGCCGCCGTCTTGATTCCGCAGTCCGGACACTGCACCCGCGGCACGAAGGCGTGCAGGTAGGTCTCGTGCTCGAAGAAGTTCAAGTGACGCCAAGTCCTCTCCTCCGTGTCGTAGGCCTTGCATCCGGCCTTCCCGCACACGGGACAAGGGAAAGCGCCACCCCGCTCGAAGTTGATACGGATGTCGAGCCGCTTCTGGGACACATCGAAGCCGCACCCCTCCACCATCCACGGCGGCATGAGCGACAGCGCCAACTGGAACAGTTCCGTATCTCTCATCTCAGCTCTCCTCTCAAAGCCAACTGGCCTTCCAGAAGAGCCTACCCCTCTTTCACCCGCGCCAGTAGCAGGCCCGGTGGGAGGTGTGAAAAACCTGGGCCTCTTGGACCCTACCCTTCACGAGGTTTTACAAGCACCTGTGGAAAAGCCAAAGGCTTTTCCATCAGGCGCGCCACCTTCCACCGGGCTTCCTCGATTTCAGACAAACACCCACACCAAATAGCGAGGAGCCGTCCAATGCATCCTTTGCTAAACTTGAACCCGGTTGCCCGGCCCGGTGCACGCGGCGTTAGACGTGCCAGAATCATTCTGGGTTAAGGCGCAGTCTCAGCGCGTTCTAGAACCTGTGTTGGGCATGGCAATCTGGTTGTGAGAGGTTTGCGAAATCACGAGGCC
>JAJXYW010000039.1 GCA_021780415.1 Acidobacteriota bacterium
GTGCAGGGAATGATTGCGCATGAGGATGATGACCGCGCGCATATGGATCAGTATGAATTTCTGTCCAGGGAGCGGTCGGACCGGACGGGTGGGCATCTGTGGACCGAACGGGTGGCGGAGACGTCGTTTGGCCGGATACGGTTTTTGCTGGAGGTGGATGGGAAGCCGCTGAGCGCAGACCAGGAGGCCGTGGAGCGTGGACGGCTGGCGGCGATTGTGGCCGATCCGGAGGCGTTTGTGACGCGGGAGCGGGCACAGAAGGATGATGAGGCGCAGGCGCGGAAGATGCTGGATCTGCTGCCGAGAGCGTTCGTGTTTGATCATGTGCGAGAGGAGGGTGGGGTGTGGCGGATGGGGTTTCATCCGGACCCGGCGTACTCGCCGCATGGGATTGAGGAGCGGGTGCTGGGTGGGATGAGTGGGACGGTGGCGATTGATGCGGCGCAGGAACGGCTGATGCAGATTGACGGGCGGCTGCCGCAGGATGTGTCGATCGGGTTTGGGCTGCTGGCTACGGTGAGGGCGGGGAGCAGCTTTAGCAGCCAGCGCGCGGATGAGGGTGGGCACTGGCGGACGGTGCATGTGGCGACGGATATCGAGGGGAAGGCTGCGCTGTTCAAGTCGGTGAGCCGGAATACGGACATTACGCGGTCGGAGTTCAGGTATCTGCAGCCGGGGATCACGATTGCGGAGGCGGTGGCGCTGGTGGAGTCGTCGGCGGGCGATGTGGCGGCTTTGCCGCGATAGGTCCTGCGTGGAGGGTGGGAGAGAGCAGCCGATGGCCTCTACAATGAGGGGCAATGTCTCTTTTGTTTGAAGTTGTAAAGACGAGTGTGAGCGGTGGGCGGCGGGCGGAGCTGATGCTGCCGCATGGAGTGGTGCAGACGCCGGTGTTTATGCCGGTGGGGACTGCGGCGACGGTGAAGGCTGTGGAGCAGGGGGTGCTGGAGAGGATTGGCACGGTTGCGCGGCCGATGTCTGAGGGGCGAGAGGCGGGGCAGGCGGAGGTTGGGACGGGTGCGGAGATCATTCTGGCGAATACGTATCACCTTTATCTGCGGCCCGGGCATGAGTTGATTCGGCGGATGGGAGGGGTGCATCGGTTCATGAGCTGGGAGCGGCCGATGCTGACGGATTCGGGTGGGTTTCAGGTGTTCTCGCTGGCCAAGCTGCGGAAGGTGACGGCGGAGGGGGTGGAGTTTCGGTCGCACATCGATGGGAGTAAACATTTCTTCTCGCCGGAGCACTCGATGGAGGTGCAGATTGCGCTGGGAGCGGATGTGATGATGGTCTTCGATGAGTGCGTGGAGACGCCGGCGAGCTGGGAACGGACGCGGGAATCGATGGCGCTGACGCATGCGTGGGCGGAGCGGTCGAAGAGGTATTGGGTTGAGCATCGGGAGGAGGTGCCGTGGCGGACCCGGGTCCGAGAATCCGGACCCGGGGCACCCAGTGATGTGGCGGGGTTTGCGGGGAAGCACCAGGCGCTGTTTGGGATTGTGCAGGGGGGGATGTATGCGGATTTGAGGCGGGAGTCCGCGCAGAGATTGGTGGAGATGGACTTGCCGGGGTATGCGATTGGCGGGCTGGCGGTGGGCGAGCCGCGTGAGGTGACGCGCGAGATGATTGCGCTGACGCTGGAGTTGCTGCCCAAGGACAAGCCGCGCTATGTGATGGGGGTGGGGTATCCGGATGAGATTGAGGAGTATGCGCGGATGGGCGTGGACATGATGGATTGTGTGCTGCCGACGCGCGCGGGACGGCATGGGCTGGTGTTTCGGCGCGAAGACCCGAAGGACCGCAGCAGTGCGGTGGTGCGGCTGAATGTGAAGAAGCTGGACAATGCCGAGGACCAGCGGCCGATCGACGAGGGGTGCGGGTGCATGGTGTGCCAGCGGTATACGCGGGCGTACCTGCGGCATTTGGTGGCGAGTGGCGAGCAGTTGGGGGCTACGCTGAACTCGATTCATAACCTGGCGTTTTATGCGGAGACGATGGAGAGAGTGAGGGGCGAGTTGGCGCGTGGGGTTTAGTGCGGCAGGTCGATGCGCTGGGTGGGCGGGTTGAGCAGGGGAGCGATGAGGCGCTGGATCGTGACGGCGATCTCTTCTGAGGGTAGGTGGTTGGGGGTTTGGACCCACTCTTTGGCGGCACCGTAGATGGCCCAACTGGCCGTGGCGGCGAGGAGTTCGGGGGTGTCGCCGCTGGCGGGGGGATGGGAGCGGAGGCCGTCGAGGAGCATGCGGCGGACGACGGCGACGATGGCCGATTCCATGTGCGGAGGGAGCTGGTTGGTGGCGCCGCAGGGGGTGTTGGCGAACTGGCTGAGGGTTTGGGCGAGGTAGTCGCAGACGCCGAGAACGATGCCGGTGAGAGCGTTGCTGCAGGTGCCGTCGAAGACGACGCCGCGGTCGTCGAGCAGGGCGTGGAAGCGGCCGGCGACCATGCACTCGAGGAGGGCGAATTTGTCGGGGTAGTGGGCGTAAAAGGTGGCGCGGTTGAGGCCGGCGGCATCGGTGATCTCCTGGACGGAGAGCTTGTCGAACTCGCGGGTTCGGAGGAGCTCGGCGAGGGATTGCTGGAGGAGCTGGCGGGTGCGGCGGATGCGCGGGTCCTGGGATTCCGGCGGCAGGGGCGCGGATTCGGGCTGCGGCGTGGATGTGGCCGTCGGGGTGGGGTCGCCGGAGGTGTCTGGTGGGAGGGCCATGGGAAAAGCATACTAAAAATCAGCGATCAGGTGTTGCTTAAACAACGGGTGTTGTGTTTATTATGAATCAACAGATGTTGTTTAGACATCAATTGTTGTAAAGGAGATTTATTTATGGCTACACTGCTACATCTCGATTCGAGCCCTATGGGCGCGGCTTCGGTTTCGCGTCATCTGTCAAACACGTTTGTTGAGAACTGGAAGAAGGCGCATCCGGGCGGGACGGTGGTGACGCGCGACCTGACCAAGAGCGGGTTGGTGTCGATTAACGCGGAGTGGGTGGCGGCGGCGTACACGCCAGCGGAGCAGCGGACGGCGGAGCAGAAGGCGGTGCTGGCGAAGTCGGATGAGCTGCTGGCGGAGATTGACGCGGCGGATGAGCTGGC
>JAJXYW010000164.1 GCA_021780415.1 Acidobacteriota bacterium
CGTGGGGGAGGGGGTCGGGACGCGGGGGAGCGGGGAGGAAGCCGGCGGGGCGGACGAGGGTGGCCGAGGGGCTGGGTGCGACGGGCAGGATGGAGCGGCGCCAGGCGGCGGCGTAGGCGGGAGAGGCCATCTGGGCGAGGGGGATGGTGTTGAAGTCGGGGTCGCCGAGGTAGTCGGCGTGGTCCATGTAGGCGCGGCGGAAGGCTTCGGTGATGATGTGGATCTGGGCGGGGGAGCGGTCGGGGCCGAGGGAGGGGAGGTCGTAGGCGCTGAGGATGTTGAGGATTTCGATGAGGGCGATGCCGCCGGAGCTGGGTGGAGGGGCGGTGAGGACGTCGAGGCCGTGGTAGTGGCCGAGGAGCGGGGTGCGCTCTTTGACCTGGTAGGCGGCGAGATCGTGGGTGGTGATGAGGCCGTGGTTGGCGGACTCGAAGGCGGCGATCTGGGCGGCGAGGGCGCCGTGGTAGAAGCTGGCGGGGTCGGCGGCGATGCGGGTGAGGGTGGCGGCAAGCTCGGGCTGCTGGAAGCGGTCGCCGGGCTGGTAGAAGTTGCCGTCGCGCTGGAAGATGGTGCGGGAGGTGGGGAACTGGGTGAGGATGGAGGCGTGGAGCATGCGGGCCTCTTCGGCGGAGAGGATGTAGCCGTCGCGGGCGAGGCGGATGGCCGGGGCCATGACCTGGGCGAGGGTGAGGCGGCCGAAGTGCGTCTGGGCGTAGGTGAGGCCGGCGACGGTGCCGGGGACGCCGGAGGAGTGGGGGCCGACGGTGGAGAGGTGCGGGATGACGTTGCCGTGGGCGTCGAGGTACATGTCTGGGGTGGCGGCGGCGGGGGCCTTTTCGCGGTAGTCGAGGAAGATGGGGAGGCCGTGGTTGAGGGCGGCGTCTCTTCCCATGCCGCGGGCGCTTCCGGGCCTGATGAGCATGAAGCCGCCACCGCCGATGTTGCCGGCGGCGGGGTAGACGACGGCGAGGGCGAAGCCGACGGCTACGGCTGCGTCGACGGCGTTGCCGCCCTCGCGAAGGACTTCGAGGCCGGCGTCGGTGGCGTCGTGGTGGATGGTGACGACCATGGCGTGGGCGGCGGTGACGGGCTCGTCGGAGGGGGTTTGGGCAAGGGTGGCGAGGGGGAAAAGGAGGGCCAGGGTGAGGGCGGTGGCGCGGGCGGCGAGGCTGCGGTGTGGGGCGTTTGGCATGGAGCGCTCCGATTGCCCGCGGGAGTTGCATGGGGTGCAGGCGATCCCTCGGTTATACGCGGCGGCGGCGGCGGGGACAATGAGGATGGTGGGGGTGGGAGCATCGATTATCGAATGAAAAAGTGAGTGACTTGCTATCACTTTTTATGCAACCATATGACTATGGTTGCGTCTAAATAATCGGGTTCGGAAGACCTCTGAACCCTCACCTAATAGGAATCAAGGAGATAGGGTCATGACGTTGACTAGGTTTGTTCCGTTTCGCAGTGGTTTGAATGATGTCGCCGTGCTGCAGAACCGGCTGAACTCGATCTTTCAGGACTTTGCACGGCCTGATGAGACCTCTGAGGCGCTGATGGCAGGGAACTTTGTGCCGGCGGTGGATGTATATGAGGATGCAGAGAAGCTGGTGTTGAAGCTCGAGGTTCCGGGGATTCGTCGTGAGGACCTGGATATTCGGGTGGAAGGCCGCGTGTTGACGGTGAAAGGCGAGCGCAAGTTCGAGAGCGAGGAGAAGGAGGAAAACTTCCATCGCATTGAGCGGCGTTTTGGAAGCTTTGTGCGGAGCTTTACGCTGCCTTCGACGGTGAATACGGAGAAGGTGGATGCGACTAGCGCGGATGGCGTGCTGAGCATCTCGTTTGCGAAGAAGCCGGAGGCCCAGCCGAAGCAGATTCAGGTGCAGGTTGCGCCGGCGGCTCAGAAGCAGGTAGAGGCGAACGCGAAGGCGTAAGGCATGGTTGGCTCTGCTGGCTGAGTTGGGATGAGGAGTTTGCAGCAGGGACGGGGCGGGTCCGGGTTGGGTCCGCCCCGTTTGTTTCAGGGTGCGGTTGAGATGGCGGGGCGGGAGAAGCAGATTCCTTCGCTTCGCTGCGGAATGACAACTAAAAAGGCAAAGGCAAAGGCAAAGGCAAAGGCAAAGGCAAAGGCAACAGCAACAGCAAGGGCAAAGGCAAGAGCAACGGCAAATACGGGGGCTCTGTACTGCGCGGCGCTTAGGTTGTCAGGGACGGGGTTTTTGAGGAGATAGAGATGGCGATCAAGTGGGACAAATTTACGGTGAAGTCGCAGGAGGCGCTGCAGGTGGCGCAAGGGGCGGCTGCGGAGAATGGGAATCCGGAGGTGCTGCCGCTGCACTTGATGGAGGCGCTGCTCCAGGACAAGGAAGGCGTGGTGCTGCCGGTGCTGGAGAAGGTGGGCGTGCCGGTGCAGCAGTTGCTGGCGACGGTGTATGCGGCGATCCAGAAGCTGCCCAAGGTGCAGGGAGCGGTGCAGCAGCCGGGGATGAGCGCGGCGCTGACGAAGGTGTTGGACGGCGCCTTTAAAGAGGCGGAGAACTTCAAGGATGACTACGTTTCGACGGAGCATCTGTTGCTGTCGCTGGCGAAGCAGAAGAATGAGCCGGTGCAGATGGCGCTGGCGGCACTGGGGGTGGACCATGCGGCGATTTTGAAGGCGCTGCAGGCGGTGCGTGGGTCGCAGCGGGTGACGGACCAGAATCCTGAGGGGAAGTTTCAGGCGTTGGAGAAGTATGCGAAGGACCTGACGGAGTTGGCGCAGAGAGGGAAGCTGGACCCGGTGATCGGGCGGGATGAGGAGATTCGGCGGGTGATCCAGGTGCTGAGCCGGAGGACGAAGAACAATCCGGTGCTGATAGGCGAGCCGGGTGTGGGCAAGACTGCGATTGTGGAGGGACTGGCGCGGAGAATTTTTCAGGGGGATGTGCCGGAGGTGCTGCGCGAGAAGCGGGTGATCTCGCTGGATTTGGGATCGATGCTGGCGGGGGCGAAGTTTCGCGGGGAGTTTGAGGAGCGGTTGAAGGCGGTGCTGAAGGAGATTGAGGAGTCGAATGGGCAGATTATTTTGTTCATCGACGAGCTGCATACGCTGGT
>JAJXYW010000198.1 GCA_021780415.1 Acidobacteriota bacterium
AGGAGATTTATTTCATGGCTACACTGCTACATCTCGATTCGAGCCCTATGGGCGCGGCTTCGGTTTCGCGTCATCTGTCAAACACGTTTGTTGAGAACTGGAAGAAGGCGCACCCGGGCGGGACGGTGGTGACGCGCGACCTGACGAAGAGTGGGTTGGTGTCGATCACGGCGGAGTGGGTGGCGGCGGCGTACACGCCAGCGGAGCAGCGGACGGCAGAGCAGAAGGCGGTGCTCGCGAAGTCGGATGAGCTGCTGGCGGAGATTGACGCGGCGGATGAGCTGGCGATCGGCGTGTCGATGCACAACTTCAATATTCCCAGCGTGCTGAAGCTGTGGATTGACCAGGTGGTGCGGGTAGGCCGGACGTTTGCGTACGTCGATGGAGCGCCGAAGGCGTTGCTTGCAGGGAAGAAGGCGAGGCATGGGTGCGGTTGGGATCCGCGCGCAGAGGCTGGCGGCGGCGAGTCGGGCGCGGGACAAGGCTCGCTGTGAGGGGATAAGTCGTGCTAACCGAGGAGAGGATCGTGAGAATGACGATGAGATTAAAGTCGCAAGACTCTGCTGCCGATGAATTCTTTGCCGATGTCGCGTGGAGACCAGTGAACTCAAACATGCAGACCGACGTAATCCCTGAGAGGCCGCTGGCGTGGGCTGGGGGCGGCGAGCGGGACGAAGCGATCTCGCTGGAGCTGTCGTTGGGCGAATTGCTGTATTACGTGCTGCTGGGAGACGGGAGGGTTGCCGATGAGCCTACATGATCCAGTACGGTTTACCAGCCATGGCGATTGGGGGCTGTGGGTGGTTATGTCGCTGATTGCGCTGGCGTATCTGTTTACGTAGGGCGAAAAGCGATGCGATGGCTGCGCATCGATGGGGCTGGGGGATGGCGAAGGCTCAGGCCTTGCCGATGACGAGTAGCTGCTCGATCTTGCCGTCGGGTTCGAGGTAGACGGTGACGAGGACGGTGGTGCCGCTGGAGAAGGCTACGCGGTAGCTGGCGAAGGTCATGCCGCCGCGCAGGGAGGAGTGGCCGGGGGTGACGGTGGTGATGGTGCCGAGGGGGGCGAGGCTGGATTGGTAGTCGGCGAGGGCTGTGGCGTTGTAGTAGGCGTTGCAGTCGGCGGTGAAGAGGCTGCGGTCGATGGTGCCCTTCTGGAGGCCGGTGAGGATGGTCTGGAGCTGGGGGGCGAAGGCTTCGGCAATGGACGGGGTGGGGGCAGCCGCTGCGGGAGCCGGGGGCAGGATGAGTGGGGCGATCTGGCGGGCGATCTCGCTGGCAGCCTCGGAGGCTTCCTGGTTGGTGAGAACCGCGATGGCTGCGTGGTCGCCGGGGAAGACGACGTTTTCGGCAACGAAGCCACCGACTTCGCCGGAGTGCTCGATGATGAGGCGGCCGTTCTGGGTGAGGACTTCGACGCCGAGGCCGTAGTGAGAATCCTTGCCGTTCGCGAGGGTGTAGGGCGTCTCAAAGGCTTTGTAGCTGGCAGGAGTGAGCAGGGACTGGTTGATGAGGGTGAGGTCCCAGGTGAGGAGCTGGGCGACGGGCATGGCCAGGTCGCCGTCGCCGAAGTACCAGCCGGGGGCTTCAAGCGCTGCCGGGCGGATGGGCGCGAGTGCGTTGCGCATGTAGCCGGTGACCTGGAGCTTCGACTGGTCGGTGTTGAGGTTGAGGACGTGCTGGAGGTGCGCGGGGTCAAGGACGTGGTCGCGGAGGAATCTGGCGAATGGCTCGCCGGAGACCTTCTGGACGATGAGCGCAGCGAGGACGAAGTTGGTGTTGGAGTACTGCCACTGCGTGCCGGGGTCGAAGTCGAGGGGCTTGCCGGCGAACTGGTGGACGACGGCGAGGGGGTCGCCGGGGAGGGTCCAGGCGGGGATGGTGTAGTCCTGCGGGGCGTAGTCCTGATAGCCGGAGGTGTGGGTGAGCAGGTTGATGATTTTGACGTCGTGGGAGCGGGTGAGCTCGGGGAAGAAGTTGCTGACCGGGTCCTGGAGCGAGAGCTTGCCTTGCTGCTGGAGGATCAGGATGGCCGCGGCGGTGAACTGCTTGGAGATGCTGCCGATGGGGTAGGCCATGCTGGCTTCGGCAGGGACGGGCGGGGAGACTCGCGCGAGCCCGAAGGCGCGGGTGTAGACGATGTGGCCGTCCTGCACGATGCCGACTGAGGCCGAGGGAACACCGGTGTCGGCGAGGACTTTTTGCGCGATCGCGGCGACTTTGGCGGCGGTGTCGGCTGGGAGTTGCTGGGCGCATGCGGCTGGTGCGGCAACGGTGGTGGCGGCGAGAAGGGCGGCGGTGAGGAGCAGGCGCATAATGGGAGCAGGATAGCATCCCGGCGCCTGCTCCACACCGCCGGTTGACAAGCGTGAGGTGTGGCCTTACGCTTTACATAGCGGCGCGGAGCACTATGCCATGATTAAATCCTTCAAACATCGTGGCCTCGAAAGGTTCTACAACAACGGTTCGAAGGCTGGGATCATCCCCGCACATGCGAAGAAGTTGGGCGATCAGCTTTCGGTGCTCGATGTGGCAACCAAGCCGGGGGACCTGGATAAGTCGGGCTGGGAGCTGCACCCGCTGACGGGCAAACTGGCTGGACATTGGTCGATCGCGGTGAACGGCAACTGGCGTTTGACGTTTCGGTTTACAGGCGTCGATGTGGAGATCGTCGATTATCAGGACTATCACTAGGAGGACGTTATGGCGATGTTCAACCCTTCCCATCCCGGCTCGATTCTGCGCGCGTACATGGGCGACAGGATCACGGTGAGTGCGCTGGCCAGACACCTGGGGGTTACGCGTGAGCACCTGTCGACAATTCTGAATGAACGCGCGGGCGTGTCGCCGCTGATGGCGCTGAAGCTGGATGAGGCCTTCGGAACCAGCGACGGGCTCTGGTACAAGCTGCAGACGAACTACGATCTGGCGCGGGCTCGGAAGGTGAAGCGGGGCAAGGTGAGGCCGCTGTTTGTGGAGGCGGCTTGAGGGGAGCGGTGTAGAACCCCACCCATGACGATGGAACTGTCATGAATGGGGCATCCGGCGAAATACAGGGGGCTCTCCGCAACGCAAACGATAAGGCCGTTTGGCTTCGGTCGAAATGACGTATCGTTTGTAGTGATTGGACAGGTTCTCAACAGCAAAGGCCGCCCGGGTGGGCGGCCTTTGTTGTTGAGCGGAGACAGCGATTAGTCGTTGTCGTTGTCTTCGTTCTCGGATTGCTTCCACTTGAGGAGGTCGCCGAGGGTGGTGCTGCCGGAGTTGCTGGAGCTCGAAGAGCTGCTGCTGCCGTGGCCCTTCGCGCCCTTGCCCTTGCTGGCTTCCTTGTAGCTCTCGACTTCGGCGCGGCTGGCTTCTTCGCCAACAGCCTTGATCGAAAGACCGACCTTCTTCTCTTCCTGGTTCATCTTGACGATCTTGAACTCGTGCTCCTGATCGACTTCCAGGGTGATCTGCTTGCCGTGCTCGTCGACGGCCTCGGAGACGTGGCAGAGGCCCTCGACTCCTTCGGCGATCTCGACAAAGGCGCCGAACTGCGCGGTGCGCAGGACTTTGCCCTTGATGACGTCGCCGACGCGGTGCTGGGCGAAGAAGGTGTCCCACACATCGGGCTGCATCTGCTTGACGCCGAGCGAGAGGCGGCGGTTCTCGGGTTCGACGCCGAGGACGATGGCCTTGACCTTCTCACCCTTCTTGAGCACCTCCGAGGGGTGCTTGATGCGCTTGGTCCAGCTGAGGTTCGAGACGTGAACCAGGCCGTCGATGCCGTCTTCGATCTCGATGAAGGCGCCAAAGTCGGTGAGGTTGCGGACGCGGCCCTCGATGATGGCGCCGACCGGGTACTTGTCCTCGAGCTGCTCCCAGGGATTGTCCTGAAGCTGCTTCATGCCGAGGGAGATGCGGCGGTCGGTGGGGTTGACCGAGAGGATGATGGTCTCCACTTCGTCGCCGGGCTTGACCAGCTTGGAGGGGTGCTTCATCCGCTTGGACCAGGTCATTTCGCTGACGTGGACGAGGCCTTCGATGCCCTGCTCCAGCTCAACGAAGGAGCCGTAGTCGGTGACCGAAAGCACGCGGCCCTTGACGTGGGCGCCGACCGGGTAACGCTCGATGGCGTCGAGCCAGGGATCAGGCGAGAGCTGCTTGAAGCCGAGCGAGACGCGCTGCTTTTCCTTGTCAAACTTGAGAACCTTGACCTGGATCTCGTCGCCCACGTTGACGAGGTCGCGGGGGTGGGTGAGACGGCCCCAGCTCATGTCCGTGATGTGGAGCAGGCCGTCGAGGCCGCCCATGTCCACGAACGCGCCGTAGTCGGTGAGGTTCTTGACGACGCCGGTGAAGACCGAGCCTTCTTCGAGGGTGGAAAGCGTGACGGCCTTCTTCTCGTTCTGCTCCTCTTCGAGGATCTCCTTGCGGGAGATGACGACGTTGCCGCGCTTCTTGTTGAGCTTGATGACGCGGACTTCAATCTCCGTGCCGATGTAGCCGTCGAGGTTGCGGACGGGACGGACCTCGACCTGCGAGCCGGGGAGGAACGCCTTGATGCCGATGTCGACGGTGAGACCGCCCTTGACGCGGCTGACGACCATGCCCTTGACGGGGGTCTTGGTGTTGGCCGCCTCTTCCAGCTTGTCCCAGACCTTGTGACGCAGAGCCTTCTCGTAGCTGACGAGATAGCCGCCCTCCTTCTCCTCGCGCTCCACGACCACTTCGATGACGTCGCCGACGTTGAACTTCGGCGTGCCGGTGTGGTCGAGCACCTGCTCCAGCGGAATGAGCCCCTCGGACTTGAGACCGATATCGACCACGACATGCTTGTCGGTGATCTTGATGACGTTGCCGGTGATGACGACCTCTTCGGCGGTCAACGCCTGGGCGGCGTCCTTCTCGGCAGCCTGCTCGCGGTCGAAGCTCTCGAGTGCCTTGGCGAAATCCTCGGCGTCATACTCGGGCTCGGCGGAAGCGGAGACTTCGACAGCAACGTTGCTGGTCTCGGTCACTGGCTGATCGGCGTGCTGCTCAGCGGGGGTGCTGGGGTTGAGGGAAAGGTCGTTCGACGCGGCTGTTTCAGTGGTTGCGGCGTCGCTGGTGAGGTCGGGGGCGGTTGATTCCAATGTGGTGTTCAGGGCTATGCTCTCGGGATGGAAAGAATTGTGGTCGTGGTCGGCCATGGATAAGACTGCTCCGGGGTCCAGTACTCAATCGACTGGCATCAGTCGGTAGGTCTCCGATCGGGCGGCAGTGGGATGCCTCCCGAAGCGGGTGGATTCTAAACGATGATGTCAGCGGGAATGATGTGAAGCATGGAATAAAGAGAGCTTGCGACTGGATCCCGCGCGCATAGTCTCAATCGTGAGTGTAACAGCGCCAACAACGAGGGTCAATGCGGCTGGCCGGGACCGCTGGTCGATGATCGGACAGCTTGCGCGGCGAGCTGGCGCCGGCAGAGCACGGGGATGGCTCGGCAGGGCCTTCATTTCGCGGGCTTTGAGTTCTCGGTTTCGCGGACTTTGGATTCTCGGTTTTGGCCAGCTATCTATACTGCTTCCATGGACCATTTATGGACACCGTGGCGCTATGCGTATGTGACGGGAGCCGACCGGGCACGGCCCAAACCCGGCGTGCCGGAGGCGCTGGCGGACTGGCCGGGAGAGATGCATTGCGTCTTCTGCAACATGATTGCCGCAGTGGACTATGCGGTGGAACATGGTATGGCGCGGGAGCAGGCGGAGGCTTCGATCTATCTGCTGGAGCGGGGGAAAAGCTGCTTCATGGTGCTGAACGCGTTTCCTTACAACAGCGGACACCTGATGGTGGTGCCGTACCGGCATGAGCAGTCGCTGGCGGCGCTGCCGCTGGCAGAGGCGGACGAGTTGCTGCGGATGACGCGGCGGGCGGAACGCGTGCTGCAGGCGGTGTATCAGCCGCATGGGATGAATATTGGGTTAAACCTAGGCAAGGCCGCGGGCGCGGGGATCGCCGAGCACCTGCACCTGCATGCGGTTCCGCGCTGGCCGGCGGACAACAACTTTATGAGCGTG
Source organism: Acidobacteriota bacterium (assembly GCA_021780415.1). Next base: position 6,045 of record JAJXYW010000198.1, read on the forward strand.
CTGGCTGAGACGCGGGTTCTGCCGGAGATGCTGGAGATGAGCTGGCAGCGGCTGCGAGAGGCGCTGGCGGCGGACACGATCGAGCAGGCGTAAACGGCCGGCGACGGCACGGTGGCGAGGCCGGGAGGCGCATGGCGTAGCGGCGGTGTCCTATGAGGCGGGCAGGGCGATGCTGCGCGCTCAGATACATGTGGGGGACGTACATCCTTTTTGCCGCGAGCCGGCATCCAAAAAGATGAACGCGCTGGTGACGACAAATTCACAATTCCGCAGGAGGCTGACTATGACGTACATGCCGCAACCACGTGTGAACTCCTGGAACAGCGGAAATCGTGAGGTGGCGCACATTCCGGTGGTGTCGCCCAGGCGCAGCGGGCACGGGGGAAGTGCCTGGTCGCTGCCGTTTACCGGGCAGGTGATGATCCAGCCGCAGGATGGAGCCGTGGAGACACGGACAAAGCTGTCCAGCATCAGTGCGCAACAGCACAGCGATGTGCTGCACGAGCCGGAAGACGCGAGACTTACGGGTGGGACGCGCTCACTGGACCGGCGCCTGCTGGGACTGAATGTGATGGAGACTTACCGCAAGACGTGTGGGTCGGTGCGCGGTGATGTTGTGCGGGCTGACGTAGCGTAGCTCCGTACAACCCCTGACATCTCCTCGCAGGCTCAGGCCACCGATCTATTGCTCTGGCGGCGGGCCGGGCTGCTCGTGGGTGATGGGCGTTCCCTCAAAGTTGGTGATCTTCCAGATGCCGCCGGGCAGGCGCTGATAGACGCGGGTGTAGCGATAGAGGCCGTGCAGGGTCTGGTTGTCAATGGTGCCCTCGACCTGGGCCAGCGAGGTCACGATGGCAATGTTGCCGACGAGCTTGATCTTGCGGTCGGAGGTCTCGAGGCCGGTGATGACGAACTGCCGGTCGCGCATGTGATCCAACTGCTGAGCCTTGGTGAAGACCTCGCCGTTCGCGGAGATGCCGAGATAGTCATCGGAGAGCAGGTTGTCCATGGCGGGCACGTCGTTGGAGAGCATGGCCTGCTGCCAGTCGTGCTCCAGGGCCACAATCTGCTCGCGCTCCAGGTGCTTGCGCTTGTGGTGGATGGGACTCTTCTGGGCGCAGACAAAAGGCACCACCAGAAGGACGGCGATGAGAATTGCGGCGACATGGGTGAGTGGCCTGCGCAACATGGGCGTACCGGATGGTAGACCGGAAATCGAGGCCACGTCAAAACGCTTTCGGACGATCGCGTGAAGAACCATCATTTCGCCGCGCTCCAGGTGCGGTTGAATGCAGTCAGGCTAACACGAGGCGCGGTGCGTCAGGCAATGGCGGTGAGGTTCTCGACGTTGCGCTCGAGCATGCGCTGGTAGAGACCGCCGACAGCGTACCTGGCAAAGTGCGGGGTGGCGCGGTGAAACTCGGCGGCGGCTTCGTCTCGGTACTGCTCGTAGATGACGACGGTATCAGGGTTGCCGTCGACGACGTGGGGAATGTAGGTGATGCAGCCTTCCTCCTGACGGGTGAGACGGGTGAGCTCGCGGAGGATCTGGGCGATCTCGTCGCGGTCGTCGGAGCGGAAGGTCATACGTACGGTGAAGCTGATCATAGGTTCCTTGGTGAGACGGTGGTGCTGGCTTTTAACTTCTTGTGGCTCAAAGTTGGTTGGGGCCCTGAGGCGTCCGGTGTTGGAGCCGTAGCTGGAAGCTAAAAGCTCGAAGCGCGCTCAGAGCTAACGGAACAACTCGTCGAAGCCAGGCTGCGTCATGGTCTGGACGCGGTCGGGGCCGGTGGAGATCATGCCGATCTTGGCGCCGCTCTCGCGCTGGACGAACTCGAGATACTCCTGAGCGAGTTTGGGGAGCTTGTCGTACTCGGTAATGCCCTCAGTGGAACACTTCCAGCCCTTGAGTGTGGTGTAAATAGGATGAATTGACTTGAAGCCGCGCACGTCGGCGGGGATGACGTCGGTGATCTTGCCGTCGATCTCGTAGGCGGTGCAGACGGGAATCTCGTCGCACTCGTCGAGGACGTCCATCTTGGTGACGACGAGCCACTCGGTGGAGTTGATCATGTTGGAGTAGCGCAGGAGCGGGAGGTCGAGCCAGCCGCAACGGCGCGGACGGCCGGTGACTGCGCCGTACTCCTGGCCGCGGGCGCGGAGGAGGTCGGCGGAGTAGCCGTCGATCTGCGTGGGGAACGGGCCCTCGCCGACGCGCGTGACGTAGGCCTTGGTGACGCCGATGACGGTGCCGATTTTGGTGGGGCCGACGCCGGTGCCGGTGACTGCGCCGCCGGAGGTCGAGGACGAACTGGTGACGAAGGGGTAGGTGCCGTGGTCGATGTCGAGCAGCGCGCCCTGGGCGCCTTCGAACATGACGTTCTGGCCGGCGTTGATGGCGTCGTTGAGCATGTAGGCGGTGTCGGCAACGAAGGGAGCGATCTGCTCGGCGGCGCGGACGTAGTCCTCGTACATCTGCTTGGGGTCGAGCGGCTCGGTGCCGAAGAGTGCGTGGGCGATGGTGTTCTTCTCGTGGCAGGCGTTGTTGATGTGAGTGCGCAGGAGCGAGGTGTTGAGCAGGTCGACGACGCGAAGGCCGTTGCGATGGATTTTGTCCTCGTAGGCGGGGCCGATGCCGCGGCGGGTGGTGCCGATGGTCTGGCGGCCGGGTGCGGTCTCCGCGGCGAGCTCAATCATGCGGTGGTAGGGCAGGATGACCTGGGCGCGGTTGGAGATGAAGAGCTTGCCGTCGACCGGAATGCCGGCGTCCTTGAGCTTCTGGACTTCGCCGAGAAAGGCCATGGGGTCGAGCACGACGCCGTTGCCTATGACACCTTTGCGGCCGGGACGCAGAACGCCGCAGGGGATGAGCTGGAGGACGAACTTCTTGCCGTGGATGATGACCGTGTGGCCGGCGTTGTGGCCGCCTGCGTAACGGGCGACGATGTCGAACTTTTCGCTGAGGACGTCGACGATCTTACCCTTGCCTTCATCACCCCACTGGGCTCCTAGAATGACGGCGGACGTACGGCGTGGCACACGCTGCGAAGAGGTGATTTCGGTTTGGCTCACGAGAGGTCTGGCTCCGGGGTGATGCTCGGGGGGAAGTGCGCGCAGCGTAATTCCCGAGGGAACCGCTCGCGCCCATGATTCATTTTATACCGGGCGGCCTGTGGAGTTTGTTCGAAGCGCCTGCGGAGCCGATTCGAGGCGTTTATCGCTTGCGGGGGATGGTGAGATCGAGGTCGGCGGCGGTGAGCTGCTTGGTGAGCAGGATGATCTGGCCGGTGTGCGTCTCGACATGGCCGACGATCTTGAAGATGGCTTCGAGGATGGTCACGTGGCGGGCGAGGCCGGTGGGCTGCGGGTCGATGATGGCGAGCAGGCGGTCAGGCGGAAGGGCGGCGATGACGCGGGCGGACTCCTCGATGGTGGCGTTGAAGCGGGCGCGGGCTTCGGCGGGAGGAATGGCAAGGGTCAGGGCGAACTCGGCGTCGCGCTGGCGGACGTCGGGCTGGTCGTCGATGCCGTGGAGGATCCACTGGCGCATGTTGCCTTCGAGATGCACGAGGAGATTGGCGATGGAGTTTTCGTAGTCGCCGCTGCGATAAGTGATCTGATCTTCGGTGAGCTTGTCGAGGCAGGCCGCAATGGTCTTCTGCAGGTGTTCGAGGCGCTTGACGGCGTAGGCGAGGAAGTTGTCGGCGACGGCGCTGGTGGACATGCCGACATTCTATGCGCGTCGATTGAAGGCGTGGGTAATCTAAAGGCTATGCCAGAGTTGCCTGAGGTCGAGACGGTTGCCAATGGGGTGGATGCGCGGGTGCGCGGACAGCGGATCGAACGCGTGTGGACCAGCGGGAAACCGCAGACGTTCAAGTCCAGCGAGGCGGAGATTGCAGAGGCACTGGCCGGGGCGCGGATTGAGCGCGTGCGGCGGGTGGGGAAGACGATTGTGATGGACCTCGCGCGGAAGGACAAGGCGCCGGCGCAGTTTCTGGTGCACCTGGGGATGACGGGGCGGCTGCTGGTGTCGCAGGCGGAGGTGGCGCTGCCGCCGCATACGCATGCTGTGCTGTCGTTGGGAGATGGGCGCGAGGTGCGGTTTGTCGACCCGCGGAGGTTTGGAAGGCTGTCGGTGGTGACCGAGGCGGGTGGATATGCAGGGCCGGGGGCGGAGCCGACGACGATTTCGGCAGAAGAGTTTTCGGGGTTGTTCAAGGGGCGAAGGCTCGCGATCAAGGCGGCGCTGCTGAACCAGTCGATTCTGCATGGGGTGGGGAATATTTACGCCGATGAGAGCTTGTTTCGGGCGGGGATTCGTCCGCGCAAACAGGCGGGGCGGCTGACGAAGGCGGAGTTGGGTGGGCTGCATCGGGCGCTGCAGCAGGTGCTGGCCCATGCGATTGAGCTGGGTGGGTCGTCGGTGTCGGACTATGTGGACGCGGATGGGGTGCGGGGATTCTTTCAGCTCGAGCACAAGGTGTACGGGCGCGCCGGGGAGGACTGCCTGGACTGCGGGACGGCGCTGAAGAAGATCGTCGTGGGCGGGCGGACGACGGTGTATTGCCCGGCGTGCCAGCGGTAGCGGGCGAGGCGGCTACACTTTCAGGATGCTGCGCTGCGCGATTACGGGGGGAGAGGGTTGGAAGGCGCTGTCGCTGGCGCGGCGGTGGGCGGAGCTGGGGGTGGAGTTTGTGCAGCTTCGGGAGAAGCACCTTGCGCCCGAGGAGTTGGTGAGGCTGGCGGCAGCGATGCGGGCGGGGTTGCGCGAGGCTGGCGGCAGGACAAAGCTGCTGGTGAATGGGCCGGCAGAGGTGGCCGTGGCGGCGGGGGCGGATGGGGTGCACCTGACGTCTCGGGTGGGGGAGCGGACGGCGGCGGAGGTGCGGCAGGCGTTTGCGGCGGCAGGTGCGGGCGAGCCGATGGTCAGTGCGTCGTGCCATACGCTGGCGGAGGTGCGGCGGGCGGTGGATCAGGGCGTGGATTTGATCCTGTTTGGGCCGGTGTTTGAGAAGCGGGTGGCGGGAGAGGTGGTTGTTGCCGGGGTCGGGCTGGAGCATCTGCGGGAGGCCTGCGCGGCGGCCGGTGGAGCGGGCGGGACTCCGGTGCTGGCGCTGGGCGGCGTGACGTGGGAGAGCGCGGGGCGGTGCGTCGAGGCAGGGGCGGCGGGGGTGGCGGGGATTCGGCTGTTTGGGGACGAGGGGGAGCCCAAGGAATAGCCGCTGATTCCCTGCTGGGCGGGGTTTGTTGACGTGGGGGCGGGGTAGTCCTACGGTTAAGGCATGATCATTACCCCGGTACAACTTGTTGACGAGCCGCTGAAGCTGGATGAATCGATCGCCGAGGGGGCGATTGAGTATGCGCCGGACATCCGCCAGGTGGGACCGCTCACCGTGAAGGGTCAGGCGGAGTTGATCGTGGAGCATCGCGGGCCGAAGGAGTTTGTGGAGGATATTCGGCTGCGGGCGGAGTTTTCCGGGAGGTTCGAGCAGCTGTGCGCGCGCTGCCTGGAGCCGGTGGAGAAACCGCTGGAGGGAACCTTCGACCTGATTTTCAGGCCCGGGGGTGTCGATAATGTGCCCGGGGAGCACGCAATTACGGAAGACGAGACGGAAATCGGGTATTATGAACAGAGCGGCCTGCTGCTGGAGGACGCCGTGCGCGAGCAGGTGTTGCTGACCCTGCCCGGACGGACGCTCTGCCGGGAGGACTGCAAGGGTCTTTGCCCGCATTGCGGCATCAATCGCAACCTCGCAAGCTGTGAGTGCGTGGAGAAGCCGATCGATCCACGGTTGGCTCCATTGGCCGGGATTGCGGCGGTATATAAGGCCTGAGCAACGAGAGCTGCTGGGTTTTCGCGTTAAGAGTCTGAAAAGACTGAGTTTTTATAGATTTCGG
>JAJXYW010000188.1 GCA_021780415.1 Acidobacteriota bacterium
TGGCCTCAAGCTCGAAGCCGCCCTCACCACCTGGCACCTCTCCCTCACCGGCCTCGCCTGCGCCGACATCGGAGCCTCCACCGGCGGCTTCACCGACTGCATGCTCCAGCACGGCGCGGCCACCGTCCTCGCCGTCGACACCGGCTACGGCCAGATCCACCACAAACTCCGCACCGACCCCCGCGTCTCCCTCCTTGAGCGCACCAACGCCCGCCTCCTCACCCCCGGCCAGCTCTACCCCACACCCGCCGTACCCACCGAACCTTGTCATCTCGACCGGAGGTCGAAGGCCGCAGTGGAGAGACCTGCAGTTGCCCCCGCCCATTCCTCGCCCGCCCTCATCACCTTCTTCGCTCTCGACGTCAGCTTCATCTCCGCCACCCTCGTTCTCCCAGCCGTCATCGCGGCGCTCGCTCCCGCAGGCGAGCACTGGCACGGCGACGCAGTTCTCCTCGTCAAGCCCCAGTTCGAAGCCGGCCGCGAGCACGTCGGCAAAGGCGGCATCGTCCGCGACCCCGCCGCCCACCAGCTCGCCGTCCACCGCATCGAGGACGCCGTCCGAGCCCTTGGCGGCCAGGCCCTCGCCCTCATCGACTCCCCCATCCTCGGCATGGAAGGCAACCGCGAGTTCCTCCTCCACGCCCGCTTCGCCTGACCCATCCTCCAACGAAGTTCTCCGCTCGAACTCCAGACAAGTTCTCGGCATTGAAATCCGAGGAAGTCATCTGCATGGAAGGTGCGATGCGTAAGTTGAGCGTTGAAGGGGCGGGGCTTCAGCCCCGCCAAAAAATGTTAAAGACGAAGCGGGCTTTAGCCCCCGAGGGAATGCTGCGATGCGCCATCAGCTTCCTATGGATAGAGAAACGCAGCCAATCAGATCGAGAGGCCGTCCGGCAACCCGTATTCTTCTCAGGCCATGAACCAGCCTCGTTAATCACGCTTCCCTCCGTACGCCCGTATTCTTTGAATGCGATCACTCACTCTGCTCGCCCACACAATTCCAAAAGAGAAGGCAGCCCCATCTGTATTCCTGCCGGTGCGAAGCTGCCGAGGTGTCGTCATGCCGGGTTCCTTCCGCACGCTGGCCGTGGGTGCTTTGTCGGCTGCTGTTTTCAGTGCAACTGCCGTCGCTCAACAACATCTTCCGCCGTGGCAGCCGTCGCCCGGGCACCGGCAAATCCCGATCTGGCCCGGAGCCGCGCCCGATCCTGTCGTATACGACGGCCCAGAGTATTCAGAAAAAGTAGAGCGCAAGAATGAGCTCGTAGCAGGTAAGCCATGGATTTCAGATGAGCGCGTCTCTGTGCCAACGATGACGGTCTACCCTCCAAAGACTAAGAACACCGGAGCTGCCGTCGTTGTATTTCCCGGAGGGGGATATCAGATCCTCGCGATGGATTTGGAAGGCACCGAAGTCTGCGACTGGCTTACGTCAAGAGGCATTACTTGCGTGCTCTTGAAATATCGCGTTCCTGGTTCATCGAAGTACCCCACGTCAGGTCCATATCCCCACGCCTCGCAAGCTCTGGACGACGCACAGAGGACAATCAGCCTGACCCGGCTTCATGCTGCTGAGTGGCACATCGACCCGCGGAAGATTGGCGTGATCGGATTCTCTGCTGGCGGTCACCTTGTTGCAGCGACGAGCGTTCATTTCGAGAAGCGCATCTACCCCCGCGTGGACGCAGCGGACGACATGAGTTGCCGACCGGACTTCGCCATAGCGATCTACCCTGGTCACCTTGCCGTTGACGAGAACAGTTTTGCTCTTCAGCAGGACGTGAAGAGCCATCTTTCGAAGCAGACACCGCCAACCTTTCTCCTCCAGAACGAGGACGACGAGGTAGACGGCGTTGAGCAAGCCCTCGCGTACTATGCCGGGCTAAAGCAGGCCGGAGTTCCAGTTGAAATGCACCTGTACGCACAGGGAGGCCATGCCTTTGGCCTGCGGCGCACTAACCTTCCCGTAACCGCATGGCCTGAGTTGGTGGATAAGTGGATGGTCACAATTGGTGTTCTGCACCCGGAGTAGCTCCCGGCGTCTCCCCCCACGGCCGCCTCCCCCGCAGCCTTTCTCTACTGTCAACTGTCTACTCGCTACCGTCAGCCGTTACACTACTCACACCATGCCCAAGGTCGCAATCATCTCCAAGCCGATGAAGCCAGAGCTGGAGTACATCCTCACCGAACTCGTCGACTGGCTCACCGACAACGGCTTTACTCCCATCCTCGAACCCGACAGCGCCTCCTACATCGGTCTCAGTGATCAGGCCATCCAGCGCTGCGACATGGCCGCGCACGAGCCCGTCATCTGCATCTCCCTCGGCGGCGACGGCACCCTCCTCTCCGCCGCCCGCGCCTTCGCCTACACCAATACCCCCATCCTCGGCGTCAACCTCGGCTCCCTCGGCTTCCTCACCGAGGTCCCACTCTCCGAGCTCTACGACACCCTTGAAGCCTGGATGTCCGGCACCGCCGTCGTTGACATTCGCAGCCTCATGCACGCCCAGCTCCTCCGCGACGGCCACCTCTTCCGCGAGTGGGAGGCCCTCAACGACATCGTCCTCGCCAAAGGCGCCATCGCCCGCATGGGCGAGTTCGCCATCGAGCTCGACGGCCAGTTCGTCGCACGCTTCCGCGCCGACGGCGTCATCGTCTCCACCCCCACCGGCTCCACCGCCTACACCCTCGCCGCCGACGGCCCCATCCTCATGCCCACCGTCGACGCCATGGTCCTCACCGCCATCTGCCCCCACCTCCTCACCATCCGCCCCATCGTCTTCCCCGGCGAAGCCGAGGTCGCCGTCGTCGTCGACGTCGTCCCCCACGAAACCTACCTCACCGTCGATGGCCAGGAGGCCGTCGAGCTCGTCCTCAACGACCGCATCCTCTGCCGCAAGTCCAACCGCGTCGTCCACCTCCTCCGCCTCCGCCCCAACGGCTTCTTCAACGTCCTCCGCTCCAAGCTAAGCTGGGGCGAACGCTAGACCCTCCCG
>JAJXYW010000254.1 GCA_021780415.1 Acidobacteriota bacterium
GGCCTGCGCATCCGCGCCCTGCGCCAGAAGGCCGGCCTCGGCCTGGCCGAACTCGGCCGCCACACGGGCCTCTCCTCCAGTTTTCTCTCCCAGCTCGAAACCGGCCGCGTCGTCCCTACTCTGCGCAACCTCGCCCGCATCGCCATGGTCTTCAGCCGCGACCTCAACTACTTCTTCAGCCCCATCCCTCAGACCCTCTTCCGCGTCCACCGCGCCGCCGAGCGCGTGCGCCTCCCGCAGTCCGGCTCCGACGATCCGCGCTACTTCTTCGAGAGCCTCGGCTACCTCGTCCCCGACCGCCAGCTCGACCCCTACCTCGCCGAGTTCCAGCCCGGCAAAGGCCCTGACAACAACTTCCACCAGCACGGCGGCTTCGAGTTCCTCTACGTCATCGCGGGCAACCTCGGCGTCCAGCACGGCGAGGTCCTTCACGAGCTCCACACCGGCGACTCTGTCTACTTCGACTCCTCCACCATCCACAGCTACGCCTGCGTCGGCGACGAGCCCGCGACCGCTCTCATCGTCACCCTCCTGCAGCCCATCAGCATCGCCCCGCCCCGCCCCAACCGCCCCGCCGGCAGCCTCCGCGCCGAAGCCCCCGTTACCCGCAAAAAACTACAGTAGCTCCCCCGAAATCCCCGGCCCTACCGCCGCCTACCCCCGCGCCTGGTCGCCACCGGTAATCCCGCCGAGCACGTCTGTCCCGCGCCCCACGTCCGCGAGCACGTCACATCGATCTTCATCGCCCTGGCCGCATCCGGCCCTCCGTCGAACTTCTCCAGCACCTCCGCCACCCCATCGCCCAGTGGCGGGACCGTCGCCACCAGGGCCATCACCTGTGCCTCGGTCGCCAGCCCTGTCAGCCGCACCGCATACCCCGTCTTCGTCGCTGATCCGCTCAGCGTCAGCGCCGGCACCTTCCCCGGTCCCGCCAGGCTCAGTGGCTCCAGCACCAGCCCCTCGCCGCTGCTCGTCACCGACACCGCATGGACCGCCTCCGCGGCCTCCACCGGCTTCCAGGGCAGCGCCCCATTGATCTCGCCATGAAACTCTCCCTGCCACCCCGCGGCCTCATGCTTCCTCGCGTTTGCCAGCATCACACTGCCACTGATCACGCCCCCCGGCCGCTCATTGGCCGGAATCCGCTGCGAAAACAGCCTCACCCAATCCAGCAGCCAGGCATCCGGAACCTTCGTCATTCCCACCCGCAGTCCAGTCGCCTCCAGCGCTGAAAGATCCACCCTGTCCGCAATCATCACCACCCGTCCCGCTGTCTTCGACCCCGCCGACGCCGGCGTCACCACCGAGCAATTCGGATCCCGCACCACGGTCGTGGTCACATCCACTGTTCCGCCGCAATCCGCGCTCACGTCCATCGTCGCCACCGGCACAAACTCCGCCCGCCGCAGCTCTTCCATGTGAATCTTCGTCGTCAGCCGGGCCGCGCCGAGCGTCCCCACCAGCGTCGCCTCCGAATTCAGCGTCCCACGCCAGCCCGCATCCTCCCCGGTCAGCAGCTTGCTCGCCTCGCCCATCGGAGCACCCTGCCAGCTTGCCGTCAAATCCACCGGCACCTCGCCCCTCGTCGCCGCCCGCCGCAACGACCCCTCCATCTTCACCGTTCCCGGGTCTGAAACATTCGTGTCCGTCCTCGTCGGCTTGCCCACCAGCCGCACCCTCCACTCCTGCGGCGGCGTCAGCCAAAGCGCAAAGTCCGCCTCGGTCAGCGAGAACGGTTTCTTCTCATCCCCCAGCTTCACATTCACCCGCGCCCCGGTCGCCTCGATATACGGAAACCGCGGCTCCGGCCCGGCCTTCCGCTGCGCCGTTGGAGCCGTCTCCACGCTCGCCGCATGCATCAGCAGGCTCTGCACATTCCACTCGCCGGCTGCATTGCGCACCAGATTCAGGCTCGGCTCTTCAAACTTGATCGTCGAAAACTCCACATGCCGCCGCCACAGTGAGCTTGGCCGCAGCGTCACCTCCACCACATTGGCCCGGATCACCGGCTCCGCCCCGAACCCCGGCTCCTCGCCCACCACCAGGTTCTCCAGCGTGAATCCCGGCATCGGCAGCACATGCAGCGTCACCCGGTCCAGCGTCACCGGCCGTCCCAGGCTCGCGCTGATGCTCGCTGCAATCCGCCGCTGCAGCCGGTTCACATTGATCATCGGCGGCGTCAGCGCCAGCAACAGCACCACCGCGAGCACCACCAGCGTCCGCACCAGCCGCCGCCGCCCGCGCGACCCCCCACCCATCTCCGTGCTCGTCTCTGTATCCGGTGCCGGCAACGTCTTCTCTACCTTCTATCCCCTACGCTCTAACCCCTGCTGCTATCACCGAATCACGTGGAACGTCCGGCTCCACCGCGTATCCGTAAAGATGTGGGTCACGATATGGAGCATGAAGCTCATCCGGTCGCCAATCGAGGTCTTGTCCTCCTGGTCCGCCGGCGTGCGGAACGACCAGTACACAAACAGCGGCCGCCCCAGAATATTCTGCTGCGGCACAAACCCCCAGTAGCGTCCATCCAGGCTCTCCGTGCGGTTGTCGCCCATGGCAAACACCATCCCCGGCGGCACCACCAGGTCATCGCCCTGGATATGCGTTGGCAGTTCTTCGCGCCACAGCTCTGTCACCTGTTCCTCAGGCGATGGCGTCACCGAAGGAAAGTCGTCACGGTACGGCTGATACGCATCCTGCGGATTGGCGTCATCGTTCGGCATCCCCGCATACGGCTCATTCTGCGCCACCCCGTTCAGATACACCACCCCACGCCGCAGGTGGATCCGGTCTCCCGGAACCCCAATCGCGCGCTTCACCAAAATCAGGTCGGGCGTCTCCGGATTCGGCTTCATGAACACGATCACATCTCCGCGCTGCACTGGCCGATAGTGCACAAACGGAGCCCACGTCGTCGGCGGAGCCAGCGTAATTCTGTCCACCACCACGTGGTCGCCAATCAGCAGCGTCTTCTCCATCGACCCCGACGG
>JAJXYW010000131.1 GCA_021780415.1 Acidobacteriota bacterium
GGGGTCGCGGCGGTTGTTTTGGCCGCCATCGCCATCGGCATCTCCCGCCAGCAGGCCGTGCTCGGGCGTCACCAGGCCGAGGCAGCCCAGCTCGCCGCCTTCGGCCGGCTCCGTCTCGCCGATCACCCCAACGCCGCCCTCGCCTACGCCATCGCCAGCCTCGAGGCCAGCGACAACGCCCCCGCACGGCGGCTGGCCCTGGAGGCCCTCGCGCAGGGGCCGCCGGCGCTGTTCCTGAAGGACAAGGTCAGCTCGGTGTACCCGCTGTGGAGCCCCGATGGCAAGCGCCTGGCGATCGGCGGCTCAACGGGCCTCGAGCTCGTGGACCGGGAGACCGGAGCAGAGCACAAACTGGACACCGCCATGGCTACGCCCGTGGGGTTCACGTCGGACGGACGCCGCTTCGTGGCCAGACGCAATCCTCAATCAATGGAGATCTGGGCGCTGCCGGAGGGGCGGCTCGAGCGCACGCTCCACCTGCCCAAGGGGAAGTTCTTCACCCGTTTCTTGCTCCACGACGACGGGCTGTTGACCTTGGAGTGGGACGAGAACCTGCCGGAAGACAAGCGCGTGTGCCTCCTTCACCGCTTCTCTCTCGACGGCGCTTCCGGCCAGCTCCTCGGCGGCTGGGCGGCGCCTGAGTTCGACTGGACCTGGGACATCGACCCGGCCGGCAGATCCCTCGTCTTCTGGCAAGGCGGCCGGGTGTTCCAGCGGAACCTCGATTCCCTCTCAGCCCCTCCACGAATCCTGGGCACCCACGAGTCGGAGGGCGCCAGCGTCTGGATTGGACCGGCGCGCGACCGGGCCGTCACCAGCGACAAGAGCGGCGATGTGCGCATCTGGGACCTCTCCTCCGGCCGGCTTGAGCGCGCGCTCAAGAGCCCCGCATCGGCGGATTTGGCCGTGCTGGACCCCGGGCGGCGCTTTTTGGCTGCGGGTCCGCACGGTGATATGTCCAAGGGCTCCCTAGTCCTCTTCGATCTGAAGGCGGCCCCCTGCGCCCAACCCACGCCGCTCCTCAGCGGAGAATACCCGGGGATGGAGACCATGGCCGTCAGCCCGGATGGCTCCTGGCTGGCCAGCGCCTACGACGGCGTCGTCATCTTCTGGGAGCCGCTGGCTTGGCAGCCCATCGTCCTCGGGCACCAAGAGCCGCCCGACGTGGACGTGGCCTTCACGACGGACGGCCATCTCCTCTCCTCCTCGAACAGGGGCACCCTCAGGCGGTGGCCGCTGGCCTTCTCGGCCGACGATGCGGTGCGGGTGCTCTGGTCGAAGCCCGGCGCGGAGATCGGCGCCCTGTGGTCCCCCAATCTGACGGTGGACCCCGGGGGACGTTTCGCCATAGTGAACGAACAGGAAAGCGACAGCGCAATTCACGTCGTCCCCTTGAACGGATCGCCCGCCTCGACCTACCGCCTGAAGAGCCCCCCAGGGATGGAAGGCTTCCCCTTCTGCACCCCAGCGCTCGACCCCAGCGGGAGACGGGTGGCCCTGTACTGGCTGACCATCGGCTTCAAGGACCCCCACTGCCTCCGGGTCTTCGACCTCGCTACCGGCGATGTACGCACGCTCGACGCTCCTCCGAAAGGCGACCGCGGGTGGGGAATGACCGGGGCCTTCGAGGGGTGGATGGTGCCTGCCTGGCTGCCGGACGGCCGGCTGGTGACCGACGGCGATCCGGGCCTCCGCCTCTGGGACCTCTCCTCCGGCACGAGCCGCCTCCTGCGACCCGCGCTGAAGCCGCGGGCCACGCAGTTCGGCCTCACGCTTTGCCCAACCGCCGACGGCAGGGAAATCGTCTCCCTCATTTCCGTGCATCAGACCGGATTTGCCTCGCTGCTCTCGGTCTTCGACATGGGATCGGGCTCCGCTCGGGAGATCACCTCGCACGGCCAATCGCTGAGGTCCTGCGCTCTCGATTCGACGGGCACGGTCCTCGTGACGGGAGATCTCAGCGGCGTCGTGCGAGTCGGCCGGCTGACCGGTGACGAACCCCACCTGCTCTACGGCCACACCGGGCCCATCACGAGCGTGGCGGTTTCGCCCGACGGGAAATGGATCGCCTCTGGTAGCGACGACGGGACCATCCGCCTCTGGCCCATGCCGGACCTGAGTAAGCCGCCGCTCCACACCCTGCCCCACGATGAACTGCTCGCGAAGCTGAAGGCCCTCACCAACCTGCGCGCCTTGCGCGACCCCGCCTCTGACACGGGGTGGAAGATCGAAATCGGCCCCTTCCCAGGATGGGCCCACGTCCCTCGGTGGCAGCCATGACCGGGAAGCCCGTCACCTTCGCGTATGCATCCCACGGGACGGGCCGGCCGCGGGGAAGGCCCAGCCCGCGCCCCGATGAAGCCCAACCTTCGGGTTCAATCCGAGGTAATTCAGAGAGGACGGTTGTCTGCCAGGAGCTTGCGGTCTGCGACCCCACGAGGAGGGGTGTGCCGGGCGGATGAGACAAAGGCAGAACTTTGGGGGTGGCTAGGAGAGGACGCTAGGGGCTCGGGGGGGAGAGTTGGGGGTTACCATGGAAGACAAACGTGGTGGTGTGCGGTGGAGGATGGCGCTCCTGATCCCCGTGCTGGCCGTGGCCTTCGGCCTCCCGGGCAGGGGGCAGACGACGGGCGGCTCGCTCCAGGGCAGGGTCGTCGATCTGGCTGGGCAGTCCATCGCCGGGGCTCAGATCCAGGTCTCCGGACCGAACGTCCAGGGCTTCCTGGGGGCGGCCACCAACCTGGACGGGGTCTACCTCTTCCCCTACGTGCCCGCGGGGAGGGGCTACGAGGTCAAGGCCGAGGCCGAGGGCTACGCCACGGTGGTCCGGAAGGGCATCGCGATCCCGCTCGGCGCCCGGGTGGACCTGCCCTTCACGATGGCAGAGGGCAAAACGGAGGTCGTGGTGACGGTGGCCGCCCCCCTGGTGGACCTCAAGAGCACCAAGACGGGGGCTACGCTCTCGAGCCGCATGATCGAGGCCCTGCCCCT
>JAJXYW010000108.1 GCA_021780415.1 Acidobacteriota bacterium
GCCATCTTTCGCGCCGCCAATCCAGCCGCTGAAGTCCATCGCTGGCTCGCGCAACTGGGTTGACCCGGCTGAGCCATCCGCAAAAAACACACGACAACCTTATTGCTCATCGAGTACAAACAACCTGAGTGACGAGCCCGAAGATCACGCCGTTTCCAACTGCAACCCGCGCCCCAGCCGACTCCGGCGGCATGGTCCAGAGTCTCGGCCTCTTCAGTTCCACCGCCATCGTCGCCGGCTCCATGATCGGCTCCGGCATCTTCCTCGTCGATGCCGACATCGCCCGCGGCACCGATTCGCCCGCGCTCTACCTCGCCGCCTGGATCGTCACCGCCGCCCTCACCATGATTGGCGCTCTCAGCTATGGCGAACTCGCCGCCATGATGCCGAAAGCCGGCGGCCAGTACGTTTACCTCCGCGAGTCCCTCGGTCCGCTCTGGGGCTTCCTCTACGGCTGGACCCTCTTCCTCGTCATCCAAACCGGAACCATCGCCGCCGTCTGCGTCGCCTTCGGCAAATTCCTCGGCGTCTTCTTTCCCGCCGTCTCCACCACACACTGGCTCTGGCACATCGCCCACGTCCCGGCGCTTCGCGTCGGCCCCATGGTTCTCGGCAATATGGAGATTGGCGTCAACACCGCCAACCTCGCGGGCATTGCCGTTGTCGTGCTTCTCGCCGTGGTCAACATCTTCGGCGTCCGCCTCGGCGCGCTCATTCAGAACATCTTCACCTCGGCCAAAGCCCTCTCCCTCTTTGCGCTGGTCCTCGTCACCTGCACCATCGGGCGCAACGCTGCAGCATGGAACGCCAACTTCGGCCTCGGCCTGCACGCCTTCTGGCAAAACGCCGGCTGGCGCGCGCTCCATCCTGTGCAGGTTGGCATCGGCGGCCCCACTGTTCTGGTGAATCTCTTCGTCATCGTCGCGGTCGTCCAGGTCGGTTCGCTCTTCTCGTCGGACGCGTGGAACAACATCACCTTCACCGCCGGAGAAGTGAAGAATCCGCGCCGCAACATTCCTCTCTCGCTCATCTTCGGCGTCGGCTTCGTCCTCACCATTTATTTCTTTGTCTCGCTTGGTTATCTGCTCGTGCTGCCCATGCACGGCGACCCCAACGGCGCCACCGCGCTTGCTCGCGGACTTCAGCACGCCTCTGAAGATCGCGTCGCCACCGCCGCGCTCGATGTCGTCTTTCATACTGGAGGCGCTTATCTCATGGCTGCGGCCATCCTCGTCTCCACCTTCGGCTGCGCCAACGGCATGTCGCTCGCCGGCGCGCGTGTCTACTACGCCATGAGCCGCGACGGCCTCTTCTTCCGCTCCGTCGGCAAGCTGCATCCGCGCTACAAAACGCCCGTCGCGGGGCTTATCGTACAGGCTCTGTGGGCCACGTTCCTCTGTGTCTCCGGCAGTTACAGCCAACTGCTCGACTACATCATCTTCGCCGTGCTTGTCTTTTACATCCTCACCATCGCCGGGCTCTTCGTACTCCGCGTGCGTCAGCCGCATGCTCCGCGTCCGTACAAGGCGCTCGGATATCCCGTTCTGCCCGCGCTCTATATCGTCATAGCCTCATGGATCTGTATCGTATTATTGCGATACAAGCCCCAGTACACGTGGCCGGGGCTCGCGCTCGTCATCCTTGGCATTCCTGTGTATCTCTTCTGGTCAAGCCAATCAACAAGTCGAAATCACGCTGCTCACATCGCTTGAGGAGGAACTCCCGCATTCATGTCCAGACTGCTTCGTGTTAAACCCATGTCGATGCTCAACCGGGAGGCCGCCGAAGAAGGCGAGCACACACTCAAGCGCTCGCTCGGCGCTCTCAATCTCATCACGCTTGGTATCGGCGCCGTCATCGGAGCGGGCATCTTCGTCCTCACCGGCCAGGCTGCCGCATTGCATGCCGGACCCGCCGTCGCCCTCAGCTTCGTCCTCGCGGGCTTCACCTGCGCCTTCGCCGGCCTCTGTTACGCAGAGTTCGCCTCCATCATTCCCATTGCGGGTTCCGCCTACACCTATGGCTACGCCACCCTCGGCGAGCTCGTTGCGTGGATTATCGGCTGGGATCTCTGCCTCGAATACGCATTCGGCGCGGCCACCGTCGCCTCCGGCTGGGCGGGCTACTTCAACAGTCTTCTGCAGCAGCTCCACATCTACATCCCGCCGCAGCTCACGGCCACTACCGGCACGCCGCTCGTCTTCTATCAGCAGCAGTGGCTGCCCGTCATGTCTCTGCCGCCCGGCGTGAGCGATGCGGGCCTGCCGCATGCAACCGGCTTCTTCAATCTGATTGCCGTCTGCATCGTGCTCGTCATCACCACCATCCTCGTCATCGGCATCAAGGAATCAGCCAACTTCAACTCGGCGATTGTTCTCGTGAAGCTCGGCATCGTCGGTGTTTTTCTCGTCGTTGGCGGCCTCTTCCTCATGCAACACCCGCACGTCGCCGCCACCAACTGGCACCCCTTTATTCCACCCGCGGATGGCCACGGCAATTTTGGCTGGGGCGGAATTCCCACTGCGGCCGCGTCCATCTTTTTCGCCTACATCGGCTTTGACGCCGTCTCCACGGCCGCGCAGGAAGCGAAAAATCCGCAGCGCGACATGCCCATCGGCATCCTTGGTTCTCTCGTCGTCTGCACCATCCTCTACATTCTTGTCTCGCTCGTGCTCACCGGCCTCGTATCCTACAAGACGCTCAACGTCGCCGCACCCGTCGCTCTCGCGATGGACGCCACCGGCGTCAGTTGGGGCTCGCTGCTTGTCAAAATCGGCGCCGTCTTTGGACTCGCCACCGTCATGCTCGTCATGCTCCTCGGCCAGTCGCGCGTCTTCTACTCCATGTCGAAGGATGGCCTCTTCTGGAAGTGGGCCTCGGACATTCATCCAAAATTCCGCACGCCCTGGATTACCACCATCGTCTTCGGCGCCTTCGCGGCCATCATGCCGGCCTTCCTGCCCATCGACAACCTCTCGCAGCTCGT
>JAJXYW010000036.1 GCA_021780415.1 Acidobacteriota bacterium
GCGCCTGCACCAGCACTGACCGCATCGCAGCCGCGCTGGTCACCTCGCCAAAGTTCGCCGAGTTCTCCGTCGTATTGATCCCGTTGTACTGCACCGTGTTGAACACATTGCTCGCCGTCACTCTCGCCTCCAGCGACCGCGTTCCGCCAAACTCCATCGTCCGCGACAGCGACGCATTCACCGCCACCGTCCCCGGCCCCTCAATCGAGTTGCGCGATGCCGTCCCATACTCCCCTGCAGGCGCCACAAACGCCGCCTTGTTGAAGTAGTTTCCAACCGTCCCCGGTCCTTTCAATGACTCTGTAAACACTCGGTCCGGACGCAGCGTAAACAAATTACCTGAAGCCGCTTCCGCCTGGCTCCCCGCATACGACGGCGTAAAGTACGCGCCCGTCGAGAACGTGAACGTCCCACTCAGCGAGAAATCATCCAGCGCATGCGACCAGAATCCACCCTTGTTGAAATATGCGCGGTTCGGCCCGAATGGCAGCTCCAGCAGCCAGTTTCCCGTCGCACTCTGCCTTCGATCGAACGACGAATTGGCCTCTTCCAAATCCAGCCGCCGGAAGTTCTGCACGCTCGTCGCGCTGACTCCGCCCACCGACGACGCATTGTCGATCGAGTGTCCATACGTGTACGTAATTCCCAGCGCAATCCCTTTTTGCTGCCGCTTCTGCGCGCTCACCACCAGCGAATTCGCATGCGATCCCGCCACCGATGTCTCATACGAAAACGGCGCCACGCCCGGCGTCGTCACCCCAGCGGGCGTACTGTTCGGCGACCCCATCACATCCAGCCCACTGCCCTTCGCTCCGCTATATCCAACGTTCAGCACGATCTGCAGCGGCAACGTCCGCTGAATATTTATGTTGTAAGCCTGCACCATTCCCAGCCGATAATTCTTGTTCACCGAATAACTATTCTGAATCGTATCGGCGGTCGAGCACCCAAACCCATTCGCCAGCGTCATGTTCGCCGTCGTCGTCGTCGTCGTCGTCACGCAACCCGTAGCCGTCGGCGTAGGATTCGTTGCGCTGGCGATAGCAATGGCATTCGTCTCGGTCGCTGCAAACGGCGGCTGGAACGACAGCGACTTCGCCATCGTAGCGAACTGTCCCGTGTTGTAGTTGATCCCATATCCCGCGCGGATCACCGTCGCTCTCGTCAGCCTCGACCCCAGCGTCGACGTCAGCCGCGGCGTCCACGCCATCCCGAATCGCGGCGCAAACATTGTCCGATCCGGCTCAATCAACCCGCTCGGAAACGCGCCTTCATACTTGCCCACCTGTCCTGGCTGCACCGGATCCACCTCGGTAAAGTCCGCATTGTGATCCAGGTTCACCAGCCGGTTATTCTTCTCCGTATACGGCGCGAAATATTCGTAGCGCACGCCATAATTCAGCGTCAGGTTCGAAGCCACGCGGAAGTCATCGGTCGCAAACCAGTCATACTGGTTCTCGCGCAGATAGATCTTGTACAACCCCGCCTGCAACGCCGTACTCTGCGGCAGCCCCAGCAGAAAATCCGCAAACCCCGATCCACTCGTCGCCGCGCTTCCTGCAGTTTTATCCGCGGGGCTCTCCGTCGCATATCCCGAAAACGTAAACTGCCCCAGTGGATTATTTCCGCCAATCGAGTTCGCCTGCACCCGCCTCACATCCAGCCCCAGCCGCACATTATGTCTCTTGTGCCGGTACGCAACGAAGTCCGAAAACCCGATCGTCTGATTAATCAACGAGCTCGGCGTCGAATTGGACAGCCCCGCGAAGTTGCTGATGTTCAGCGCTGGCAGTCCGTTATAAAACTGCGGATCGGCAAACCCTCCCGACTCATTTGGAACCGTGATTCCTGCAGTCTGCGTCGGATTGTTTGCCGTGTCTGTAAAGTAATTGCGCGTCTGCGAGTTCATCCGATTCCAACTCACCATCGCATGATTCGAGAATCTTCCATACGAAAGCGTGTACCCCGCATTCAGCGCATTGCCATCGCTCTCCGTCGTCCCACCCAGTGGCAGAAAGATGTTCCGCACATCACTCGCAGAGTGCGAGTAGTTATATCCAATGTTGATATTCTGTCGCAGCGACGCCGGCAGATTCGAGTTTCTTCCGCCTCCAAACATCGGAAACGGCGAGCCCGACTTCTGTCCCACCGTGCGCACATACCGCGTATTGATCGCGACCACGTTGTTGCCCGCATTTGCGATTGTCTCGTAGTTGAACCCTTGCGCATTTGTCGCAATGTTTGGCGCAGGATAATACTGCAACAGCGCCAGCGCCTGCGCCGAGATCGGCGTTACAGCATTCGTCAGGTTGTTGTTCAACACCGCCAGCCCCGTCGACGGATCATAAATCTGCACCGGCCTCACCACGCCGTTTACCACCTGCGTCGACTGCGAAAAATCCCCCGTCCGTTCCAGCGTTGTCGGTACGCGAGAAGGCCCGCCCAGAAACGCATTCAAATTCTTCTGTCCCGTCAAATTGAAGAACACGAACTGACTCGTATTCGGCTTCACCAATCCCGGAATATACGGCGATCCCGCCAGCGTCACGCCATACCGATTCGTATACGACGAAGGCTTTGTCTGCGGCTGCAACGTTGGCGACCACTGCGCCGAATCCAGCGCCGCATTGTTCCCCATGTAAAAGACGCTCCCATGCGGCTGCGCAGGATTGAAGTTCCGAAATGCTCCACCAAATCCTCCACGTCCTCCGCGTCCGCCTGGACCGCCGCCACCCATCATTCCGCCCAGCACTCCTACGATCGCATTCGTCGGATCACTTCCCGGCGGCAGCATCCCACTCTGCCGAGCCCGCGCCACAGCGTCCTGCACGCGTTGCCGCATCTCATCCTCGCTGAAGTTCGCCAGGCCATTCATCTGTCCGGTCTGCCCGGTCACCGCCACTGAGTCCGTCGCATCGTCTCCTATCCCCGCCAGTGTCGGTAACGCAGCGCCCGTATTCCCCGCACCCGTCGTCGCATCCATCACACTCTCGCCCGCGCTCAGGCTCAGCCCCTGCAACCCCTGGCCCGCACTCGTGCCGCCACTCTGTCGAGCCTCCGCCTCCGCGGCTCGACTCGCCAGTTCCAACCCAAAGTCCGTCGCCTTCAGCACAATCCGAATTCCCTGTGCCGCCGCCTGAGACTCCACTCCGGTCAACACATCCTCCGCCGTCGCCGCCGCAAATCCGGCCAGCTCCGCGCGCACCACGTAGCGCCCATTGCGCGGTATCGCCATCGCATACGCTCCGTCGATGTCGGTCGACGTCGCATACTTCTTCCCCGTCAGCGTGTTGGTCGCCGTGATCGCAACCCCCGGCAGCGGAACTCCTCCCGCCTTACCCACCGCACCCGCAACCACGTGTCCTGCAATCGTCCCACCTTGCCCGGCCACCGCCGTCACCTGTGTCGTTGGAGCCTGCACGGCTGCACTCTCTACCGCCGTGCTTTGCGCCGTCACCGCACCCCACCCCATCAGCAACACCGCACCTGCTGCAACTCCCACCGCTCCTCTGCGCATCCGCCTCATCTCCAAACCCTTCACCTACACCTCTCCCGTCACCCGAGCTGGCGTTTCCCCGCCCGCTCGATCGCACTACGCACAGCGTCACGCCATCTCACCGGCAAACTACTGCGGAGCCTGATTGTTACTCGGTCGCGCATTCCCACCCGAAGCCGCATCGCCATTCCGCCGCCCAACCCTCTCCATCACCACTAGCTGCGTCGGAACGAATCTCCCGCCCTTCACCGCTCCCGTTCCGCGCACGCCCTCACCCACCTTGATGTCGGCCAGCGTAATACTCTCTCCGCCAGTCTCCGGAGCTGCACTCTGCGCCGCACTCACACCACTCGCACCAAATCCGCCTCCAACACCACGCCCGCCTCTCCGGAACGATGTCGTCTCATCGAACCCGATCGTCTGCGTCACATGGTCCGGCCGCTCCACGGTCATCGTGGCGTTGTCCATATCGATCGCGGTCACCCTCCCCACGATGTACGTCTTTCCCAGGTTCTCCTTCATCGCCTTCACCTGCGCGGCATCGGTCGCAAATACGACCGCCGCATGCAGCGTCTTCTTCGGCGCATCCAGCATCCCCGCGGCCATCACCCCATCCCCCACCTTCAACTCCGCAATCTTCACCGTCACGCCGCGCCCTTTCATCACGCGCGTATTGTCAGTGGTCACAATCTGCATCGTCGCTCCATCCTCGGTCTTCACCGTCAGCGTCGACCCGGCCACCGCCGTCACCTCGCCTGCCACCCGCTGCATCCCCGCGAACGCCCCACGCCCCTGCTGTTGGCCCTGCTGTTGACCCGGCTGCGTTGCTCCGGCAGCCTGCGCCTGCACCCGCGCGGCCGCACCGGCCAGCATCACA
Organism: Acidobacteriota bacterium; assembly: GCA_021780415.1. The sequence goes on from JAJXYW010000036.1 coordinate 4,374, forward strand.
ATCACCGCCATCATCATCGCCTTACGACGCATCATCCACTCCTCGAACTCCTACACACAAAGACGACGTCGCCGCGCAGAAGACGCGCTGGCCAGCAAATAATCTGCCCCACTCCCTTTTGCTGCATTCCCGCCGCCGCTCCCGATCGGCCCATTCCCGGTGGCGGCCATTGTTTTTCTTCGCTCATCGGTTTACCGTCAAGCCACGGTGCAACGCGCGCCGCCCCGCCTGAATTGCAGAGCAACAACCTTTTCTTGGTGAAGCATCTAAGCGCCTGAAGCATCGAATAGTACCGGAGCGCACCATGCTGACTCAGTCCACACCTCTCACCCCCTCACACGCCAGCGCCGCAACGTTGCTCGACCGCTTCCGTACCGTGCGTGCGGCCACCATGCGTTTCTGCACCCCGCTCACCCCGGAGGACATGATGGTGCAATCCTGTCCCGAGGCCTCGCCCATCAAGTGGCATCTCGCCCACACCTCCTGGTTCTTCGAGACCTTCGTCCTCTCCGAGTTCATCGCCGGCTACCAGACCTTCGACCCCAACTTCCGCTGGCTCTTCAACTCCTACTACCGCGCTGTTGGCGACATGCCCGAGAAGAAACTCCGCTCCTCGTTCTCCCGTCCGCCGCTTGACCAGGTCCTCGCCTACCGCCGCCACGTCGACGCGGCCATCGCCCGGCTCCTCTGCTGCGTCCCCCAGGATGAATCCCAGCGCCGGATCGTCCTCGGTCTCGAGCACGAACAGCAGCACCTCGAGCTAGCCGCCACCGACATCAAGCACGCCTTCTTCACCAACCCCCTTCACCCCGCCTACAAGAACCCCCCTCCCCCCGAGCCCAGATCCTCCTCCGCCCCCAGCTCATCCGAGACCATGGCGCCGCCGCTCCACTGGCTCAGCTTCACTCCCGGCTCGCCCCTCACGCCCGGCCTCGTCGAAGTCGGCCACACCCCGGACCCCAACAACCTCCACTCCTTCGCGTTCGACAACGAGAGCCCCCGCCACACCCTCTATCTTCGTCCCTTCCAGCTAGCCTCCCGCGCCGTCACTTGTGCCGAGTACCTCGCCTTCATCGAAGACGACGGCTACTCCCGTCCCGAGCTCTGGCTCTCCGAAGGCTGGGAGACCATGCGCTCCGAAGGTTGGCAGGCACCGCTCTACTGGGTCCGCGACTCCGCCACCTCCTCCGGCTGGCGCATCTTCACCCTGCACGGCTTCCGCTCCCTCGGCGAACTCTCCGAGACTCCCGTCTGCCACCTCAGCTTCTTCGAGGCCGAGGCCTTCGCCCGCTGGTCCGGCCACCGCCTCCCCACCGAGTTCGAGTGGGAGTTCGTCGCCGTCCAGCCTCCTCCGGCTCTGGCATCCCCCGCCGGAGCAGCAGCGTCTGCTCCCTCCCCTCGCCCCGCCAACATGTTCGAGTCCCAGCACCTCCACCCTCAGCCCGCCTCCACCACCGCCGACCTCGCGCATCCGCAGCAGCTCTTCGGCGACGTCTGGGAGTGGACCCAATCGCCCTACACGGGCTATCCCGGCTACAAGCCCCTCCCCGGCGCCCTCGGCGAGTACAACGGTAAGTTCATGAGCTCCCAGATGGTCCTTCGTGGCGGCTCCTGCGTCACTCCGCGGTTTCACATCCGTCCCACGTACCGCAACTTCTTCTCACCCTCCACCCGCTGGCAGTTCAGCGGCCTCCGCCTCGCCCGCGACGGTGCCTAACCGCCCCGCCCCAACTCTCAACCCACCTCCGCCCCGTCCTCCTGAGCAAGGCGAAGCACCCCTGTAGTTGCCATTGCCGTTGCTGTTGCTGTTGCCGTTGCTCTTGCCGTTGCCGTTGTCGTTGCCGTTGTCGTTGTCGTTGCTCTTGCCGTTGTCGTTGCTCTTGCCGTTGCCGTTGCCGTTGCTCTTGCTCTTGCCGTTGCTCTTGCTCTTGCCGTTGCCGTTGCCGTTGCCTTTTTGGTTGTCATCCCGCAGGGATCTGCTTCTTCTTTTGCTGTTGCCGTTGCTGTTGCCGTTGCTCTTGCCGTTGCTCTTGCCGTTGCTCTTGCCGTTGCTCTTGCCGTTGCCGTTGCTTTTTGGTTGTCATCCCGCAGGGATCTGCTTTTGTCTTTTGCTGTTGCTTTTACCTGTCTCCGCTGCTCAACTCGTTACACACGGGGCTTTACCCCCTCCCACCCCACGAGGCCTCCCTTGACCACCACGACCCCTGTCTCTCCCAACGAGGCCGTCCTCACCGAAGCTCTCGCCGGCCTCACCGCCCACCCTCAGAAGACCCTCCCCCCCTGGCTCTTCTACGACCAGCGCGGCTCCGCTCTCTTCGAGCAGATCACCACCCTCCCCGAGTACTACCTCACCCGCACCGAGCGCGCCCTCTTCGCCGCCCACTCCGCCGACATCCTCCGCCAGTTCCTCACCCCCGGCGCCCCCAGCGGCCTTCCCCTCCTCGCGCCCGACCCCTTCACCATCGCCGAACTCGGCGCCGGCACCGCCTCCAAGACCGGCCTTCTCCTCCACGCGGCAACACTCCTCCAGCCCGAGCTTCTCTACCAGCCCATCGACGTCAGCCCCACCGCCCTCACCACTGCCGCCGACACCCTAACCGCCGCCCTCCCCGGCCTCACCGTCCACCCCCAGCTCGCCAACTACATCACCGAGCCCTACACCCTTGACCACCCCTCCATCTCCCCGCAGGGCAGGCCGTCCCAACCCGCCGTCCGCAGCCGCATTCTCGCCCTCTACATCGGTTCCAGCATCGGCAACTTCACGCCCGACGAAGCCACCATCATTCTCCGTCGCCTGCGCACCCACCTTCAGCCCGGCGACGCCCTCCTCCTCGGCACCGACCTCGCGCCCAGCCGCCAGAAGCGCCTCTCCACCATCCTCGCTGCCTACAATGACGCCGCCGGTGTCACCGCTGCCTTCAACCTCAACATCCTCACCCGCCTCAACCGCGAACTCGACGCCGACTTCCGCCTCTCCGCCTTCGCCCACCGCGTCCGCTGGAACGCCGCCGAGAGCCGCATTGAGATGCATCTCGAGAGCCTCGTCCCCCAGACGGTCCACATCGCCGGGCACCGCATCCACTTCGACCAGGGCGACACCATCCACACCGAGAACAGCTACAAGTTCACCGACGCGGCTCTCGAAGCCCAACTCGCCCGTTCCGGCTTCACCCCCACCTGCACCTTCCACGACTCCACCCGCAGCTTCGCTCTAACCCTCGCCCACACCCTCTAACCCTAGGCTCTTGCACTTGCTTTTTTGGTTGTCATTCCGCAGCGCAGCGGAGGAATCTGCTTCCCGCGCCCACAAGGCGTGATCTCCACCCTCCCCGAAAATAATTCCTGCGAAAACAGCCCAAAAATCGCATGTCAACCCCCCACGCGACCCCAGACCGCACAAACCCCGCGTCCCCACTGCCGATTTCCCATTTCGCAAGTTGGCATAGTCTCCCCCACCGAGTGCGTACAATTTAACTAGACCCGTTCGCTTTCAGGTGTAGTCGCAACCATTTTGATGGTTGTCATTCCGTAGCGAAGCGGAGGAATCTGCTTCTTGAACCGGTGACAAAACCGGATGGCAATCAGTTCTAGACCCACTAACAGCCAAAAGCGCCAACGGCAAACCCGCCCTCAAGGTCCGAAGCGCCCACCCTAACCCCAACCAATGCAATATCTTACCCGCAACCCACCTGAATCGAATACTTTACCGCCAGAAATCCCGCAACCAGCCTGAATGGAATACTTTACGCAAAAAAGTACGGGGGGGGGGAGGGGGGTGCCCTATACCGGCCGGGTATACGTTCCACTCTTCCCGCCGGTCTTTGACAGCAGCACAATCTCCCGAATCCGAATCCCCTTATCCAGCGCCTTGGTCATGTCATAGACGGTCAGCGCAGCGACCGCCGCTGCGGTCATCGCCTCCATCTCCACCCCGGTTCCGGCAACAGTAGCCGCCGTAGCCCGAATCTCCACCCCACCGGCAACGACAGTCGCCTGCACGTCCACAAAGCTCAACGCCAGCGGATGACACATCGGAATCAGCTCACTGGTCCGCTTCGCCGCCTGAATCCCTGCAATCCGCGCCACCTCCAGCGGATCGCCCTTGGGGTTCTGCGGCAGCGCAGCCAACACCGCTGCATTCAACTCAACAAACGCCGCAGCCACAGCCTCCCGCCGCGTCTCCGCCTTGGCTCCCACATCGACCATCCGCGCCTGCCCGGCATCATCAAAGTGCGACAGCTTCTCACCCATAGCGGCAATCCTACCGCAGCAGCACGCGCACCGTCAGCCCGGCAGGGAAGTCCTCCACCCCCGCCGGCAGCACCACATACCCATTCCCGCGAGCATTGGCCACCACATCCCCCGAACCTTGCCACCCCACCACCGACACCTTCACCCCATCCCACCCGCCGCTCAACTCCGCCGGCAGAAACCGAGTCATTCGCGCCCCGCCCTTCACCTCCTCCGCCAGCCGAGCCTCCACAAACACCGGCGCAATCTCCGTTCGTCCCGCCAGCGCGCGCAGCATCGGACTCACAAAAAGATGAAAGCAAACCTGCGCTGAAACCGGATTTCCAGGAAGCCCAAAGAAATACGTCCAACCTTTCTCCGAAGGCAATCGCCCAAACACAACCGGCTTTCCTGGCTGAATCAGCGCGCCGGTAAAGTAGAACTCTGCTCGAAATTCACCCAACACCTGCTCGACGAGATCATACTTGCCCATCGAAACCCCGCCTGTGAGCAGCAGCAGGTCTGCCTCACGGCCCTCCGCAACCTGCGCCCGCAGCTCTCCCAGCGTGTCCCGCGCAATTGCCAGCCGTTCGCCAACACCGCCTGCAGCCTTCACCAGCGCCGCGAGCGCATAGCTGTTGGAGTTCCGTATCTGCACCTCCGACATCGGCTCATCCAACTCCACCAGTTCATCGCCGGTAGCCACAATCGCCACCTTCGGCTGAGCAAACACCTGCACCTGCGACACGCTGCAGCTAGCAGCCACGCCCATCTCCGCCGCACCCAGCACGCGCCCCGCAGGCAGCACCACATTGCCCGTACGCGTCTCCGCGCCGCGCGGCACCACATTCTCTCCCTCGCGTAACGTTCGCCCGGCCTCAACCTGCAGCAGTCCATCCGCAACCATCGTGTGCTCGACCATGACCACCGCATCCGCGCCTGCAGGCAGCGGAGCCCCGGTCATAATCTCGATCGCCTCACCCTTCGCCAGCGCCGCACCCAACCATCGCTCACCCGCCCGCAACGAGCCCACAACCCGCAGCGGCTCTCCCACATCGCCCGCCCGCAACGCAAACCCATCCCGTGTAGCCCGGTTGAACGGCGGCTGATCCCGGTCCGCAACCACCGCAGCCCCAAGCACCCGTCCTGCTCCCTCCAGCAGTGCAACCGTCTCCACCCTGCGCGCGACCACGCTTGATTGAGCGTGCGCCAGCACCTCCTCCAGCGCCTGCCCGAACGTCAGAACCCTCTCGCTCATCGCCCGACTCTCCCGCCGCCAGAGACGCAAACGCCCCGGCCAGTTTCCACCGGCCGGGGCGTTCGCACCTGCCCGCTACTTACTTCTTGTGTGCCTTGTACGTCGTGTCGATCTTCTCGCCCAGACTCGTCAGCACAGCCTGAACCTGTGGAACCTTCGGATCGTTCGGAGCCAGTTGCAGGAACTTCTGATAGGCCTCAATGCATCCCGGAGGCGCAGTCAGCTTCTGCGTCTTCGGGTCCACAGCAGACTTGGTCACCAGCGCCTGTCCCTCGATAAAGTAAGCGTCCGCCGCTGTAGGATCGGCTGCAATCGCCTTCTTTGCGGCGGCGTCCGCGGCATCCATCTGACCGGCGTTGTAGAGCACAGCAGCTTCATTCTTGTAGTACATGCCAGCCTTCGTGGGATCGGCCTTGGCCGCGCTGTCGAAGGCTGCGGTCGCGTCATCCGGCTTTCCGAGCTGCGTATAGGTATTCCCCAGTTGGTTGTAGTCCGCCGCCAGCCCCGTCACGTTAGGCTTGGCCCCGGCAGAATCCAGGGCGATGGCCTTCTTGTACGCATCCACGGCATCGTTGTAGTTCTTCGTCACCTCGTCGTCGGCCTGCGGAGACTTGCCCGCCTTCTTGTCTTCCGTGCTCAGGTGCCTACCTTGCGCCAGCAGCGTGTCGCCGTAGGTAATCCAAAGCAGGCCCACGTCCGGCTTGGCAGCGACCGCGTCCTTCATGCTCGCGACGTCCTTGCTCACATCGTCCTTGTTGGGAGCCGCCGCCGCCAGGTCAGCGCGCACGGTCTTCAACGTCGCATTCAGCTTGGCGATCACCTGGTTCGCCGACACCACCTCGGCGTTCTTCTTCTTGTACTCCTCGAGCGCCTTCTGCTGCTCGGGCGTCATGCTCTTGATGTACTCCGGACGCGACATATCGTCGTTCAGCGTCAGGTCGGTGTCCTCTGCCTTCACCTTCAGTTCAAGCCGGTCAGCAATCTTGTCGCCCTGCACAAAATACACGAAGTAATCGCCGGGCGTGACGCCCGTGGCCTTGTAATTACCGTCATTGTCGATGGGCACAATGGGGGCGAACTTCTCATCCTTGTAGGCTACCGTCTGGTCCTTGGTGAACTTCACATTGCCGGGAAAGAAGTTCTGTCCCGCGGGGTTGCTGACATGACCATGCACGGTGGCCCCAGGAGTTTGGGCAAGTGCCGGCGCGATCGTTAGCATCACCATGGCGGCTAAACCCGCAGCCTTGGCAAAGAAAGAGCTCTTGTACGCTTCTGTCATTTTCATCGTCCTTCTTTCAAGTCGGCCCGAAGTCTCTTAGGCTAGCGGGCGTTCGTGTAATCTTGTGCCGTTCGTTTTGGCGCGTAGAGGATAGGATCGGATATACCGGCTGCTGCAAACGCTCGCAACCGCAGATCGCAGCTTTCGCACACACCACAGGCCGCAACTTCGCCTGAGTAGCACGACCAACTTACATGCAACGGAGCGCCCAATTCAACTCCCAATCTTACAATCTCATGCTTCCGAAGTGTGATCAGCGGCGTAACCACCGCAATTTCGCCCTCTTTGGTGCCCACTTGAATCAGCTCGTTGAAGGCCTTGTAGTATTGCGGACGGCAGTCCGGATAGCCGGAACTGTCCTGCTCCACAGCCCCGATGAATACTGTCTTCGCTCCCAGTACCTCAGCCCAACTAACCGCTGCGCTCAGAAAGTGTGCATTCCGAAAGGGCACATAGGTCACTGGAACCTCTTCACCCTGTCGAACCGAATGATCCCGCTGTGATTCAGGCGCAGCATCGGGCACCGCAATATTCGCGTCGGTCAGTGCCGAACCGCCGATGCGCCGGAA
>JAJXYW010000160.1 GCA_021780415.1 Acidobacteriota bacterium
AACGCGATCTACGTGTTCACGGTGGCGCAACAGGCGGCAACGGCGATGAGTGCGACTCCCGCAGTGACGGTGACGTCGGCGCCTGCGTTCAATGGGCCGCTGGGGATTGCGTTCGACTATAGCGGCAATTTGTATGTTGCGAATAATGGGACGACGACGATCTTTGGATTCAAGGCGAGGACGCTGCCGGTGGTGAGTAATGCTTCGAGCGGAACGTCGAGCCTGGTGCCTAGTGTGACGCTGAGCGATGATGGCTCGGGGTCGATCCAGGGGCCGTGGGGACTGGCGTTCGATTCGTATGGAGATCTGTGGTCGACCAATGCGAATGCGCCGAATACGGTGGTGGGATATAGCCCGGCGCAGTTGGCGATGGGTGGAGCGTTGACGCCGTCGTTGACGTTTACGAGCGTGGCGGTGAGTGGAAACCAGACGCTGGTGGCGCCGAATGGAATAGCGTTTGATGGCTACGGCGATGTGGTGGTGGACAGCTCGGCAGCACCGTTCGGGCTGGCAGGCTATGGGCCGGAGCAGCAGGTGATGTCAACGACGACGGGGCCGGTTCCGGATGTGTTTCTGGTGGGGAGTGCGACGACGCTGAATGCGCCGGCGGGGATTACGTTTGGGCCGTCGTTCTAGCGGAGGGAAGGCGGCTAGCGGGCGGACTGGTAGCCACCGGGGACGCCTTTGGGGGAGAGGACGATCTGCCAGAGTTGGAGGCTGCGGGCGCGGAAGGCTGCGGCGCAGGTGAGCAGGTAGTACTGCCACATGCGTTGGAAACGCTGGTCGAAGTGGCTGGCGAGCTCGCCGCGTTGGATGCTGCGCTGGAAGTTTGTCGACCAGGACATGAGGGTGAAGTCGTAGTCGGGGCCGATGTTTTGCAGGTCTTCGATGAGGAAGCGGCCTTCGACGGCGGTGGTGATCTGGCGCAGGGAGGGGAGTTTGCCGTTGGGGAAGATGTGGGTGTTTATCCAGGGCTCGCCGGCGAGCTCGGTGTGGAGGCTGCCGATGGAGTGGAGGAGGAAGAGGCCGTTGGGGAAGAGAGCGAGGCGGGCGGCGTCGAAGAAAGTGGGGTAGTTTTTGACGCCGACGTGCTCGAACATGCCGACGGAGACGATGGCGTCGGCGTGGCCGGTGAAGCTGCGGTAGTCCTGGAGGCGGATGTCGACGGGGAGGCCGGCGCAGAGGGTGCGGGCGTAGGCGGCCTGGTTTTCAGAGACGGTGAGGCCGATGACGTGGACGCCGTAGTGCTCGGCGGCGAAGCGGGCGAAGGCGCCCCAGCCGCAGCCGATGTCGAGGACGGTGGCGCCGGGGGAGAGATGGAGCTTGCGGCAGATGAGATCGAGCTTGGCGAGCTGCGCTTCGTCGAGGGTGCGGTCGAGCATGCGAGTGCAACTGCCGCTGTAAGCGCAGCTATAGACCATGGTGTCGCCGAGCATGGAGCGGAAGAGCTGGTTGTCGAGGTCGTAGTGGCGCTCGCCGACCTGGAAGGCTCGACGGACGCTTTGCAGGTTGGAGAGATAGGCGCGGAGAGTGCCGAGAAGCTGGGGAAGAAAGAGGCCGGAGGTGCGGTCGAGATGAGCGGTGAAGAGGCGGTAGAAGAGGTCGTCGAGATGGGCGCAGTCCCACCATCCGTCGATGTAGGAGTCGCCGAGACCGAGCGTGCCCTGCCAGCGGATGCGGTGGAACATGGCGGGGTTGTGAACCTGGATGTCACAGGGGGCGGAGCCGTTGAGCTGAATGCCCGCGGAGGCTATGAGTGACTGAAACCAATGCTCGGCTGATTGCATGCTGTCCTCCAGCAAAAACCGACACCGATGTAGGATAATTTTTTCGCAATTTAGGATACCTCGAGTGGGCTCAGAGAGATGCGATTATCGAAGGCGGGGTGCGGAGCAATGGGCTGGGAGGAGGCGGGAATTTCGCACAGAATCGACGCGTTTTGCACAGAAATTTTACTGTTGCAACGAGGGGATTTTGTGCGAGGATTCTCAGCAACGGAAGAGAGATCTTCCAGAGAAGAGAGAAGAATCAGAGGCAGTAGAGGATCGGACGCGAGACTCACTTCGGGCAACCGGAGATAGGGATTGGATGTGAGACCCGCTTCGGGCAACCGGAGATGGGGAGCGGATTCGAAACCTACTTCGAGCAACCGGAGACACGCTGGCAAAAGAGGAAACTCACAAGATTTGCGGAACGGATGAACGAAGGACAAGCAGGTTCGCCTGCGGGTTCGAAGGGAGGACGGGAAGCGGAGATTGACCTGGGGCCGATGCCAGGTCTTCGAAAGATTCGGACGGCGGAAGGGCGAGTTCTCGCGAGAGGATTCGCCCTTTGGCTTTTAAATGATCAGGGATGAGGGCGCGCGGGGAGGAGTGGGGTGCGGTGGGAGTGCGTGCTTTGTCGTTCCCACCCGTCCGCAAGTGCGCGTACGGATGGGGCACCCGGCATGTCAGCGAAGATCGACAGAGGGTGTTTGAAAAGCAGCTAGATGAGGGGGAGGCCTTCAATGCCGAGGTCGGCGTGGAAGATGGTGGTGTTGGTGGCCAGGGCGCAGCAGCCGTCGTCGAGGAAGCAGAGGCCGACGAGATCGTTGCCGGCTACGATAAGTTCGGCTTCGGGGGTGGTGGAGTTGCTGGAGTCGCGGATGCGGACGATGCCGCGGTGGCCGCGTAGAGAGGCTGCGACGTAGAGATTGCCGTCGACGTCGAAGGCCATGCCCTGGGGACGGCCGAGGCCGCGGAAGTAGGTGGTGGTGTTGCCGTGGGGATCGATGGCGTAGATGGGCTGGTGGGAACTGACGGTGGGGGCGGTGACCATGAGGACGCCGTCGGGACGGAAGCAGAGGTGATAAAAGGCGACGGAGGGTTCGAGGGTGGCGAAGACGAAGATCTCGCCGGAGCGGTTGGGGTTGTGGGGGTTGAGGGCGCTGCTGGGCAGGTCGGAGGTGGAGGGCTT
>JAJXYW010000275.1 GCA_021780415.1 Acidobacteriota bacterium
CCGCACAATATCGCCTCCGGCGGTCTGGGATGCTGCGGGTTCGCCGTATTGGATTACGCGTCGAGGTGGCAGGGTGTGGAGGAACTGGTGGGGCTGCCTCAGAAGATGCTGAAGGATCGCGTGCCAGGAGGTGCGTATCCATCGAAGGTTGCGAAGCTCGTCGCGCGATATGCTCCCGCCGCCGACTGGTTCCAGTCGGAGGAGAAGGGCGACGATCTTCTGGAGGCGCTGTGCCGTTCTAAGAGGATGGCTTGTGTGGATTATTCGGGACGCGATCCACATTACTCTGGGTCTATCGCCCACTGTGTCAATCTCATTTATTTTGATCGGGCCAACGACTGGGTGGCTGTGCTCGACAACAATTACCCCTCGGAAACGGAGGTTATTTGGATGGGAGTCTCCGAGTTCAAAAAACGCTGGGGCGGCTGGGCGTACGCTCTGCTTGCGGCGGTCCCAGGCCATGCCCAGGAGGTGCCTCGGCGTGCCATTCCGGACGAGTGGACCGAGCAGAGCCGACAGTATCGGTGGCAGGCGATAGCCGCTCATCCGGGCCAGTCCGCTCTGTTCGTCGGACAGAAGCAAATTGGAACGTGGGTGGCCGACACGTCGAAGTATTGGCGATTGGTGGAGGGTGGCGAATATGCCCCGGAGCCGGAGGTTCCTCCGATACCTCCCCCAGCTGGGGCCGCCTGGCCGGCTCTGCTTCAGGACGGCGTGCTCAACTTCGGCGTGCAGAAGGCGCTTCTTTCGGAAGCTCGCGGGATCACTCGAAACGGGAAGGACGCCTCTCTCTCTGAGGTGCTTGCGGCCATCGGAGGAGAGATGGTTCCGGCGAAGCCGTTGGCTCCCAGTGGCGGCGGCGGCCTCGATCTCTCGGCGGTGTACGGCGGTGTGCCGCTGTGGTTGTTGATGTGTCTCGGTGCTACGATCTTGATTCTCTTGACCAGAAAGGGTGGCAAATGAGCGAATCAGTGATTATTGCCCTTGTGGGGTCCGCAATCGGCTGGATTCTCCGACACGTTGGCGTCGGTGCCGGCGTGGGCCTCGGCGGCCAACTGGCTCCCAAGCCCGCCTCGGCGGCGGCGAGTGCGAGTCTGACCGGCGGACTCAAGGGGGAGGTTGAGGCCATTGTCGCCGATGCGGTCAAAACGGCCGTGGCCGCCGCCGTCGCGGACCTGAGAAGCGGCATCGCCGCTCATCAGACTCCGCCGTCGGCGTGAGGACTGGGGCCGCTCCATCTCACCCACAGGGACGTGGGAGGCCGCGATGGGGTGGAGCGGTTCCCGGATTGTTCCGTGTGTTTCCAAATCTTCTCCTATCTGTATCTCATGTACCACAGGTGACGACATGCCTGCACTCCTTCTCGTTCCCGGAGTCGGCGGCTCCGAGATATACACACCGCCCAGTTTTTTCGGCCTCGGTCCACCCATCCGTGTGTGGCTCAATTACGCTAGCATGGTGGCCGGGGCGTGGCGGTGGCTGGCCCTGGGTCCGGACGGACGCACGCCGACGTTCCCAGGCGTCGGATCGCTCGACGCCGGGCCGCTGGTCGAACCGTATTACTCCACGGCGGTGAACTGGTTTTCGAGCCGTGGTTATCGGGTATTTCAGGCCCAGAATTTCTGGCTAGGTGTCCTGGAGAGTGATGCTGAGACGCTCGCCGCTCAGATCGTGTCGCTCAGCGGGGAGGCTCCGATCCATTGCCTGGCACACAGTCGCGGCGGCCTCGTGTTGCGGCGTGCCCTCCAGATTCTCGCCGCTTCCAATCAGCTCGGACTCGTTGGCCGGTGTGCGGGCCTCGGTGTGCCACATCAGGGATCATGGGAATCCGCAAATCTCCTGGCCGGATTCCAGCGGTCGCTCGAGCGCCTGTGCCTGCTGGTGCAGCTGGGGCCGTTCGCGGACTGGGCCGACTCCGGCTGCCGAGCGTTGCAGGCAGTCGTCCGAACGTGGCCCGTGGCGTACCAACTGATGCCTGCTCTTAATGCGGTGGGAGTTCCGCCGGCGACGATAGCGATGCTGTACCAGGCGGCGGCGTGGGCCGGGATCGGTATCGAGGTCTCGCAGGCGTGGCTCACGGAGGCGAGCGAGTATTGGACCGGGTTCGGCCCGGTTCCGGCGGCGGTGCAGTGGGTCGATGTTGTCGGGATGGGTCTGTCCACGCCGGACCAACTTGTTTCTGTCACGCCGCCCCAGTCGCCGGCGTCGTACACCTACACCGAACTCGGCGATGGAGTCGTTCCCGCGAGGTGGGCCACACAGTTCGGGCGTTTCTCCATCACCACGCCGACGGCTCACTCCAGTCTGGTGACTGACGGTCGTGTTCTGGCCGCACTGGACGATTTTTATCGGGAGGGAATTTTCCAGAACGTCGTGATCGGTGGCCCAGTGTTGCCGTGAGTTGCGAGGTGATATAGATTGGTTCGGAGCGATCCGCTCCATCGGAGAGCTTGTGGTTGACGCGGGGGAGGGGCTGTGCCCTCCCCCGTCTTTTTTTGGCAGGCGATCCCCTCCCGCATTTTTATCGCCGTAGGCCACCCCTCGGTCGCGGGGTGTACGCTCGGCTGTGCAGTGGTGCCGGATACCGGCGGTTCGATCCGGGGCACTGCTCGCGCGTGCCGTGTCCGACGTGCGGCAGAATCCTGCCAGTCCGCTCCACCATCACATCCTGGCCGCACGTCGGACACGTCCGTCGCCAGGGTCGATGACGTACGGTGTCGCTCATGTCTCCGATCTCCTTTCTGGAAGCTCGCCGACGATCTCATCGGCGGGAACGTAATCGAGCACTTCGCCCACGGATTGGCAGGATTCGACGAACCTGTCCGCGTATTTGCGGCAGCATACCAGATCGGCCGCTCGACGTGCCAGCACGTCGATCTCGTTCTGAAGCGAGATGATCCGTGCCTGCAACTCCTCGATTTCGTGCTGGACAGCCGAGCGGTAGTACGCGATATCAGGTGGTAGCGTTGGCATGATTGTCCTCCACTGTTTGGATGCGCTCTTCCTTGAGCGCCGATTTGGCGACCCCGCCGAGCGAGGCGAGCAGCACGTTCGCATTGGATAACCGGCAGAGCAGAGCGATCTCGACTCTGCCGCCGCGCTCCAGGTGCCTCATGCAGCGCTGATGCGCCGCCTGCACCTCGTCGCGCTGCCTCTCGACGGCCTGAAGCAGGAATTCCCAATCCATCTCGAATCCTCCTCGTTCGAGTGCGATTCTCATTGCAGCATCGCGGCGACGTTCGCCGCGAAGCTCGATCACGCTGTGTCACACGCACGGCGGGACTCTCCGGCGAACGTGCCGACTGGCCATCGCCTATTACAGGATATATACCGTATATTGGTGCCGGTCTATACTGTACGCCCATATTTTTGGAGGTTCGATGAAACCGCTGTACATGGAGCTGTCTGAGGCCGACTGGCTGATGCTCCGAGAGATGGGCTGTCACGCCAGAGTGTCGCGGGCCGAGATCGTGCGGTGGGCGCTGCGACTTTTCGCCATCCAAGGGGGATGGACGGATGACGAGGAAGTCCGCGAGAAAACGGTGGGTGAGAATCGCCTCGTGGTCGGCCCGGAAAGGAGGAGCGTATGACGACACCGAAGTCTCGCCGTCGCCGCGACGTGGCGGCAGAGGTCATGCCCGCCCCGCCGCCGGAGATCGACGGCGTGGAATGGGCCAGCTCGGCGAGAGCCAGGCCCACGGACTGGTACTGGCCCGGAGCCGTGCCGGCGGGATCGCTCGTTCTGCTGGAGGGAAGAAAATCCACGGGAAAATCCACCGTGGCGGCGGCAATCGTCGCCTGCCTCACGGGTGGCCCGATGATTCCGGGATGGACCGGGCCGCGCGATGCCCGCGTGATCTGGTCTGGCTCCGAGGAGTCCTGGGAGTCGGTGATCGTGCCGCGACTCACCGCCGCTGGGGCGGACCTCGCACGAATCGCCCGCGTCCACTGCCGCGATGGTCGCGGCGAACGCCGACGTATGGTTCTGCCCGACGATCTCTGTCTGCTCTCCGATGCTGTGCGCGACGGCGGCGTGAAACTGCTCGTTCTCGATCCGTACATCTCCCTCGCGCATCCATCGCTCGACATGAGGGTGGAACAGCAGGCACGGCTCTATCTGGAGTCGCTGGCGGACACGCTGGGAAATCTCGGATGCGTCGGACTCCTGATTCGCCACATCAGAAAGGGAACATGCGGAGACAGCAGGGAAGCCGGATTGGGTAGTGTCGCGATCTCCAATGTCGCCCGCTCGCTCCTCCGATGCGACGAACACCCGCACCAACACGGCGATCATGTTATGAGCGTGATCGCGTGCAACTACGGGAGGAAAATGCCGACTCAGGTTTACCGGCTCCACGACGGCGGCGGATCGTTTCCCCGGATCGAGTGGTGCGGAGCCTGCGAACTGGACTCCGACTCCATCGCCGAGGGGCGTGGATCGGAGGCAGAACGCGACGAGTGGGCGGAGGCGGATCGACTCCTTGCCCATTCGATCGGGGATTGCTGGATCGCCGTCGGCGAAATCCTGAAGGAAGCGGAGGCCGCTGGCCTGTCTCCACGCATGTTGCGGCGCGCGAAGGCTCGGCTGCGTGTTCCCAGCCGGAGGATGCAGCACGCGAACAGGGGATGGTGGGAATGGGGGCCTCCGTCTTCTGGATGGCCCGTAAATCTTTTGGCACGCGATTTGCCCTCCGTGGGGGGGGGGGCACGTGTGGACACGGAGCGCCTTGGCCATGTTGCCCCCGAAGAACCTGAGAAATCTGCGAGCGCCAGGGCAAGGCGACCAAGGCGCTCCCCGCGCACACGTGCCCCCCTAGGCGCTCCAGATAGTGAGGTGAATGATGCCGAAGCTTAGGCCGGTGGATTTTCGGAGAATCCGGGAATTGGTGCCGCCGATCACGGCGCTGAGATTCTGGGGGTGGAAGGGACGGTGGGAGCCGTGCGGTCAGTATCGCGGCCCGTGTCCGATCCATGGAAGCCGGACGCGGAATAGTCGGTCCTTTACGGTTTCGCCCACGATGATGTACTGCCACAGTTGTAAGTGGAGCGGTGACGCCATCGCCTTCTGGGCACGCATGCACGGCATACCCATGCTGCAGGCGGCGCACGAGCTTTGCGCCGCCGCAGGCGTGGACGTGCCGCTCCTCGGATGAGTGGGCCGTTTCTTATTCCGCTCGAATCGCCTCCAACACAGTGCCTCTTCCCTGTTGCCGCGAAACCGGAACAGGGAAGAGGCACTGTGTGTAGACATTCGAGCGATCGGCGACGTATAATCGAAGCGCGGGTGGAGAGGCCCGCGCTTCGGGTCCGCGGCCCGGCAGGCTATGTGCCTGCCGGGTTTTTTTTCGCGCTCCCAAACATTTTGGAGGCAGCAGTTATGCAGCTCACCAGTTACGCATTGCAGAAGATCGCCACAGAGCTGATCGCAGCGTCCGCGATCTTCGACCCGACGAAGGTGTTCCTCGGCGTCGCGACGGCCATCGTCCCAAGCGGGATTAACACCGCGATTTCCGCCATCACTCCCGCACCGGGGAGTTTGGCACCGCTCCAGGAGATCACGAACTGGGGCACGCCCTACCTCGCCAAGAACAACCTCGAAGTGGTGGACAGCGGCATCCACACCTTCTCCCCGACCACGCCGACCGACGCGGCCACGATCGTGGGCTGGTACATCATGGACGCGGCGAGTGCAGGGAATCTGATCGGGTTCGGGTTCCTGACTGTTCCGGTGACGCTGGCCGGCCCCCAAAATCAACTCTCCATCGTGCTGCGAATAAGCGTGGATCCCAGCGGCACCTGGGACGTGTCGATGGATTGGGACGATTAGGGCGTTCCTGATAGTCCGAAAAAGGCGCAATTAGTAAAAAGGAGATAGCATGATTTACAAGATCACTCACATGCTGAATCAGTCTGTCATGGGTGCCAGCGAAACCTGGTATACGCCCGATGCGTCCACGACAAGCGCTGTGGCGATGATTCAGACCTACCTAGCCGCACGCATGGCGTTGCTGCCGCCGACTACCACGACAGTCGGAATTCGCCTCGCAACATACGGAGCAAAGCGCCAGAGTACCGTGTTGCTCCCACCGTATGACGTATTCCCTGGGACGAAGCAGTTCATTCAGATACCCACTGCTGGCACGTATCAGAATGAAACGAAGGGAGTTGGCAGCGATCAATTTCGTGCAGCATTGCAAAACCGTGTGACCTATAACAATACTCGCACGGTGACTCGATACCTGGCCGGAATTCCCGATGGCATCGTGAACGTTGAGCCGGCGACCGTAAACTTCAAGAACAATCCTCAGTGGAAGCAGGCTTTGGACCGCTTCTACGGTGTGATCGTCGGCTATGGACTTCAAATCCAGGCAAAGGCAATCACTGGAATCAATGCCCCGGCGACGGTAACGGGCGTGACCTCGCAGGCGGCGGCACCGTCCCTACTGGGGATAATCCTGCCCGCCGCAACGGCTCCGCCGTTCGTGCAGGGTTCGCAGGTGCAGCTCCAGCATTTCCGCCCGGCCAAATTCACCAGGACTCCCACTGTGAACGGGGGTTGGACCGTGGACTCGACGAACGCCACGCTCGTTCCCGGATCGCTGATCGTGTATCTGCGAAACAGCGGGACGATCGATCCGACGACGGTGCGGATCACGGCCCTCTCCACGATTCAGCTGCTCGCGTACCAATTGTACCCAGTGCAGGATATGACCTGGGTTCGCGTCGGCATCCATAAACGGGGCCGCCCTTCTATGGCGCCTCGTGGGCGCCGCTTGAGCCGTCCTACGCTGGATCCATAGATCCCTGTGGGATGGTGATGGACATTCTTCGAAGTCACCATCTCACATCGACTCAGATCCTTTCGGACACCACGACTCAGACGTGGGTACGCTGGTACCCGACCGCTCCCGGTGCGCGTGCGTTCCCCGGATGGCACGCATTCGGAGACCCGGTGTGGTGCTCCGATTTCCCCGTGCCGGAGTTCCTGGGGTGTTATCCGTCGCCGCTGATTTGGCGGGGGAAAAAATATCCCGCTCCTCCAGGCCAGCATTACCTGGGTGAGGCATCCTGGTTCGCGGACGGGATGCCCAGCTCGGCTCTGAGTGTCGAGCCGATCGCCGACGGCTGCCAGGGCCTCGTGCTGTCGGCTCAGGGAGGCACGCTTGTGGGCGGCACGGCCTGGGCGGTGTCGCCGACTCCGAGTCCGGAAGCTGCGATGGGGACTGTGACCTCGACGCCGATGCAGCTTCCGCAGTATCAGTATGTGTCGGTGCAGCACAATTCCACGCCGTCGAGTCAACAGTCGATCTCAGGATACCAGCCCTCATCGGTGTGCATGTGTAGTGGACCGTCCACGGAGCTTATATATATGATTACGTCGTGTATAAAATATAATAGTCAGGCTGGAGTATTAAATGATCTCGCGTTGCCGGCCACGCAAACGCCAATCACTAAATATGATATAATAGCTCCTGGAGGCGGGACTATAATAACTGGAATCGTTCCGCAAGTGCTGAAATATGGTCCGCAGATCATAACAATTTTCAATGCGGGTGCGGCAGCGATCACCGTGCAGGGAAGCGATCCACGCTCTCAGCTCGCCAATCAAATATCCCTCCCGCCCACATACAGCACGGCGGTGGTTTTGCAGCCGAACGACTCGATCACCATTTTCTATAATCCCTGCAATGCCCAGCCACAATGGATCACTCAGGCATGTACTGTGGACATCGACAACACGCTGGCTCAAATCCTGGCGTATGTCGAAGCCAATTACACGCCGTCGCTCACGGTGACGCAGTCCGTGCTGGCTCAGGCGACGTACACACTCACCACGTCGTATGCGAACGTGCCTGTGAGCGTAAATCTCGTACCTGGTGTGTACCTAATTTTCGGAGAATGGGGAGTGTCGTTCCAACAGGGAGTGAACCAGGGACAGATTGGAGCGTGGGGACAGATTTACGATCAGGGGTCCGGCCTGGCCGTTCCGAATTCTCAGACGCCGATATTCACTGAGTCGGCACAGAAAGGCCAATCGGGATTCACGAACGCCGCCGTGTCGGTGGCGAAGTATACAGTCGTCACGAATCCGACGACGCTTTACCTTCAGGCGTATTACACGGCGAGCGATCCCGACGCCGTCGTTCAGGTGCTCGGTGATGCGTCGTCGCAGGTGTCGGCGACCCGTTTAGTCGCAGTGAAAGTGGGATAGGGGGAATTGCCACGATGGATGTATTAAATAACTCAGCGATCGATCTCCTTGCGAGATTCGTCACTGGCCTCACGTCCACGCCGCCGACGCTGGAGCTGCACCTGTTCGTGGCTCCGTGGAACATGACCCCCGACACGGTGGCGGCGAACCTGGTAGAGTGTTCCGCTCCGGGGTACGCGGCCATTCCGCTCACGCCGGCGAACTGGGTGGGATCGACGGTTAACGGGGTTGCCACGTACACCTATCCCGTCGTCCCGATAACGTTCACGGGTCCGGGTTCACCGGCGCAGACCGTGTACGGTCACTGGATCGGGGATTCCGCGACGGGCAACGTGCTGTGGGGGCTGACGTGGTTGTCTCCCTATGCGATTCCCGCGAGCGGCTCAACGATTTACCTCGCTCCGACGTGGGCGAACCAGTCGTGTCCGCCGCCGTGCTGTTGATGCGATTCTCGGAGGAGGAGTCTCTGTGATAGTCATTCCCGACGCCGCCGCCATCGCTCTCGTTGCCGACCTGTTGGACGATGTGACCACGGTTTTTCACCTGTTCACGAATGCCGTCACACTCACGCAGGCCACGACGCTGGCCAATCTGGTGGAGGCGAACTGGCCGGCGTACAAACCGGCGACGGTGACGACGTGGGCACCGGCTCTCACGGTGAGCGGACGCGCGGTGGCACAGGCGGACCCGACCGTGTGGGTCCGGGGCGTCGGTGGTTCGGCCCAACTGGTGTACGGGTACTACGTCACGGACACGACGGGTGGACCACTCCTCTGGGCGGAGCTTCGCCCCCAGGGGCCGATCACGATGCAATCGCCCACGGATCAGGTTTTATTACTGCCACAGCTGACGCTGCGGGCAGACAGTGTGGTTTAGTCCGTGCTGTTTCCGCGTGGGAGCAGCACGGCATAAAGGAGGTGGAGATTGAGCGGCGAACGAGCGAATCCGTGCCGGGCCGGACAGGGCGGCGTGCCCTGCGGGCGAGTGGTGCATGGCAGTGTGTACGACGTGACGCAGTGCCTCGCGTGCTGGCGTCAGGCGCACAAGATTCAGGATCTGAACATGGGCAGCGAACAACTGCGGACCCGGCGTCCTCCGCGCGTGGACATTCCATGCAGGTTCCTCGGCGGCGAGAGTACGCGGGCAGCGCCCCAGTCGGGCCGCGGTCATCCGGGGCCGCGGAGGTTTCGTAAGTGCGAGCTGTTCGGGTTGTGTACCACCACGGAGGAGGCCGACGGCTATCCGTGCTGCCTGACTTGTGACGAGCGAAAGCCGAATTCCTTCTCGTTGGTCGCTCCGCTCGGAACGCGCGGAAGGCCTGGACAGTGGCAGGGTCGGCTCCCGCAACGTCCCTGGTCGTATCGAGTGTCCGCGTGCATCCCGCACCTGGAGACGCTGGATCAGCTCCGCCTCGTGATCGAGCTGCTCCGCTGGCAGACGGTGACGCCGTACATCATCGTCGTGGACACAGGGTCATCGCCGGCGACGTGCGAGAAGCTGGAGGACATGAGGTGCGAGGATCTTGAAGTCCACTATGTCCGCTCGAACGGGTATTTCCATCCGAGCGAGCCGGTGGCGGTCGCACTCGATCTGGCCCACGCGGCGTGCCACACCGAGTATCTGTACCACACCCACTCCGACTGTTTCGTCCGCCGCCGCGACTGGCTGGAGTGGCTGCTGGCTCGATGTTCCGGAGATTGTCCGGTCGTGGGTTACGAGATGTCGGAGCGATCCGGCACAGACCGATGGCGTGGCACACCCTCGCACACATCCACCATGCTGCACATGCCCACGATGCGGCGGATTGGGATGAGCTGGTCAATGCAGCGGTGGTACGAGGCCGAGGGCGTGCCGCCTGCCACCGTGTCCGCGTGGCCGGACACCGAGGCGGGCCTGCGACTGTCGCTTGACCAGGCGGGGATAACGCCGCTTCTCATCGACGATGCGTTATGCCCTGGAGCCGCGCACGAGCGGAACTATACCCGCGACGTGGACGCAAACCTCGATCATGTCCGGTCGTATCCATCCAGAACCGTTTATAACGGATTCGCGGGAAACGACGCGAAACGGTGGATGGCCGACGCGATGCGTGCGGCGGCGGAGAGAGTGTCGCTGTGGCGGCTCATGGCTGAGGCCGAGTCCTAGGCCGTTTCACGGACGGTCGGTGTGGATTTTTCCCGTTAGTGACGCCAACTAACGATGCGAGTGCGAGCAGCTCGGCTCGCACATGGTTCGGACCACGTCGTCGGCCTCCGAGCCGGTCGAAGCGGCGAGTGCGGGGAAAACGGCGATCGCCTTTTCGCGGAGAAAGTCTTCGCCGGCGAACGCTGTGGGCGAGTGTTTATTGGAGGTGCTTAACGATGATGATTGAGACTGTGAGTCTCCCCTCGATCCCCCAGCCGTTGCGGTGGGAGGGCCGAGTCCAGGTTCAGCTCCCCGACCCCATCGTTCAGTTGGCTGCCGACATCCACGCCGACCGGCAGGTGATTTTCGTTGCCGTCGTGTGCTTTGCGGCGGTGCTAGCATTCGGGCTCCTGTTCCGAGGGAGGCCCAGGCTATGAGTGCTGAGCGATTGATGGCCGTAATCCTGAGCGTGCTGCTCGCGGCGTGGCTGATGGTGACACTGCGGTATCACCCCGTCGTCGTCCAGCCCGTGCCGGCACAGCCCGCCCCGTCGCCGGCGAGACCATCTCCCGACAGGCCCAAAAGTCCGAGTCCACGTCCGCCGCACCCGTGACCGACGTGCGGAAAAGAGCTCTCAGTTGAGAGCCCACGAGAGTCCGACCGCAAACCAGCGAGGGGCGGACTGGTCTCGCCGGACGGAAAGGCGACGAGCATTTTCGGGCCGGTGTACCACATAGAGTGGCCGCACAATATCGCCTCCGGCGGTCTGGGATGCTGCGGGTTCGCCGTATTGGATTACGCGTCGAGGTGGCAGGGTGTGGAGGAACTGGTGGGGCTGCCTCAGAAGATGCTGAAGGATCGCGTGCCAGGAGGTGCGTATCCATCGAAGGTTGCGAAGCTCGTCGCGCGATATGCTCCCGCCGCCGACTGGTTCCAGTCGGAGGAGAAGGGCGACGATCTTCTGGAGGCGCTGTGCCGTTCTAAGAGGATGGCTTGTGTGGATTATTCGGGACGCGATCCACATTACTCTGGGTCTATCGCCCACTGTGTCAATCTCATTTATTTTGATCGGGCCAACGACTGGGTGGCTGTGCTCGACAACAATTACCCCTCGGAAACGGAGGTTATTTGGATGGGAGTCTCCGAGTTCAAAAAACGCTGGGGCGGCTGGGCGTACGCTCTGCTTGCGGCGGTCCCAGGCCATGCCGAGGAGGTGCCTCGGCGTGCCATTCCGGACGAGTGGACCGAGCAGAGCCG
>JAJXYW010000182.1 GCA_021780415.1 Acidobacteriota bacterium
TGCGGGTACTCGCGGATCAGGCGAATCTGACCAATGCCGAGGCCCAGCAGCGGTCGGCAGAGACGCTCTTTGATCAGGCCAGGCAGAAGCATGAGGCGGGGGTGGGGACGAATCTAGATGCATTGCGAGGGCAGGTGGAGTATCAGCAGCGGGAGCAGGATGTGGTTGCGGCGCAATCGCAGATGCAGAAAGATCGGATTCAACTGGCGCGCATCCTTGGGATCCCGGCGGGACAGAAGCTGGAACTGACTGATTCTGCACCCTTTGCACAACTGGCGATGATGGATCTGGACGCTGCGAAGATGACCGCGTACCGGCACCGCAAGGATTTTCTGAGCGTTGAGGAGCAGATTGCGTTGACCCAGCGCGAGGCGAAGGCGGTTAAGTACCAGCGTTTGCCTACACTTGCGTTCAACGGGAACTATGGGGTGATTGGGTTGACGACGGGGTCGTACCATGGGGATTTTGCGGCGGTGGGGTCGCTGAATGTGCCGATCTTCCGCGAGGCGGCGCAACGTGGGGAGCAGGATGTGGTGGGGGCACAGTTGACGGCGCTGCGCCAGGAGGAGGCGGATTTGCGCGTGACGATCGACGCCCAGATTCGGTCGTCGATGCTGGATGTGAACGCAGCAAAGGAGTTAGTGAAGGTGGCGCAGAGCAGCGTGGAGCTGGCGCAGCAGGAGTTGGGCGACGAGCGGGAGCGGTTTTCATCGGGCGTGGGCGACAATCTGGCGGTGGTGGATGCCGAGGCGTCGGTGGCGAGTGCCGAGGCTCAGCTGGTGCAGTCGTTGTATCAGTACAACGTGGCGAAGCTGGAGCTGGCTCGCAATACGGGTATCGTCGAGAGCCGGTATCGGGCGTATTTGGGCCAATAAATGTGAATTTCGTGTAGGGCTCAACGCAATGTTGGGCTGCAATTCGACACTCTCAGCACGGTTTTGTGCACATGGGGTGCGGATAGGATGAGGTGTGGCGAAAAAACGCATTCTCCTGAGTTGGTCGGGCGGCAAGGACAGCGCCTGGGCCTTGCACCTGCTCCGCAGTCAGCCGGAGTACGAGGTGGTTGGGTTGCTGACGACGGTGAACCAGGAATTCGGCCGGGTGGCGATGCATGGGTTCCGCGAGGTGCTGCTGGATCGGCAGGGGGAGGCGGCGGGGTTGCCGCTGTGGAAGGTGCCGTTGCAGTGGCCTTGCTCGAACGAGGTGTACGAGGGGCTGATGGCCGAGGTGTGCGCGCGGGCGGTGGCCGAGGGGCTGCATGGGATTGCGTTTGGCGATCTGTTTCTGGAGGACATTCGGGCGTACCGGGTGGAGAAGCTGGCGGGGACGGGGCTGGAGCCGATCTTTCCGTGCTGGCTGATTCCGACCGACGTGCTGGCGCGGGAGATGGTGGCGGCGGGGATTCGGGCGCATCTGGTGTGCGTCGATCCGCGCAAGATGGAGAAGAAGTTTGCGGGGAGGGTGCTCGATGAGCACCTGCTGGCGGAGTTGCCGGAGACGGTGGACCCTTGCGGCGAACGGGGGGAGTTCCACACGTTTGTGAGCGCCGGGCCGATGTTCTCCGGTAGCATCGAAGTGTTGCCCGGCGAGGTGGTCGAGCGCGACGGCTTTGTCTATGCGGATCTGCTGCCTGCCTAAAACACGAAAACTTTCTGGCGTCGCTCTGCTGTGGCTGAGCGCCGGGGTGCTGCTTGCGGCCGGGGTGGCACCGGCGCGGGCGCAGGTGCTGGCGCAGAAGAACTGGGCGGGGTCGGGGGTGACGGTGGAGGTGTGGTGGCGGCGGGCGGTGTTCTACCGGATCGATCCGGCGAAGTTTCAGGACTCGAAGGGGGATGGGCGGGGGGATCTGGCGGGGATTACCGAGCGGCTGGATTATCTGCAAGGGCTGGGGGTGGATGCGGTGATTGTGGAGTCGGCGGGAGCAAGGGCAAGAGCAACGGCAAGGGCAACGGCAACTACAAATACGGGGGTCCTTCGCTTCGCTCAGGATGACGGCGTAAAACAAACAACGGCAACTGCAACTGCAACTGCAACTGCAAGAGCAAGAGCAAGAGCAAATGCAACGACAACGGCAACGACAACGACAACGACAACCGCAACGACAACGACAACCGCAACGACAAGAGCAGCAACTACAGGCGGCCTGCCGCTTCGGCAAGCTCAGGGGCAGGATGGCGGCGAAAAACGAGCAGCAGCGATGGGGATGATTTCGCCGGGTGGGGCTGGGGATTTCGGTGGGGCTGGGAGTTTCAGCGGGGCTGGGGATTTCGATGCGCTGGTGAGGGCGGCGGTCGGGCGGCATCTGCGGGTGCTGGTGGAGTTGGGGGCTCCGGCGTCGCAGCAGGCGGATGCGCAGTACCTGGAGATGGCGAGGGCGTGGCTGAATCAGGGCGCGGCAGGGCTGTATGTGCCGACGCGGGAGCTGGAGAAGGTGGATGGGGTGGAACATATCGCGCTGCTGCTGCGGCAACTGAGGGCGATGACGGACAGCTTTCCGGGGGAGCGGGTGCTGCTGGCCGATGCGCCGCAGGCGCAGGACCTGGTGCTGGCCAATGCGCTGTCGAAGAGTACGCAGTTGACGGCGAGTGTGGCGCTGGGGAGTTCGACGGACGGGGCGGTGACGGCGGCGACGCTAAGGGCGGAGTGGATGGCGAACCTGGGCGATGCGGCGGGGGGTGTATCGAGTGAGGGCAAGACGGGGAGAGCGCGGAGGGGACGTTCGGAGGATGGGGCGGGCAATCCGCTGCTGGTGGCGGTGCGGGTTCCGGCGATGAAAGACCAGGCGCAGCGGCTGGCGCTGGAGCGGACGCTGGCGGCGATGCTGCTCGCTTCGCGGTCGGCGGTGCTGCTGGAGTATGGGCAGGAGCTGGGGCTGGAGATGGCGGGGAGAGAGGCGGCGCTGATGCAGTGGACGCCGACGAATCTGACGCGGAAGCCGCCGCCGAAGGTGGAGC
>JAJXYW010000040.1 GCA_021780415.1 Acidobacteriota bacterium
TACCCGCAGCGCTACTGGATCGCCCGCACCGGCGGCCCGCATCCCCGCACCTACATCGCCGTCTTCAACCTCGCCGACGCACCCACCCAGGCCAACCTGCCCTGGATGGTCTTCCACCTCGCCAACGCGCCCCACGCCCTCTACAACGTCTGGGACGAAAAGCACATCCCCGCCGCCAGCTCTCTTCACGTCGAGCTCCCCGCCCACGGCTGCGCGCTCTTCCGCCTCGAATAGCAGCTACCTCGCCGCCCCGCGCAGCGCCGGCTCCATCCCGGCCGCTGCGCCGTGGCCCCGCCACTGCACCTTGCCGCCCGCATCCAGCAGCATCACATACGGCACGTTGTCCTCTGCCACGCCAAAATAGCTCCGCCATTCCGCCTCATCCTGCGTCAGCACCACAAACTGCTCCTGCTCCGCCGCCGTTACGCCTTTCCGCATCCCGCTCTGAATCATCCCTCGCACAAACCCCGGCACGCCCGCCAGCATCGCCACCTGCCACACCGCCACGCCCTTCAGAGCCGGGTCCGCCTCCACCGCCTTCACCCACGCGCCCGTTCCCTCGCCGCCCGCGCGGCTGAACCCCGCCACCAGCACCACCCGCTGCCCGCGCACCGCCTGCGCCAGCGTCACCGCACTGCCGCTCAGTGTCTCGCCCGCCGTCTGCGGCATCGCCTGCCCCGTCGCCATCGCCGCACCGCACACCAGCACCACCGCGCCCACCCAAACACGCCGCAAAACCATCCGCCTGCACCTCCCGGGGAATCGCGTCCGCATCGCGCAACGCATGCCTCATCCTACGCACTCCCCACGCACCCCGTTCCCGCCCCCGTATGCGACACTACTCTTTCCGGCTGCTCGGCCGTTCCCCTGCGCTCCAGCCGGCAGGATGGCTTCATGCCCGTACTTCGCTCTGCCTTCATTTCTCTCTCCCGCAACCGTTCAATCCGCCGCTTCAGTGAGCGTTCCAGCCTCGGCAACAAGCTCAGCTCCCGCTTCGTCGCCGGCCTTGAAATCGAAGACGCCCTCCGCGTCGCCGCCTCCGTCAATCGCCAGGGCATGTCCGTCACACTCGACTCCCTCGGTGAAAGTGTCACCTCCGAGGCCGAAGCCCGCGCCGCCGCCGACATCTACCACCAACTCCTCGACTTCATTGACGCCCGCAAGCTCGACTCCAACATCAGCGTCAAACTCACCCAGATGGGCCTCACCCTCAACCCCGCCCTCGCCGAGGACATTGCCCTCCAGCTCACCCAGCACGCCCAGTCCACCGGCAGCTTTCTCCGCGTTGATATGGAGGACTCCGCACTCACTGACGTCACCCTCGACATCGTGCGCCGCATCCACGCCACCCCTGGCCTCCGCGGCCACATCGGCATCGTCATCCAGGCCTACCTCTACCGCTCCCAGGCCGACATCAACCAGCTCATGCAGGAGGGCATCCGCGTCCGCCTCTGCAAAGGCGCATACAAAGAGCCCGACAACGTCGCCTTCCCGCGCAAGGCCGACGTCGACGCCAACTACGTCCAACTCACCGGCACGCTGCTCTCCAGCGGCATCTACCACGGCCTCGCCACCCACGACCCTGCCATGATCGCCGCCGCCAAAGCCTACGCCGCCGTCCACAACATCGCACCCGGCAAGTTCGAGTTCCAAATGCTCTACGGTGTCCGCCGCGACCTCCAGCGCAACCTCATCGCCGAGGGCTACAACGTCCGCGTCTACACCCCCTTCGGCCGCGAGTGGTACCCCTACTTCATGCGCCGCCTCGCCGAGCGCCCCGCCAACGTCTTCTTCCTCGCCAAAAACCTCCTCCGCCAGTAGCCGGCCTGGCCCCATCATTAAGGTTGTACCCCATAGAAATGAAAGTTGTGCCCCGCTCATCGCGGCTTTATCGCGATGAGCGGGGCTTCCGTTAACGCCACCAGTTGCCCCCGCGTCCCAGCCCTGCACTCCGCGAGCCCCCCAGCAGCCGTCCCAGCCCCTTGCGCGCCAGCGTCGCCAGTTGGTGTGCACCTGGGACAAACTTCTGCCACCTGAGGCCACCCTGCGCTGTTCTGCGGGCAGACCTGATTTCGATTGACGAAGCTCTTTGCCCACCTGTACCCTCACCCTGCCAGTTTCCCCTGCTTCTTCCAAATCACGGAGTTTCGTGTGGGCATCCCCGCTGCGCCATCGGGAACACGCGTAAGTCCTTCGCAGCCGAAGGGTCACCTTCTGCGAATTCTTGGCGTGGGTTTCGGTATTGCTGTCATCGTCGGCGAAACGATTGCCTCCGGCATTCTGCGGACACCCGGCGAGGTCGCAGGCCATCTGGGAAGCTACGGCCTCATTCTCGCAGTCTGGATCCTGGGCGGCGTCTATGCGTTCGTCTGCACACTTTCGGTGACCGAGCTCGGAACCATGCTTCCATTCGCTGGCGGCTGGTATGTCTATTCACGCCGAGCCATGGGAGATTTGGCCGGATTCCTCGTAGGATGCAGCGATGCCATAGCCCAGACAGTCTCGAACGGCTATCTCGCCGTTGCGTTCGGCGAGTTCGCCGCCGAGTTGCAGCCCGCATTGCAGGGCTATGGGAAGCTGCTGGGCGTTTCTGTCTTGTGCATTCTTACTCTCTTCAACTGGCTGGGGCTTCGTATGGGGAGCCGGGCTCAGCAGCTCACAAGCCTGCTCAAGGCTCTCGCCCTTGTCGCATTCGTCGCCGCGTGCATGGTCGCACATCCAGGCGCTGTTCATGCCAATGTTGCACCCCAGCAAATCACCGCCGCAAGCGGTGGCCTCCTGCTCTCACTTGTCTTGTCGTTGCAGGCCATCATCATGAGCTACGACGGCTGGTACGCGGCGATCTACTTTGCCGAGGAAGATGAAGATCCAGCAAAAAATCTGCCCCGCGCGTCGATTGGCGGCGTGCTGGCTTGCGCGACGATTTACATTCTGGTCAA
>JAJXYW010000222.1 GCA_021780415.1 Acidobacteriota bacterium
GAGAGCGATTTGTTTACGCCGCTGATTAAGAGGGCGGTGGAGTTGACGGGGTTTGGGGGCGCTGCGGGCGAAACTGCAGGTCTCTCCACTGCGCTGCGCTCCGGTCGAGATGACAGCTCTGTGGGGGAGCTGAGTATTGAAGCGTTGGCGGTGAGCGATGAGAAGGGGGCGGCTTCGCTGCGGATTATTGCGGACCATGCGCGGGCGAGTACGTTCTTGATTGCGGATGGGGTGGTGCCGAGCAATGAGGGTCGGGGGTATGTGCTGCGGAAGATTCTGCGGCGCGGGATTTGGCATGGGCGGCTGCTGGGGCAGGAGAAGCCGTTTATGCATGAGATGGTGTTGGCGGTAAGGGATGAGATGTGCGCGGCTTATCCGGAGCTGGCGGAGTCAGCGGAGAGAGTGAGTAAGGTGGTGCTGGCCGAGGAGTTGCAGTTTGCTCGGGTGATTGCGACAGGTGCTGTTCAGTTTGAGCGGCTTATGCAAGAGCAACTGAGACTCAATCAAGAGGAGTACTTCATCAAAAACGGAGGTCAGCGTCCTCGCGATATGACCTCATTGGCGACTTTCGTAAGGTTTGGAGATGCTGATGCGACTGAGGTTCTTATAGACGGTCGAGAAGCGTTTCGCATTTATGAGACATTCGGGCTGCCTTTGGACTTCATGCTTGATTCCGCAAGGGACTCGGGTATGAGGATTGATTTATCGAACTTCGAGAAGGCGAAGGAGGAGGAGCAGGCGCGGGCGCGGGCTAGTTGGAAGGGTGGGTCGCAGAAGTCGGCGGCGCCGGTGTATCGGGAGTTGGAGAAGACGGAGTTTGAGGGGTATACCGCGCTGCGTACCGATGGCGCGAAGGTGTTGGCGCTGGTGAAGGATGGGGTTGGGGTGTCGGCGTTGAAGGCTGGCGAGACGGGCGAGGTGGTGTTGGATGCGACGAGTTTTTATGCGGACTCGGGGGGGCAGGTGGGGGATGTGGGGTGGTTGTACAGCGCGGATCATCAGAGCGTGGTGGCCGAGGTGAATGGATGCAAGAAGCCCGTGCAGGGTGTGTTTGCGCATGCGGTGTTGGTGAAGCAGACGATCGCTGTGGGGGATGTTGTGGATGCGGTGGTGGATGGTGCGGTGCGGTCGGCTGTGATGCGGAATCATACGGGGACGCATCTGCTGCATGCGGCGCTGCGACAAGTCTTGGGGACGCATGTGAAGCAGGCGGGGTCGTTGAATGATCGCAGCCGGCTGCGGTTTGACTTCAGCCACTTTGCTGGCGTGGCCGAGGAGGAGCTGGCGGAGATTGAGTCGATTGTGAATGCGCAGGTGCTGGCGAATACTCCGGTGGTGACGATGGTGGATGTGCCGATTGATGTGGCCGTCCATGAGCTGGGCGCGATGGCGCTGTTTGGCGAGAAGTACGGGGACAGGGTGCGGGTGGTGAAGATTGGGGAGTTCTCGACGGAGCTGTGCGGAGGAACGCATACGGGGGCGACGGGGGAGATTGGGCTGGTGAAACTGATGGGCGAGGGCGCGGTGGCGAGTGGCGTGCGTCGCGTCGAGGCGGTGACCGGGATGGGCGCGCTGGGGGTGTTCAGGCGGGATGCGGAGGTGGCTCGGGTGGCGTCGTCGTTTGTGGGGACGGGCGAGGTGAGCGGCGAGGCGCTGCGGGTGCGGGTCGCGCATCAGGAAGAGGAGATGAAGAGGCTGAGGCGGGAGCTGGAGACGCTGCGGATGAAGTCGGCGAGCGCGGCTACGGCGGATGCGGCGGCTTCGGCGGTGGAGGTGAAGGGGGTGAAGGTGCTGGCGCAGAGAGTGGATGCGCTGGGGTCGTCGCCTGAAGCCAAGGCGCAGATGCGGAACCTGGTGGATGAGCTGCGAGGGAAGCTGGGGAGTGGGGTGGTCGTGCTGGGGGCGGCTGCGGATGGGAAGGTGTCGCTGATTGTGGGGGTGAGTAAGGACCTGACCGGACGCGTGCAGGCAGGGAAGATCGTCGGCGCAATTGCGGCGAAGGTCGGAGGCAAGGGCGGCGGGCGGCCGGATCTGGCGGAGGCCGGCGGAAGTGATGTTGCCGGGTTGGATAGGGCGCTGGCGGAGGCGAGGGATGTCGTGGGGGAGTTGCTGGGTGAAGGTAGAAGCTAAAAGCTAGAAGCTCGCCCTGCTCACCAGCCCCCGCTTCTCCAACTCCGCGAACGTCTCATCGCACCACTCCATCACCGCCTTCGCCTCGGCCATTCCATACCGCACGGTCATCCTCCAGTACGGCAGCGCCGGATGCCGCGCATGTTCCATCTCCATCCGCAGCAAAGCCGCCTCATACCGGTGCATCTCGTCCTCGCACCGTTCCCGCTCCGCCACCACCTGCGCCGCAATCGCCCCCCGCTCGGCCCGATCGCCAAAGTACACCTTCAGCAGCAACTCATTCCTCCGCACCTGCGGCCTGGCCTCCACCCCCAGCCACTTCCGCAGCCGCCGCTCCCCCGCATCCGTCAGCCGGTACACCTTCTTCGACCGGCCATCTTTGCTCTGCTCCTCCACCGTCGCCAGCCCGTCCTTCACCATCCGCCGCAGCGCCGGATAGATCTGCCCAAAGCTCTCACTCCAGAAGTTCGCCGTCGACCGCTCCATCGTCTGCCGCATCTCGTAGCCCGACATCGGCCCCAGACTCAGTAACCCCAGCAGTGACTCAACCGTCGATGTCTTTTCAAGACTCATATTAAGTCTGCAAGATATATATCTTTGAGATACTTGTCAATACCTTTCTAGCACCTCCCAAATCCCTGCTGAGACCCCCGGATTGCATCCCAACCTTGCGCTGCGAGTGCAGTGGTAAACTCATTCATGTGCCGGGTCCTACGCGACATATTCCCGCCAACCCCGCCAGGTCCGGAAGGAAGCAACGGTAACGGGCCGATATGGGCGCAGTAGGGAAACCCGGTACACTTC
>JAJXYW010000302.1 GCA_021780415.1 Acidobacteriota bacterium
GTTCCCTGCTCGCCGGTGATGGCGACGACGAGGATGGTGGGGATGATGGCGAGGCCGCGGGTGATGAGGCGGCGGAGCCACTGGGCGACGCGGATGTGGACGAAGCCCTCCATGACAATCTGGCCGGCGAGGGTGCCGGTGATGGAGGAGTTCTGTCCGGAGGCGAGGAGAGCGACGGCGAAGAGGGTGCTGGCGCCGGCGGCTCCGACGAGGGGGCTGAGGAGCTTGTAGGCGTCCTGGATGGCGGCGACCTCAAAATGGCCGGAGCGGTGGAAGACGGCGGCGGCGACGATGAGGATGGCGGCGTTGACGAAGAGGGCGAGGGTGAGGGCGAGGGCGGAGTCGACGTTGGCGAGGTGGATGGCTTCGCGCTTGCCTTTGGGGGTGCGGGGATAGCGGCGGCTCTGCACGATGGAGGAGTGCAGATAAAGGTTGTGGGGCATGACGGTGGCGCCGAGGATGCCGATGGCGATGTAGAGCATCTCGGGGTTGCGGAGGATCTGCGGCGAGGGGAGGAAGAGGCTGCCGAGGGCGGGCAGGATGTCAGGGCGCGAAAGGACCATCTGCACGGCGAAGAGAGCGAGGATGGTTCCGATGAGGGCGATGACGAGCGCCTCGACGTAGCGGAAGCCCCAGCGCTGGAGGAGCAGGATAAGCAGGACATCGAGGCCGGTGATGAGGACGCCGTAGAAGAGCGGGATGTGGAAGAGGAGCTCGAGTGCGATGGCGGAGCCGATGACTTCGGCGAGGTCGCAGGCGGCGATGGCGATTTCAGCCATGAGCCAGAGGAAGAAGCTGACACGGGGTCCGTAGTGCTCGTGGCAGAGCTGGGCGAGGTCGCGGCCGGTGGCGACCCCTAGCTTGAGAGAGAGGCTTTGAAGCAGGATCGCCATCAGGTTGGAGAGCATGATGACGAAGAGGAGCGTGTAGCCGAAGCGCGCGCCGCCGGCGATATCGGTGGCCCAGTTGCCGGGGTCCATGTAGCCGACGGAGATGAGGAAGCCGGGACCTATGAAGCCAAGGAGCCGTCGCCAGTAGACGGGCGAGCGGGAGACGCTGACGGTGGAGTAGACCTCCGGCAGGGACGGCTCGGGCGTGGTGATGCGGGATGTGGTTTCCGTGGCCATGAAGGCTGGGATTGTCTGATGCGAAAGTCAATCTCAGTATGGCACAGGATGTTAAGTATGGTTAATAAATTCTTTTACATTTAATTACATGAAGAGATACGGACGCAGCCAGACGGCCTCAGCGGCGGGGTGCCCAAGGATGGATGTGCTGGCAGTGAGTTGAATCGAAACGGTTTGATCGTAGTTCTGGCTGAGGACGCGGAGGGTGCAGCCGGGACCGATTCCGGCGTTGTGGAGGAAGAGCAGGAGGCGCGGGTCGCGTTCCTGGAGGCTGACGACGGTGTATTGGCTGCCTGCAGCGGCTTCAGAGAGGGGCAGCTCTCCGCGCTGCTTGCGCTGGGCGGGGCTTTCGGGCAGGACAGAGTTGCCGTGGGGACAGGAGCCGGCCTCGCCGAGTTTTTCTCGGAGCTTGGCCTCGAAGGCGGGTGAGACGGCGTGCTCGAGGCGCTCGGCTTCTTCGTGAATCTGGTACCACTCCATGCCGAAGACTTCGCTGAGCATGCGCTCGATGAGGTGGTGGCGTAGGGCGGTGCGGTAGGCGGTTTCGCGGCCGGCGGGGGTGAGGCGGACGATGCCGTCGTCGCCGACCTCAGCGAGGCCGTCACGCTTGAGGCGTTTGAGGGCCATGGTGACGGCGGGCGCGGAGACCTCAAGCCAGTGAGCGAGCATGGCTGGGATGACCTCGTGGCCTTCAGCTTCCGCTTCGAGGATGGCCTTGAGGTAGTTCTCTTTCGAAACGTGGATGGAGTCTTTCATGGCTGCGCTGACAGACCAGTCTATACGCAGGGGCGGGTGAAGAGACGGGAGTGGAGGAGGCAGATCGCGGACGAGCCGATGATGACGGGCCATGAGCGGATTGGCTTGAGGGCACTCGTCGAACCAAGGTCTCTTGCCCGGAACGACGACCAGCCGGCCAAGCGTGGAGAAGGAGGTTTTCAACTAGCCTCTGCCGCCACACTTAGCCGGGTTCTCCGAGAGAGCCTGCCTCGCCATTGAGTGGCTCACGCAGGCTGATCGGCAACGTTTCCGGCTCTTATTTCGCCTGCGCCAGCTCTTCAACCACAGCAGCCAGCTTATCGAGGATCTGGTTCCAGCCCTCCAGTTGACCGCTATTTTTTGCGCTCTCCATGGGTTCATTTCCAATGAAGGTGAGTTTCGTCTGGCCGTTGCCGAGATCCTCGAAGAGAGTCACGTCGCACGCATCCTCGATGGCCTCGTGTTCGATTCCCAGCTGCGCAGGATCGATCTTGTTTCCCTTCGAGTCAGCAAAGTACATGGAGGAAACGATCTTCTCGTAAGGAACAATCTCGTGGTATTCGCCGCCGTTCCAGAACTCCTGCCCATCCGGCGTTCTCATGCAGCAGTGAAATTTGCCTCCCACGCGAAAATCCATCTTACAAAAGGGCGAAGTAAATCCCTTCGGTCCCCACCACTGCATGACATATTTCGGGTCTGTCCACGCCTTCCAAACCAGTTCGCGTGGAGCATCAAAAATTCTTGTGACAACCATCCGCTCTTGCTCATTCACCGTGTTATTTGTCATCTCTGACCTCCGCTTCTTTCATTTGCTTCAGAACCACGTCAAGCTTGTCGAAACTCTCTTCCCAGAACTGGCGGTAACTCATCGCCCAGTCGTTGACTTTCTTAATCGCCTCCGGCCTGAGCGTGCAGATGCTCTCCCGGCCGCGCTTTGTCTTGATCACAATCCGCGCCCGCACGAGATAGGCAATATGCTTTGAAATCATCTGCTGCGAGAGTGCAAACGGCTCTGTCAAGCGGTGCACCGAGGCAGGCCC
>JAJXYW010000258.1 GCA_021780415.1 Acidobacteriota bacterium
TCTCCATGCCCTCTGACTCGCTCGATCCCCCACCCGCCCGCATCCCGCTCTCCCGCCGCCAACTCCTCCACAACCTCGCCGCCGTTGCCGCCAGTTCGCTCTTCTCCGGCTGCGGCGCATCGCTCTATCGTGTGGCGACACCCTCCACCGCCTCCGAACCCACGCCCTCACAACCCTCCCTCACCCCGCAGCCATTCCCCATCGGAGCCATCACCGCGGCCTCGCTGACCATCTCCGCAACCGCCGCGGGAACCCTCGGTCCCGGCTTCATCGGCCTCGCCTACGAGAAGCAGTCGCTCACCACGCCGCTCTTCAACTCCGCCAGCGCCGACCTCATCGGCCTCTTCCAGCGCCTCGGCCCCAGCGTGCTGCGCCTCGGCGGAGCGTCGGTCGACCACAGCGTCTGGACGCCCAACGGCAACGGCCAGACCCCCGGCCAGATCGCGCCGCCGGACGTGGACGCCCTCGCGGCCTTTCTGCGCGCAGCCGGGTGGACCTGCATCTACGCCGTAAATCTGGGCGGCTCGGCCACCGGTGCGACCACCCCCGCCCTCGCCGCCGCCGAAATCGCCTACGTCGCACAGCAGTTAGGCTCCGCTCTGGCAGGCGTCGAGATTGGCAACGAGTGCGAGACCTACGGCAACCCCGGCAGCTTCTATCCCGGCAACTGGTCGGTCGAGATCTTCGAGTCTCTCTGGAAGCAGTTCCGCGCCGCCATCGTCGCCGCCACGCCCTCCGCGCCCATCCTCGGCCCCGCCGCCGCCAGCGACGTCGCCACCTGGACCCTCCCCTTCGGCGAGTACGTCACGCGCAGCGACATCAGCCTGCTCACCCAGCACTACCATCGCGGCCCCTCCGCCACCGCCACCCTCGACGACCTGCTCTCGCCCGACACCGCGCTCGCCAGCGAACTCCTGCTGCTCAAGTACGGCGCACAGTCCATCGACGTGCCCTTCCGCATCGACGCGTGCGGCGCATACGACAACGGCGGCGCCCCCGGCATCAGCAACACCTACGCCTCCGCCCTCTGGGCCATCGACATGATCTTCCAGAGCGCGCTCGGCGCCGCCTCCGGCCTCAACTTCGAGAGCGGCGGCCAGCAGCCGTGCACGCCCATCGCCGACAACGCCGTCACCACCCTCGGCCCGCAACCCATCTTCTACGGCCTTCTGCTGGCCGCGATGGCCGGCACCGGAACGCTGCTCTCCACCGGCCTCTCGGCCGCATCGCTGAACATCACCGCTTACGCGCTTCAATCCGCTGACCACGCCCTGAGCCTCGTAATCGTGAACAAGGATGCGACGCACACTCTCGACCTCAGCATCATGCTGCCTCCCGGCCTCAGCCTTTCCTCCGCAACCCTGCAAACCCTGACGCAACTCTCCGCGAGTGCCGCCACGCCGAGCCTCACCGCGCTCTCCGGCGTCACGCTTCAGGGCGCAACCGTCGCACCCGACGGCGCCTTCCAGCCCGCCGCACCCTACGCCCTCACCCTCAGCGGATCGCAGCTCAGCGCCTACGTCCCCGCCCTCAGCGCGGTCCTGATCTCCCTCACATAATCCGCAGCCGCGCCCCTCCATCCGCGAGACAGTGCTATCGTTCTCCCCATGAGGTCTTTCGTTCGTTGCATGGCAGTCGTCGGGTTGTTTTCAATCGTGGCAGCAGCGCAGCAGGTCAGCAGCGCACAGCAGGCTAATCTGGCGCCCACTCCACCCATGGGCTGGAACAGTTGGGACGCCTACGGCCTCACCATCACCGAGCCGCAGTTCCGCGCCAACGTCGAAGTCCTCCAGCACAAGCTCCTGCCCTTCGGCTGGCAGTACGCGGTCATCGACGAAGGCTGGTTCTTCGAGAACCCCACCGACCGCGGCACGCCCGACAAGCTGCACTACGCCATCGACTCGCATGGCCGTTACGTGCCCGTCCCCGCGCGCTTTCCCTCCGCCGTCGTCAAAGACGCCCCGCCGCCCATCGCCAGCCCCGCCACCGCAAACCTCAAGCTCGCAGCCACCATCGAAGACACCAGCTTCGCCGCGCTCGGAGCATGGGTCCACGCGCAGGGCCTCAAGTTCGGCATTCACATCGTGCGCGGCATCCCACGCGCCGCCGTCGAGCGCAATCTCCCCATCTGGAGAGAGGTTGGAGCCCCCGCCTTTCACACCCAGGACGCCGCCGACACCAACGACGCCTGCCCCTGGGATCCCACCAACTGGGGCGTCCGCGACAACGCCGCCGGACAGGCCTGGTACGACTCCCTGCTGCGCCAGTACGCCTCCTGGGGCGTCGATCTCCTCAAGGTCGACTGCATCGCCGACCACCCCTTCAAGCTCGACGAAATTGAGATGATTCACCGCGCCATCGCCAAGACCGGCCGCCCCATCGTTCTCAGTCTCTCGCCCGGCCCCACCTCCATCGACCACGCCGCCGAGGTCGGCCGCCTCTCCAACATGTGGCGCATCTCCAACGACGAGTGGGACCTCTGGTCCTCGCACGGCCAGCCCTTCCCGCAGGGCATCAAGGACCAGTTCCCCCGCGCCGCAGCCTGGGCCATCTACACCCGGCCCGGCAACTGGCCCGACGCCGACATGCTGCCCATCGGCCAGCTCCGTCCCGCGCCCGGCTGGGGCGAACCCCGCGCCTCGCGCCTCACCCCCGACGAGCAGCGCACCCAGCTCACCCTCTGGTCGATGGCGCGCAGCCCCCTTGTCCTCGGCGCCAACCTCACCCTCCTCGACGCCCCCACGCTCGCCCTCATCACCAACCGCGACGTCATCGCCATCGACCAGACAGCGACCCGCAGCTTCGAGATTCTGCGCGACGGCGACCTCACCGTATGGCAGGCCAATCTCCCCAACGGCAGCATGGCGCTCGCCCTCTTCAACACCGGCGACGCACCCCT
>JAJXYW010000273.1:0-1328 GCA_021780415.1 Acidobacteriota bacterium
TCAAAGACGTCTTTTTCGAGCTCGCGCTGGACGATGCCAATCTTGTTCATCGACTTGAGCAGGACCTTGTCGCCGGGAGAGACGTGGCGCAGGAGGTGCGGCTGGGCGTTGGGGTCTCGCTGGTCGGCGCCGGTGCGGTGGGCGACGACGGTCTGGTTGAAGCTCTCCTGAAACTCGCGGCGGAGGCGGGTGATGCGGCGCTCGGCCTCTTTGCTGAGCTTCTGCTGGGCGGCGCGGTCCTCAATGGCGCGGACGTTCTCGCGCATTTGAAACTCGAAGTCTTTGAGGAGCGAGGTGAGCTTGGTTTCAAGGTCGCGGATGCGGTTGCGGAGTTCGACGTCTCCTTCGCGCTCGAGTCTCTTGCGTTCCTGATTGAGAGCGTACTGCTCTTCGCGGGATTTCTTCTTTTCGAGTTCGAGGGCGGCGAGATCGTTGTGGAGCTGGTCAAGGAAGCGGGCGATATCGACCTGCTGCGAGGTAAGGCGCTGGCGGGCGGCGTCGATGATGGTGGGGTTGAGGCCGAGGCGCGCGGCGGTGAGGATGCCGGCCGATGCTCCGGGGACGCCGAGACGGAGCTGGTAGTTGGGCGCGAGGGTGAGTTCATCCACGCCAGCGGCGGCGTTGAGCACGCCGGGGGTGTTGGCGGCGTAGACCTTGAGCGCGGTGTGGTGGGTGGAGATGAGCGACCAGGCGCCGGCTGCGAGGAAAAAGCTGGCGACGGCGACGGCGAGCGCGGAGCCTTCTTCAGGGTCGGTGGCGGAGCCGAGCTCATCGAGCGCGACGAGGGAGCGCGCGCCTGCGAGCTGCGCGAGGCGGTTGAGGTTGACGATGTGCGCGGAGAAGGTGGAGAGCTCGGCCTCGATGGATTGGGCGTCGCCGATGTCGGCGAGGAAGGCGGTGAAGACGGGGAAGCTGGCCGCCTGCGCGGGGACGGGGATGCCGGCCTGGGCCATCATGGCAAGCAGCGATGTGGTCTTGAGGGTGACGGTCTTGCCGCCGGTGTTGGGGCCGCTAATCATGAGCTGGCGCGTGGCGGCGGTGAGCTCGAGCGTGAGCGGGACAACACGACCGCCGGTGGTGCGGAGGTGTTTCTCGAGCAGCGGATGGCGGGCGGCTTTGAGAGTGAGCTCGTCGGCGGTGATGCGCGGCGCGACGCAATCGTAACTGCGGGCGAAGCGGGCGCGGGCGAGGAGCGAGTCAACGAAGGCGAGGATGCGCGCGCCCTGGGTGAGCGGGAAGGCGACGGCGGCGACCTGGCGGGTGAGCGCGACGAAGATGCGATGAATCTCGGCCTGCTCCTCTTCGAGAAGGCGGACGAGCTCGTTGTT
>JAJXYW010000273.1:1428-2882 GCA_021780415.1 Acidobacteriota bacterium
ATTTGCTCGTCGAGCAGGGCACGCAGCTCGGCGGTGAGCTGATGCTGGCGGGTAATCCAGGCCTCGTCTGTGGAGGGGCGCAGGGCGAGGACGGCGCTGTGGCCGACGGGCGAGGCGGCGAAGCTCGCGACGAGGGCGAGGAGCGGATCCCATTCGAGGGCCGCGAGGT
This sequence comes from Acidobacteriota bacterium, assembly GCA_021780415.1. The sequence continues at coordinate 1,598 of JAJXYW010000273.1, forward strand.
CCGCGTGGGGGACAGGCGACGGAATGGGATCGAGGAGAGACATGCGGGATGGGCGCGGGAGCTGTGCGCTAGGTGGAGGATGTGGAGGCTGCCGGCTTGGACGGCGCGGCTGGCTTGGCTGCGGGTTGGGCCGCGGGGATTTCTGTGGCGGCGGGCTTGGAGTCTGCGGCGGGCGTAGTGGACTCGGTCGTACTGCCGGTGCTGCCGGAGGCGGCTTTGGGGGCGTAGTCGTTCACGTACCAGCCGGCGCCTTTGAACTGGAGCGCGGGCGCGGTGAGGGGACGCTCGAGCGTGCCGCCGCACTTGGGGCAGGCGATCTCCGGCTCGGCGTTGAAGCTCTGGATCTTCTCGAAGCGATGGCCGCACTGGGTGCAGCGGTACTCGTATAAAGGCAAGGTCTGTGGTGCCTCCGGAGAGGGGATGGTGCTTGTCTGTATTGTAGCGGCAGCGCGGGTGTGGGGTGGAGCGGGAGCAATGCCGGCCTGCGCATGCACCCGCCGTGATCGCCACATTTCCATCGTCACGCTGTCAGCACCGGTCCCCAACTGCGAGGGACTGGCTGCACCCTCATCTGGGTTGGGACAAGCCGTCGAGAGTGTGGCTACCCGCCAATCATTGCCGCGCTTTCGGGTCCAGCCCGGAGACCATGATCGTTACAGTATTCGACTTGACTGTTACTTTCTTCCCTGGACTGCCTGGTACGATCACGTCGCGAATCACTGTAATGTCATACCTGCCGGGCTTGGTCATATCAAAGTCGGAGCTCACCCATAATGGAAATTTCGCACTCTCGCCGGGCTTGATCCCTTCGATGATCCGACCGCAAGGAACCACTCCCGTGGATGGGACCTGAATTGGAATTCTGCCTGAGTCAGGGGACCGTACAGATGGCTTCTTCATCAATTCCTTCTTTTGAATAGGCTTACCGTCATGCAAGACCTCAACTCGATATGCCCCAACGGTTACAACACAGTTGTCTTGCTGCACAAAATTGGAAACGTTCGTGTATTTCAAATCGAGAGCGTGGGTTCCAGGAGCATAAGCATCCGGGAGCTGTTTTTCTGAAATCGACAGCGTAAACCATGGCTCCGGCCCAATGAATGTCTGCGCTAAAAGAGAACCGGATCGAAATGTCACAATGAACAGAAGCAGAAACGCGCCGAATCGTTTCATCTTGATTCCTTGAAATCGACCTCTCCGTAATGGCATGTGGCCGTGATCTTAAGGCGGTAGGAATCCAGTTGACAGTGCTCTGATCCCCGGTCCCCAAAGGCGAGGGACCGGG
>JAJXYW010000023.1 GCA_021780415.1 Acidobacteriota bacterium
TGCCATGCCCCTTTGCATGCGCCTCGAATATCTTCCGACGCAGATCATCCTCGTAGGCTCTCGCCATCTTGTTTTCGTCGCAGAGTCTCGCCTCTTCTACCTTACACCATCACTACTCTTGCTCTAGCGCGTTGCAATGGTGGCCGTCGGCGCGGGGGTGGTCTGTGCGATGGCGGTGGGGGTGGCGCGCTGGGTCAGATGCAGGATGCGGTTGGGGAGGATGCCGAGGCAGAGCGTGGCAGCGGCTGTGGCGGTGAGGGCGAGTGCTGCCGGGAAGGTGATCCGGCCGGTGCTGGGGGTGTCGGCGATGGTGTCCGTGACGGGGCGGCTGTAGAGCGCGGTCAGCAGACGGAGGTAGTAGAAGCAGGCGATGCCGGAGTTGGCAAGACCGACGATCGCGAGCCAGGTGTAGCCCGAGTGGACAGCGGCGGAGAAGACGTAGAACTTGCCGAAGAAACCGCCGGTGAAGGGGATTCCGATGAGTGAGAGGAGAAAGAAGCCGAGCAGCGCGGAGAGACCGGGGCGCTTGAGGGCGAGACCGGTGAAGTCGTCAATAGTGCGGAGCTTTTCGTCAAAGCCGGAGAGTTGGGTGAGGACGGCGAAGGCACCAACGTTCATGGCGGCGTAGGCTGCGGTATAGAAGCAGATGGTGGAGACGGCCTCTTGCTGGGTGGCCGTGAAGGCGACGAGGATGTAACCGGCGTGGGCGATGGAAGAGTAAGCGAGCAGACGCTTGACGTCGCGCTGTAGCAGGGCGCCGAGGTTGCCGATGGTCATGGAGGCGACGGCGAGAATCGCGATGAGGAGAAGCCAGTGGTTGCGATAGATGGGCGTGGCGTTGAAGAGGAAACGCAGGAGGACGGCGAAGGCGGCGGCCTTGGGGGCGGTGGACATCAGACCGACGACAGGGGCGGGGGCGCCTTGATAGACGTCGGGGGTCCAGACGTGGAAGGGCGCGGCGGAGACCTTGAAGCCGAGGCCGATGAGAACCATGGCTACGGCCAGCCAGCCGAGGAGCGGGGTTTTGGTGATGGCCAGGCCCGCAGCGATGGCGGCGATCGAGGTGGAGCCGGTGGCTCCGAAGCAGAGGGCGATGCCGTAGAGGAAGAAGGCGGTGGCGAAGCTGCCAAGGAGGAAGTACTTGATGGCGGCTTCGGAGGCCGTGGCGCGGCCTTTGCGGAAGCCAGCGAGGATGTAGGTGGAGATGGAGGAGATCTCCAGGCCGATGAAGACCATGAGGAGTTCGACGGAGCTGGTCATGAACATCATGCCGGTGGCGCCGAAGAGGACCAGGGCGAAGTACTCGCCTGCGTGGGTGATGGGGGACTCGAAGTAATCCAACGAGGCGAGCACGGTGACGAGGACGGTGCTGGCAATGAGGAGGTGGAAGAAGATGGAGAAGGCGTCGATCTGGATGGTGGAGTAGAAGGCTGTGACGGGGCCGGATGCGTCGACGATGCGGAGTTGGTAGAAGGCGGCGAGGCCGGAGGCGAGGGCGCCGAGGATGGCGAGCCAGCCGAGGGGCTTGCGGGTGCGGCCGGGAGCGATGAGCGGCTCGGCGAACATGATGAGAACGCCGGTGAGGGCGAGGATCAGTTCGGGAAGCAGGGCGAGGAGGTTAGTGGACATTAGCGGACCTCCTGTGGAGTTGTTGCCAGGGGAACTGCGGGTCGCTCCGCCGCAGCCGCAAAGAGCGCGGCATTCGGTCGAGATGACAGGGTCTGGGTGGTGCTGGAAGACATAGTTGCCGAGGTGTTGGCTGTGGGTGCGCTATAGGTGTCGATGGCGCGCATCCAGAGGGGGGAGGCGACGCCCATGATGAGGAAGAGGGCGGCGAAGGGCCAGAGTTCCAGATGCTCGCGGGCGGTGAGATCCCAGCCGGGGACTTCGGTGGAGCGAGCGCCGAGTGAGCCGTAGAAGACGCGTTGGATCATCCAGAGCATGTAGCCTGCTCCGAAGATGACGCCGGTGGCGGCGAGGGCTGTCCAGAGGATGTGGTGCGCGGCGATGGGCTGCATGGAGCCTGAGAGGATGAGGAACTCGCCGACGAAGCCGTTGAGCATGGGCAAACCGACGGCGGCGAGGGAGGTGAGGACAAACATCGTGGCCATCCATGGGTGGCGTGTGGCGAGGCCGCCGTAGTCGCGCATGTCGTAGGTGCCGTAGCGCTCGTAGAGGAGGCCGAGGAGGATGAAGAAGGCCGCGCCGATGAGGCTCTCGTTGAGGATCTGGAAGACGCCGCCGTCGAGGCCGAGCACCGTGAAGGTGAAGATGCCGAGGATGACAAAGGAGACGTGCGAGAGAGTGGAGAAGGCGGCCAGTTTTTTGAGGTCGGTCTTGATGAGCGCGATCAGTGAGCCATAGACGATGCCGAGGGCGCCGAGGGCGATCAGAACGGGAGCCACATGGCGGGACTGGTCCGGGAAGATGCCGAAGCTGAAGCGCAGAATGGAGTAGAGGCCGAGTTTGCCGGCGAGGACCATGACGGCTGCGGTGGGGGCTTCGGTGATGGCGTCTTGTAGCCAGCCGTGCAGCGGGAAGACCGGGACCTTGACGGCGAAGGCTACCAGGAAGGCGATGGAGCAAAGCAGGAGCGCGGTGGGCGTCGCAGCCAGGTGGTGCGCGGCAGCCAGGGTTTGCAGGGTTGGGAGGTCGAAGGTGCCGGTGAGATTGTAGAGCCAGAGGATTGCGACGAGCAGAATGGCCGAGGGGATGAAGGCGTAGAGGAAGAATTTGATGGCTGCGCGGCGTCGGTTTTCCGTGCGGCCGAAGGTGGCGATGAGCAGTGTCATCGGAACGAGGGAGAGTTCCCAGAAGCCGTAGTAGAGGAAGAGGTCGAGAGCGACGAAGATGCCCAGCATCGCAACCTGCTGGAGCAGGAAGAGGGTGTAAAAGAGGCGGGTGCGGGTCTGGATGGTCTTCCAGGAGGCGAGGACGCCGAGGGGCGCGAGAAAGCCGGCGAGGACGATGAGCCACATGCTAAGGCCGTCGACGCCGAGATGGTAGCGGATGGCGGGGGCGGAGATCCAGGGGAGGTTTTGCTCGAACTGGAAGGTGCGCGGCGCGGTGTGATAGTTGAAGTGCGCGGGGAGATGCAGCGTGAGGAGCAGGGTGAAGAGCGTGACGATGAGCGCTCCGACGGCGTGGCGTTTGCTGCCTTCGGGACTGGCTTCAGACTCGGGGATGAGAGCGAGCAGAATCGCGCCCGCAAGGGGGGTGGCGATGATGAGCGTCAGGATGATGGGGTCGAAGTTCATTGGGGTTCCATGGTGGTTCTAGAAGCAGGTCCTTTGCTCGGCTCAGGATGACAATTCAAAAGCTCAGGATGACAACTCATAAACAAGGTTAGTGGGGCAATCCGTGGTGACCGAAGAGGACGATGGCGATGACGGCAGCGGCGCCGGCGGCCAGCCAGCCGGCGTAAGAGCGAATGTTTCCTGACTGGATGCGGCGGACGAGCCAGCCTCCGCCGCGCGTGGTTGCAGCGAGACCGGAACCTGTGCCCTGGACGATGCCTGCGTCGACCAGGCCACCGAGGATGAGGCGCGAGAAGGCAAGCAGCGGGGTGATGAGGAGGCGGCCGTAGATCTCGTCGACCCAGTATTTGTGGTCGAGAAGAGAGTAGACGGGCGCGAACTTTTTCGCGAGGCCAGCAGCGGTGCCGGGTCTGCGGTAGTAGAACAGCCAGGCGACGAAGATGCCAAGGGTGGCGGTGAGCAGGGAGACGGCAGCGAGGGTGAGTTCGAGGCCGTGCGATGCGGCTTCGACGGCCGGGACGGATGCGCTGGCGAAGACCGGGTCAAGGAAGGTCACAAAGTTGTTGTGGCCGCCGAGGGCTGCTGGGATGCCGACCCAGCCACCGATGATGGACAGGATGGCCAGGACCATGAGGGGGAGCGTCATGACGAGGGAGGACTCGTGAACGTGGGTCTCGTGTTCGTCGAAGCGGGGCTTACCGAAGAAGGTCTTGAACCAGAGGCGGAACATGTAAAAAGAGGTGAGGCCGGCAGTGACAAGGCCTACGAGCCAGAGAAGTTTGGCAAGCGGGTTGGGTGAGATGAAGGTCTGGTAAAGAATCTCGTCCTTGGAGAAGAAACCGGAAAATGGGATGATGCCGGAGATGGCGAAGACTGCGGCGGTCATGGTCCAGAAGGTGATGGGGATCTTCTTCCACAGGCCACCCATCTGCCGTATGTCCTGCTGGCCGGAGAGGGAGTGAATCACCGAACCGGCAGCAAGGAAGAGCAGGCCCTTGAAGAAGGCGTGGGTCATCAGGTGGAAGATGCCGGCGGAGTAGGCTCCGATGCCGCAGGCCATGAACATGTAGCCGAGTTGCGAGACGGTGGAGTAGGCCAGAACGCGCTTGATGTCGTGCTGGACGAGACCGATGGTGGCAGCGAAGAGAGCTGTCAGGGCACCAATGCAGGCGACGACGGTGAGGGCTGCCGGCGAGTGGTTGAAGAGAACGTGGCAGCGGGCAACCATGTAAATGCCCGCTGTGACCATCGTCGCCGCGTGGATGAGGGCGGAGACAGGGGTTGGGCCTTCCATCGCGTCGGGGAGCCAGATATAGAGCGGGATCTGTGCGGATTTGCCGGTGGCTCCGAGGACCAGGAGCAGGGCGACGGCGGTGAAGAAGCCGCCGGAGACTGGGTTTGCGGCGATCTGCGTGAAGATCGTGTCAAAGCTCAGGGTGCCGAAGTGGGCCACCAGAAGGAACATCGCGAGCAGAAAGCCGAAGTCGCCGATGCGGTTGACGATGAAGGCTTTTTTGCCGGCGTTGGCGGCGGAATCTTTGGTGAAGTAGAAGCCGATGAGCAGGTAAGAGGCGAGACCTACGCCCTCCCAGCCGACGAAGAGCAGGAGGAAGCTGCTGGCGAGGACCAGGACCAGCATGAAGAACATGAAGAGGTTGAGATAGGCAAAGAAGCGCCAGTAGCCTTCCTCATGCGCCATGTAACTGGTGGAGTATATGTGGATGAGGAATCCGACACCGGTGACAACGCCGAGCATGACCAGGGTGAGGTGGTCGACGGCAAAGGCGAAGTCAACATGGAAGCCGGAGACGGCGATCCATGGGATGCTCGAGACCGAGAGCGAGAGTGGCGCGCCGGGGGACGTCATGCGGAGCCAGAGCTGCGCGACGATGGCAGCCGGAGCTGCGGTGAAGAGCAGTGCGATGGTTGCGACGAGCGCGCGCGGCAGCTTGCGGCCGATGGTTCCGTTGATCAGGAAGCCGGCGAAGGGAAGGATCGGGATGAGCCAGAGCAGTTGAGGATTCATATGCGAGTTTCGTGGTGCGAGAAGCAGATTCCCAGAGGGAATAACAGCAAGAAAGACAAAGGCAAAAGCAAGGACAAACGCAAATACGGCGATCCTTCGCTTCGCTCAGGATGACGACGAAAAACTTGCAACGACAAAAGCAACGACAACGACAAAAGCAATGGCTAATTTTTCAATAGGTCGATCTGATCGACGTCGAGGGTTTGGCGCACACGGAAGAGCGCGATGATGATGGCGAGACCAACCGCGGCTTCCGCGGCCGCGACGACCATGACGAAGAAGACGAAGATCTGGCCGGAGACCTGATGCCACATGTGGGCAAAGGCAACGAAGGTCAGGTTGACGGCGTTGAGCATGAGCTCAATGGACATGAAGATGGTGATGACGTTGCGCTTGATGAGGAAGGCGGCAATGCCGATGGAGAAGAGGATCGCGGCGAGGATGAGGTAGTAGGCGATGGGGACCATTAGAGCTCCTTCCGCGCTAGGACGACGGCTCCGAGGATGGCGACCAGGATGAGGATGGAGGTCACCTCGAAGGGTAGAAGCAGCGAAGTGAAGAGAGTGTGCGAGATCTCGGAGATGTTGGAGACGGTGCTGGAGAGATAACCGCCGAGCTGGGTGGAGCCGAGGTGGCTGCGCGAGGACAGGAAGACGAAGCTGAGCAGGCAGAAGATCGCGGCGGCACCGGGGATTCCGGCGATGTAGGCGATGCGCGAGCCGTGGGTGCGGTCTTCTTCGCCGGCGTTGAGCAGCATGACGACGAAGATGAAGAGAACCATGATGGCGCCGGCGTAGACGATGACCTGTGCGGCGGCGAGGAACTCCGCGCCAAGCGACCAGTAGAGGACGGCAAGGGACATCATGACGACGACGAGCGAGAGCGCCGAGTTGATGGGATGGCGTTGGAAGAGGAGATTGAGGGCTCCTGCGACCGCCAGCAGACCGAAGATGATGAAGAGTGCAATTTCCATCGTGGGCTATCGATTCCAGAGAGTGCGTGTAGCTGGTGTTGGTTCGTGGTGATTGTAACCGGATTGGCTGCGATTAGCTGTGATAGGAGAGCGCGAGAGCGGTGGCGAGGATGTTGACCATCGCGACCGGGAGGAGGAACTTCCAGCCAAAACCCATGAGCTGGTCGTAGCGGAAACGGGGAAGCGTGCCGCGTACCCAGATATAGAGCAGCAGAAACGCAAAGACCTTGGCGACAAACCAGGCGACGGAACAGAGCGCCGTGAGGATGAAGCCGGAGGCGACGTGATCGAATGTGTGGCCGAACGGTGAGGACGCGCCGCCGAAGAAAAGCAGCGTGGCGACGCAGGCTACGGTGATCATGTTGGCGTACTCGGCCATGAAGAACATGGCGAACTTCATGGAGGAGTACTCGGTGTGATAGCCGGCGACGAGCTCGGATTCGGCTTCGGGGAGGTCGAATGGCGTGCGGTTGGTTTCGGCGTAGGCGGCCATGAGGTAGATGAAGAAGGCGACGAACTGGAAGCCGCCGAAGATGTTCCAGGAGAGAGCGCCGTGTGCGGATTGGGAGGCGACGATGTCACGCAGGGAGAGAGAGCCGGCGCGGAGAACGACTCCGACGAGAGATAAACCCAAGGCGAGTTCGTAGCTGATGACCTGCGCGGTGGCGCGGAGGGAGCCGAAGAGGGAGTACTTGTTGTTGGAGCTCCAGCCGGAGAGCGCGATGCCGTAGACGCCGATGCTGGTGACGCCGAGGATGACGAGCAGGCCGATGTTGAGGTTGGCGATCTGGAAGAGATCGACGCCATCGACCACGGTGGTGGCGCCAAAGGGCACGACGGCGATGGAGATGAGAGCGCAGCCGAGCGCGATGATGGGGGCGATGATGAAGAGAGGGCGCTCGACGGCGAGCGGCATCATGTCTTCCTTGAGGAAGAGCTTGAGGCCGTCGACCAGAGGCTGGAGAATGCCGAAGGGGCCGACGCGCGAGGGTCCCCAGCGGTTTTGCAGGCGGCCCAGGACTTTGCGCTCCAGCAGCACGGTGTAGGCGACGGCCAGCAGCGTGATGACCAGCACGATCAGGATCTTGACGATGCTGAAGAGCAGAAAGACTTCGAAGTGATTGAGGTGACTCATGACGTGATGGGGTTCCGGGTTTTCAGTGGTCAGATCTCAGTTGGAGGCGTTAGTCGGCGGAGGCCAGGTGGCCGGCGGTTTCGGTGGACTGGTGGCGCTGCACGTCCTGCAGCATGGGAGAGTAACGGGTGAGAGAGCCCGAGGTGAAGAGGTTGTCGGCGCTGGGAAGGACCAGGTCTTTGCGGGCTGCGGTGATTTGAACAAGGCCGGTGGAGGCAGGGACGAGGTGCTGGTCGTTGCCGCTGAGGAGTTGCAGACGGAGGAGTTTGTCGTAGCCGGGGACCAGGCGCTGGATCTCGTCGAGGATGGCGAAGGGATCGAAGGGGCTGAGCCTGGGCTCCATGTTGTTGGCGGTGAGCCAGACGGCGTGGCGGTCGGCTTCGCCGGACGAGACGCCGCGAGTCTGTCCCATGTCGGCCCTGGTTCCTAAAGAACGGGGGCCCTTGCCGAATGGAACGAGGGCGCGGATGTCGTGGCCCATGTGGTCGGCGAGGCGGACGATGAGCTCGAAGTCGGAACGGGTGCCGGCCTTGTCGGCGGCTTTGCTGACGAGTTGGAGGTCGCCGTAGCTGTTGGTGACGGAGCCGGATTTTTCGTAGAGATTGGCGGCCGGGAAGACGACGTCGGCGAGCGCGGCGGTTTCGGTGAGGAAAAGATCCTGCACGATGAGGAAGGTGGACTTGAGCGCGGCGGGGTCGATGCCGTAACGCTTGATGGGGTTGGAGCCGACGACGTAGAGCGCGGAGAGTTTGCCGGCAGCCGCGGCGTCGAACATGGCGAGGAGGTCCAGGCCAGGGGCGTCGGCTGCGCCATATTCACTGGCGATGGTGGAGCCTTGCAGGGATTGGTAGCCGGGGAGGACGTCGGGGAGCAGGCCCATGTCCGAGGCGCCGCGGGAGTTTGCGTAGTCGGCGAGGAGAGCGAAGCTGGCGTTGGGCAGGGCCTTGATGAGGCTGGCGAGTTCGCCGCCGCGGAGTTCGTTGCCGATGAGGACGATGAGCTTCGGTTCGGCATGGAGAGATTTGCTGAAGTCGTTGTCTTCGGCGAGAGATTGGATGAAGGCTCCGTAGCCGAACTGCGCTACGGGAGCGAAGGCTTTGGCTTGACGGCGGAGCTTGATCTCTTCGTGGTTGGCGATGTAGAGGCGGGCCTTGTTCAGGCGGACGTTGGTGCGGATGTTCCAGGCTGTGAGCGGGGCCTGATTGGTGGGGTCGCCGCCGACGATGAGGATGGCCGGGGACGTTGCGACGTCGCGCTGCGAGGCGAAAGTACCGGTCGTTCCCTGTAGAGAAGTGGCGAGGGTGACGAAGTCGGCCGTGCGGTGGTGGTCAATGTTGTTGGTGCCGAGGACCGCGCGGGCGAACTTCTGGAGGAGATAGTTTTCCTCGTTGGTGGTGCGGTTGGAGCCGATGACGCCGATGGAGTTGGAGCCGCGCTCCTCGCGGAGGTCGCGGAGACGCGTGCCGGCGAAGGTGAGGGCCTCTTCCCAGGAGACAGGAACGAGTTTGCCGTTCTTGCGGAGCAGTGGGGAGGTGAGGCGTTCGATGTTGTTAGCGAAGTCAAAGGCGTAGCGGCCCTTGTTGCAGAGGAAGTCGCCGTTCATGCCGGACTTGTCGCGGTTGTCGCCGCGGAGGATCTGGGAGCCGTCAGTGACGGAGCGGACGCCGAGGGTGGTCTTGCAGCCGTCGCCGCAGTGGGTGCAGACGGTGGCGACGTGGTTCATCTCCCATGGGCGGGTCTTGTAGCGGTAGGTGCCGGAGGTGAGGGCGCCTACCGGGCACGTGTCAATGCACATGCCGCATTGCTCGCAGTCGAGTTGAGCGAGCTCGACGCCATTCTCGATGACGCCGGAGAGCTGCGCGGGGATATTGGGGGCGATGACCGAGGAGGAGCCGCGGTTCTGGACGCCGAGGGCGAAGATGTCCATGCCTTCGCCGCACATGCGGACGCAGCGGTAGCAGAGGATGCAGCGGGGGCGATCGAAGTAGACTACGGGCGACCACTTCTGCTCTTCGCGGTGGTTCTTAGGCTCGGCGTAAAAGCTCTCGGCGGCACCGTACTTGAAGGTCATGTCCTGGAGTTCGCACTCGCCGCCAGCGTCGCAGACGGGGCAATCGAGGGGATGGTTGCCGAGCAGGAGTTGGAGAGTGGCCTTGCGGGCCTGGGCGATCTCGGGGCTGTCGGTGACGACGACCATGCCTTCAGCGACCGGGGTGGTGCAGGCGGTCTGAAGCTTGGGCATCTTCTCGATGCGGACGACGCACATGCGGCAAGCGGCCTGGAGAGACAGGCCGGGGTAGTAACAGAACGCGGGGATCTCGATGCCGTGGGACTTGCAGGCTTCGAGGAGGAGCGTTCCCGCGGGTGCGGTGAGGGTTTGACCGTCTACTTTGAAGGTTACGTCAGGCATGTCTAGTGGGCTCCTGCGAGTTCGGTTTCGCCGAAGGGCTGGATGTGGATGAGGGGATGCTCCACACGCTTGCCGGCGAGATACTCCTCGAACTCGGGGCGGAATTTTTTGATGAAGCCAAGCGTGGGCATCGCGGCTGCGTCGCCGAGCGGGCAGAAGGTGCGGCCCATCATGTTTTCAGCGATGTACTGAATGTTGTCGATGTCCTTCTTGTTGCCGCCGCCGGCGTGGAAGCGGGTGAGGGTCTTCTTGATCCAGTCGGTTCCCTCGCGGCAGGGGATGCACCAGCCGCAGGACTCGTGCTGATAGAAGCGGATGGTGCGGAGGGCGAACTCGACGATAGATACGGTCTCGTCGAGGACGACGATGCCGCCGGAGCCGAGCATGGTGCCGGCTTTGGCCATCTGGTCAAAGTCCAGGCCGACGTCGATCTCGTCGGCGCGGAGGACGGGACAGGAGCTGCCGCCGGGGACGACGGCCTTGAGCTGCTTGCCGCCGCGGATGCCGCCGGCGACCTCGTAGATGGCCTTGCGGAGAGAGTAGCCCATGGGGAGTTCGTAGACTCCGGGGCGCTCGACGTGTCCGCTGATGCCGAAGAGGCGGGTGCCGCCGTTGCGCTCGGTGCCGAGCTTGGCGTAGGCTTCGCCGCCCATGAGGATAATGTGCGAGACGTTGGCGATGGTCTCGGCGTTGTTGATGACGGTGGGGCCACCGTAGAGACCGACGACGGCGGGGAAGGGCGGGCGGATGCGGGGGACGCCGCGCTTGCCTTCGAGGGACTCCATAAGGGCGGACTCTTCGCCGACCTCGTAGGCTCCAGCGCCGGTCTGGGTGATGATGTCGAAGTCGACGCCTTCGTGGCCGAAGATGTTCTTGCCGAGAAAGCCCTTGGCATAGGCGTCGGCGACGGCCTTCTCCATGATGTTGAGGAGGTAGCGGTACTCGCCGCGAAGGTAGATGAAGCCGGTTTTGGCGCCGATGGCAAGGCCGGCGATCATGGCGCCCTCGATGATCGCGTGGGGGTCGTTGAGGAAGATGAGGTGGTCTTTGCAGGTGCCGGGCTCGGACTCGTCGCCGTTGATCAGGACGTATTTGGGCTTCTCGGAGACTTTGGGGACGAAGGACCACTTCATGCCGGTGGGGAAGCCGGCGCCGCCGCGGCCACGGAGGCCGCTGGCCTTCATGGTGTTGATGATCCAGTCGGAGCCCTGCTCGATGGCCTGGCGCGTGGCTTTGTAGCCGTCGAGCTCGAGGTAGCGGTCGATGTTGGCTGCGCCCATGCCGAAGCGTCGGGAGAGGACTTTCACTTCATCGGGGTGCGAGACGAGAGTTGGCATGAATGTTCCTTACGGTAGGGCTACAGTTTACGCGTTCTTCCGGGCTACTTGGTCTCGCGGGTGCGATAGGTGTCGAGCACTGCGTCCATTTTGGCTGGCGTGAGGTCGTCGTGGAAGTCGTAGTTGACCTGG
>JAJXYW010000094.1 GCA_021780415.1 Acidobacteriota bacterium
AGAGGTCTTCGCGGAAGTTGCCGCGGGCGATCTCTTCTTCGAGGTCCTTGTTGGTGGCGGCGATGACGCGGGTGTCGACGTGGACGGGGCTGGAGGCGCCGACGGGGTAGAAGCGCTGCTCGTCCAAGGCGCGAAGGACTTTGGCCTGGGTCTTGAGGCTCATGTCGCCGACCTCGTCGAGGAAGAGGGTTCCGCCGTCGGCGCGCTCGAAGGTGCCACGTTTTTCAGTTGGCTGATTGGGACCGCCGGGGCCGGCGCCGTGGCGGTAGCCGAAGAGTTCGGTCTCGATGAAGTCCTCGGGGATGGCGGCGCAGTTGAGCTCGACGAAGACGCGGTCGCGGCGGAGGGACTCGGCGTGCATGGTGCGGGCGATGAGTTCCTTGCCGGTGCCGGACTCGCCGAAGATGAGGACGCGGCCGTTGGTGGGCGCCATGAGCTTGATCTGCTGGCGGAGGGCCTTGACGGAGATGGACTCGCCGGTGATGGTTCCCTTGGTGAGCTGGCGGGAGAACTCCTGATTGTCTTCGCGCAGGTGGTGGGCCTGAATGGCGTTGCGGAGGACGAGCAGGGTGCGCTCCATGGAGAGAGGTTTTTCGAGGAAGTCGTAGGCTCCGAGCTTGGTGGCGCGTACGGCGGCTTCGATGGTGGCGTGGCCGGAGATGATGATGACCTCGGGAGCGCCGGGGCGGGGACGGGAGGATCGGGTCTGGTCGCCGCGGATGGCGGCGAGGACGTCGAGGCCGTCGGGCTCTCCGCTGGCGCCGCCCGGGTTGGAGAGCCAGATGTCGAGGAGCACGGCCTGGTAGTCGGCATCGCGGAGAAGCTCGAGTGCTTCGGCGGCGGTGCTGGCGGTGGTGATGACGTAGTCCTCTTCGCTGAGGATCGCTTCGAGGGATTCGCGGATATCGGCTTCGTCGTCGACGATGAGAACGTGGTTCATAAGGGCAGAGTGTAGAGCGTAGAGCGTGAGGTGTAGAGAGATGCGATAGGCCGGATGCTGAGAGTCATGGTGATGCTGCTGCCTTCAATAGTACGTGTGGACTTCGGGGCTGATGGTTGGATGCGGTTGAGGGAGTCAGAGGGTTGAACTGAGGTCGCGGCTCTTCAAGGCTTCGGTGTTCGTGAGTTCGCCGGGCGTTGCTTCGAGGGGTTCGGTGGCGGGGCGGAGTTCGAGGATGAAGCGGGCGCCGGCGGGGAGATTTTTCTCGGCGCGGATGGAGCCGTGGTGCTCCTGAAGGATCTTGGCGGCGATGGAGAGACCGAGGCCGGTGCCGCGCTGCTTGGTGGAGAAGTAGGGGAGGAAGAGGCTCTCGCGCATCTCGTCGGTGAGGCCGGGGCCAGTGTCGGCGATGGTGAGCTCGACCATGCCGGAGGGGAGAGCGCGGGTGGAGATGTGGAGCTCGCGGAGGAGGCTGTCCTGCATGGCTTCAGCGGCGTTGTCGATGAGGTTGGAGAGAGCGCGTTTGAGTGCTTCGGGGTCGGCGAGGACGAGGGGAAGGGTGGGGGCGAGGTTGAGGCGGACACGGATGTTGCCGAGGCGGCCGGCGAAGAGGGCGAGAGAGTTTTCGACGATGGTGGTGAGGTCGGCGGGTTGGGGCCGTGCGCTGGGGAACTCGGCGAGGGAGGAGAACTGGTCGACGAGGGAGCGCATGGTTTCGACGGAGGAGGAGATGACTTCGGCGGAGCGCTGGATGACGGCCGGGGAGGGAGTTTCGAGGTTGCGGTCGGCGAGGAAGGAGGTGAGCCGCGCGACGTGGCGGCGGATGAGCTCGGCGTTGAGCGAGATGGGGGTGAGGGGATTCTTGATCTCGTGGGCGACGCGGCGGGCGACTTCCTTCCAGGCGCTTTGCTTCTGGGCGCGGAGGAGTTCGGTGGCGTCTTCGAGGACGAGGACGTAGCCGAGATGCTCGCGGTTGGAATGCTCGAAGCCGATGGTGGTGCGGCCTTCGAGGATGGCGACGGTGGCGGCGAGATGGAGGATGCCGGCGCTGGACTGCATCTGCATCTCGGAGGAGGCGGAGCCCATGCGGTGGGCGCGGCGGAAGATGTGGTCGAGGGCGTCGACGATGTCCTCCGGGAGAACGGCGGAGAGTGGGAGGCCGATGAACTGGCGCTGGCCGCCGGGGTCGAGCATCTCGGAGAAGGCGCGGTTGGCGAGCAGGATGTGGCGATCGGAGGAGAGGGTGACGACGCCGGAGGGGATGGTCTCGATGATGGTTTCGAGCTCGGTGCGGCGGGCCTGGAGGGCCTGGTTGAGGTCGGAGAGCTGAGCGGTGGAGCGTTCGGCGGTGGCGTGGGCGGTTTCTAGATCGGCGGCCATGGCGTTGAAGCTGGCTACGAGTTCGCCGAGTTCTTCGGTGGCGGACTGGCCGACGCGATGGGCGTAGTCGCCGGCGGCGATGGCCTCCATGGCATCGGCGAGCGACTCGATGGGACGGGTGACCTGCTTGCTGAGATTGAGCGCGAGCCAGGTGCAGGCGAAGAGAGCGAGCGCGGTGATGAGCAGCAGGAAGTCCATGTAGAGGCTGCGGATCTCGCGGCGTTCGCGGTAGAGGGTCCAGTAGGCGTCGGCGGACCTGCGGAGGCGGCGGGAGGTGGCGGAGATGCCGGGGGGAATGGGCAGACCGGCGACGATGAGGCCGCCGTGCTGGAGGCTGGCGGTGGCGAGGGTGTAGTCGGTGCCGGCGAGAGCGTAGAAGGACTCGTCGTTGCGCTGCGCCGCCTGAAGGATTGCCAGCTCGGTGGGGCCTTCAAGAGAGGTGGAAGGGGTGGCGGCGCGCGGATCGGGGCTCTCGTCGGCGGAGGGTTCGGCGGGCTGAATGGAACGCAACTCGGAGTTGCCGGAAGGGCTGGAGGGAACGTGCAGGGAGGCGATGGCCTGGCCGTTGCGGTAGAGGAGAACGAAGCCGCCCTGCAGGGTGATCTCATGGCTCTGCAGGATGCGGTTGATCTGGTCAAGCGCTGCGGGGGTGTGGGGGAGGGAGTCGTCGAGTGGGACGTTGGCGAGCTCGCTGGCCATGGAGTCGGCTTCGGAGCGCGCGTTGGCGGCGGCGTAGTGGTAGAGCTCGAGTGCCATGCTGTTGGCGTCGTTGTGCATCTGGGTGACGGGCTGGGAGAACCAGCGGTCGACGGCGCGATTCATCAGCAGATAGCTGAAGGCGAACATGAAGACGAGGGGGACGAGCGAGACAAGAACGGCTCCCCAGAGCATGCGGGTGCGGAGACGGGTGCCGAGGACGCGGCTGCGCTGATCCGCGTAAAGCTTGAGGACGTTGCGAACCAGCAATACCAGAACGGCGACGAAGAGAAGGAACGCGATGACCGAGAGGCTGATGAAGACCAGCGTCTGGAGTGGGGAACTTGGATTGAGAAAGTTGACGTTGAAGGCGTTGAGTGTGGCAAGGGAGAGGAAGAGCAGCAGAAGGCACACGCTCAGCGTGATCACGATGACGCGACGCCGACTTGATCCGACTCTCATGCGAGCAAGTTTACTCGGTCCTGCGCGGATGGAGGGAGTTAAGGTTCGCAGGAGTGCCGGAATCCTCTACCCCATTCATGACAATCAGGCCGTCATGAATGGGGTAGTTGGGGATTAGGGATGGAGGTGTTCGATGGAGGTGAAGTCGCGGTTCTGAGCGTGCGCGACGGCCTTGTAGGTGAGGAAGCCGTTGAAGGTGTTGACGCCTTCGGCGATGCCGGCATCCTCGTGGATGGCGGTGCTGGCGCCGAGTCTGGCGAGCTTCATGACGTAGGGGAAGGTGGCGTTGGTGAGAGCCAGGGTGCTGGTGTTGGGGACCGCGGCGGGCATGTTGGTGACGCAGTAGTGGACGACGCCGTCGACGACGAAGGAGGGGTCGGAGTGAGTGGTGGGGCGTGCGGTTTCGATGCAGCCGCCCTGGTCGATGGCGACGTCGACGATGACGGCACCCTTGCGCATTTTGGCGACCATGGATTTGGTGACGATCTTGGGTGCAGCGGCTCCGGGGATGAGGACGCCGCCGATGACGAGGTCGGCCTGGGAGACGGCGCGCTCGACGTTGTAGGCGTTGGAGTAGAGGGTGTGGAGGCTGCCGGAGAAGATGTCGTCTAGCTCGCGCAGGCGGTTCAGGTTGAGGTCGACGAGGGTGACGCGGGCGCCCATGCCGAGCGCGACGCGGGCTGCGTTGATGCCGACGATGCCGCCACCGATGATGCAGACGTTGCCGGGAGGAACGCCGGGGACGCCGCCGAGCAGGACACCGCGGCCGCCGCGCTCGGATTCAAGATACGAGGCGCCGACCTGCACGGAGAGGCGGCCTGCGACCTCGGACATGGGGGTGAGCAGAGGAAGCGCGCCGGCCTTGTCGCGCACGGTTTCGTAGGCGATGCCGGTGACCTTCTGGGCGATGAGCGCGTCGGTGAGTTCGCGGACGGGAGCGAGGTGGAGGTAGGTGAAGAGCACGAGGCCGGGGCGGAAGTAGGGGTACTCCTTCTTGACGGGCTCCTTGACTTTGACGATCATGTTGGCGGGGCCCCAGACGTCAGAGGCGGCGGCGACGATTTCAGCGCCGACGGCCTGGTATTCCTCGTCGTGGAAGGAGGATAGAGCGCCGGCGTTGTGCTCGATGAGAACCTTGTGGCCGGCATCAACAAGGGCTTTGGCGCCGGCTGGGGTTACGCCGACGCGGGTTTCGTGGTCTTTTACTTCCTTGGGAACGCCGATGATCATGCCTGAATTTCTCCTGAGGGTGCTTCTACAGCCAATATTTCAAACGTCTTCGAGTATAGTCGCCCTGGGTTCCGAGCAGGAGAGGGGCTCGCAGGTCGTACAATGGAAAAGCCGGGTTGAGCCAAGACCCAATTTTTCACTATCTTAGGAAACCGATCGGTCTAATGTCCTCGAAAAACTTTCAGATGCGGACCTCGCGTGTGAGCAACATGCGATCCATCTTCTCGCTGTTCTCCAGCGATCTCGCGATCGATCTTGGAACGGCCAACACGCTGGTCTTCGCGCATGGCAAGGGCATCATTGTGAATGAGCCTTCGATCATTGCGGTGAATCGCATAACGGGCGAGGTGGAGGCTGTTGGCAAGGAAGCCAAGGAGATGCTGGGCCGCACGCCGGGCAACATCATTGCGATCAAGCCGATGAAAGATGGCGTGATTGCGGACTTCAAACAGACTGAGAAGATGCTGAACTACTTCATCCAGAAGGCGCATAACCGCAAGATGATGGTGCATCCGCGGATCGTGATCGGGGTGCCGAGCGAGATTACGCAGGTGGAGAAGCGCGCGGTTATGGACTCGGCCTATCGGGCGAAGGCGAGCGAGGTTCACCTGGTGGAGCAGGCCATGGTGGCGGCGATTGGCGCCGGGTTGCCGATTACGGAGCCGGGCGGAAACATGGTCGTGGACATCGGCGGCGGAACGACGGACATTGCGGTGATCTCGCTGGCGGGAATTGTGTACTCGCGGTCGGTGCGGATGGCCGGCAACCAGATGGACGAAGCCGTGATGACCTACCTGAAGCGGAAGTACAACCTGCTGATCGGCGAGCGGACGGCGGAACAGATCAAGATCGATATCGGGTCGGCCTATCCGCTGGACAAGCCGCTGTCGATGGAGATCAAGGGACGCAACCTGATTGAGGGCGTGCCGAAGACGATTACGATCGACGACTCGGAGATTCGCGAGGCGTTGGGTGAGTGCATTGCGACGATCCTGAATGCGATTCGCGTGGCGCTGGAGCGGACGCCGCCGGAGCTCTCGGCGGATATTTCGGATCGCGGCATTGTGCTGACGGGCGGAGGTGCGCTGATCAAGAATCTCGATAAGCGCATTCGAGAGGAGACGGGACTTCCGGTGACGATTGCCGATGATCCGCTGGCGAGCGTGGTGCTGGGAACAGGGAAGATGCTGTCGGATTTCAAGCTGCTGCGCAAGATCTCGATCGACTAACAGAAATATCTGGAAGGGAAAAAGAGCCGCTGCGTGCGGCTCTTTTTTATTGGTGCGGAGATTGTGCGTGAGCCGATCTGTTGCCGAGACGATGGGGTGACGGGCGGTTGAGCTTATGGATGGGACACGAGGGATTGCAACTGCTGTTCCAGTTTGCCGAGGTCCGTCTGGCCTTCAAACTTGGCGCGCACCTCGCCGTTGCGATCGATGAGAAAGGTTACGGGCAGACCGAGGACTCCGCCGTAGAGTTCGCCCAGCGGCGCATCGCCCATGGCGACGGGATAGTTCAAGTGGAGCTTGCTGTAGAGGCTGCGCACGAGAGCCGGGTCATCGTCCATGGAGATGCCGATGATTTGCAGGCCGCGTGGGCCATACTGGTTTTGCCAGGCGACGAAGCGCGGCATTTCAAGCTGGCAGGGAGCGCACCATGTTGCCCAGAAGTTGAGCAAAACGACCTTGCCCCGGTAGGCGTTGAGGTCCAGCTTGCGGTGGTCCAGAGTGGTGCGCACAAACTCGGGAGCCTTCTTGTTGACCAGCGTATCCGCAGCGAGAGCAGGACGTGCGGCGCTGGCTATGAGGCCGATTGCCACGACGACCACGAAGATGAGGCGCAGGGCAAGAGAGAGTCGGGCCGCCTGCGTTGGGTTGCAGGCGGCCGCAAGCTTCGGGGAGGTGGTTTGCTTACTGGGAGGATTCAACCGGATAGCCTTTGTCGACCCAGTCTGTGCCGAAGTTGTTGGCCAGATAGAGGACCTTCACGTTGGTGAAACCCATGGCCTGGAGTTGGTGGAACGCAGGGCCAACGTTGGGGCAGTGATTCCACGGGCAGCAGCCGCAGTAGAGCACGATGAGTTGCTTGTGCGAGACGGAAGCTACTCTGCTCTGCAGGGCCTGGAGGCCGACGGGTTGCGATCCTGGGCCGGTATAAACGGAGCCAGGAATGTGGCTCTCGGCAAAGAGAACGCGCGAGCCTACCTGCAACATCAGCGGCCTGGAAGCGGCTGAGGATTTGAGCATATGAGCCAGAGCTTCAGGCTGAATCAACTGGGCCTGGGGAACCGAGAGGGCGCTCGCATCTCCGGGCGAAGACATGAACTGGGCTTTGCAGGAGGATGCCCCGAAGGCAACAGCAAGGGCCAATGTCGCCAGCCCGAGAGCTGAGCGCAGACGCGGTGTAACGGAATATTTCATCGAATCATCTCCGCCACAAGTCTAATCGAGAATGGCGCATGAAGAGTGACGCGCCGATAAGGAAGAGGCGCGGAGAGAGGCCGATGCATTGAGCTTGCGGGGGCGTTAGTGGCTGCCGACGAGCTTGGCTGCGCGGCTGTAGGAGCCGAGGTTGAAAGCCCTTACGTAGCCGAGTCGCTGCAACTTCTTGCTGGCGACGCCGCTGCGCATTCCGCTCTGGCAATGCAGCAGCAGGACGCAATTCTTATCCTTGACGCGGCGGGGAAGCGCGGTCTCGATGGTGTCGAGCGGAATGTTAATCGCCTTGGGGAGATGGCCGGAGTTGAACTCGGCCTGACTGCGTACGTCAATGACCATCGCTCCGTCTTGCAGAAATGTGGGGACGTCTTTGGCGGCGACCTGACCAGAACGCTTCAGGAGAAAAAAGATAAGGATGACGACGGCAACGATGATGAGAGATGTTGTGGAACTCATGGCTTCAACTTTCGTGAGACGAGTGCAGGTGCTTTGGTCGGGGACAGGTCTCAGCGCAGGGTTCGAAAAGGACTGACTGCGCAGCTATCCTCGGACTGAAATGGCTGCTTCCATTTTAGCGTTTTGCGGAGGGGATTCGGTGCGAAGGGGTCTTCGATGGGGCCGAGGATTGGGTGAAGCGACGCCGATGCGGGTACTGTTTCGGCGTCGCTGACCGTGAGGGCGGCAACCGTCGGCGGTGCGAATGCTCCGCGAGGTCCGCTTGTAGTTTCGATTAGGCGAGAGATTCTGACATAGTCCTCATCTGGATCTCGATGATGCGGGAGCCGGCGGACTGGGTGCAGGCGAGGAGAACAGCCTGGGCGACGTCTTCGGGCTCGAGCATGCCGCTATCGGCAACGCCCTGAACGGTGCGGCCGGCGCCGATGGCAAACTCCGTTTTGACGCCGCCTGGACAGATGACGCCGACCTTGATGCCCTTGGGGCGGAGCTCGCGGTCGAGAGCCTGGGCAAAGCCGACCTGCGCGAACTTGGTGGAGCAGTAGACAGCCTCGCCGGCGAAGCCGTAGAGCCCGGCCATGGAAGAGATCATGAGGATGGTGCCGTGATGCCGCTCGATCATGTGGGGGACGGCGTAACGGGAGAACAGAAAGGTCGTGCGGATGTTGGTGTCGATCATGCGGGTGTAATCGTCGAGCGTGGTGTCGACGAGGTCTTTGTAGATACCCATGCCGATGTTGTTGATCAGGATGTCGAGGGCGCCGTACGACTTGATGGCGGCGTCGACGCAGTCCTTCGCAACCTGTTCTTCGCGGGCATCTCCGGCCATGATGGTGACTGCTGACGCGCCCTTGTCGAGTGCCAGCTTGGCGAGTTCACGCAGGCGGTCTTCACGCCGGGCATTGAGGACGAGGTTTGCGCCTTCTTCCGCGAGCGCGAGTGCCGTGGCCCAGCCGATTCCTGCGCTGGATCCTGTGACGAGGGCGGTCTTACCGATGAGCTTCTGAGCCATGGGTTACTTCTCCTGCTTTGAGGTGGGTGGGTTATGCTTCGAGCCAATTCGTGCGGCATGATCAAACATAACCCAAGCTTCGATCATAGCCTTCTGGCCTCTCCACCCTTCGATGATGCTTGAGGGCGGGAGCGAATGCATTTGGACGAGAACGCTCAAGGCGTGCGACGCAACTTCGCAACCCAACCGCAGAGGATGCTCGGAAGAAGGGACGGACAGGAGGGAATGGTAATGGGGATGCAAGGCGAGGACTTTATGGAGCACCGGATGGGATTTGAACCCATGAATACTGGTTTTGCAGACCAGCGCGTTAGCCACTTCGCCACCGGTGCTCATGGTCCTGCCGCGCTGAGATGTTGCGGCAGAACGTTCTGCGGAAAACTACTGCGGTTGTGCCGTGGTGCGGAGATACGGCTTCACCGTCTTGTAGCCGGGAAAGATCTGGTCGGCTTCCTGGTTTGAGACGGCGCCGGTGATGATGACGTCGTCGCCCTGCTTCCAGTTTGCCGGCGTTGCGACCTTGTGCCTGGCGGTGAGTTGGAGAGAGTCGAGGACGCGAATGATCTCGTCGAAGTTGCGGCCGGTGGTCATGGGGTAGGCCATGTGCAGTTTGATGCGCTTGTCCGGGCCGATGACGAAGACGGTGCGGACGGGTGCGTTGTCGGCGGGAGTGCGGCCTTCGCAACTGTCGCCGTCGTCGCCGGCGAGCATGTCGTAGAGCTTGGCAACCTTCAACTCGGGGTCGCCGATGATGGGGTAGTTGACCTTGTAGCCGCTGACGTCTTCGATGTCCTTCTCCCATTTGCCGTGGCTGTCGACGGGATCGACGGAGAGGCCGATGACTTTGGCACCGCGCTCGGCGAACTGATGTTCGAGGCCGGCGACGGCTCCGAGTTCGGTGGTGCAGACGGGGGTGAAGTCCTTGGGATGCGAGAAGAGAACGGCCCAGTCCTGGCCGATCCACTCATGAAAGCTGACGGTGCCCTGGGTGGTGTCTGCGGTGAAGTCGGGGGCAAGATCGTTGATGCGGAGAGACATGGTGTTTCGTCCTTGTGGAGAGAAGCTTGTACATCGGATCGAACGTTGGTGGGGAGCGTCCGATGATTGATATGTGAGCCTGGAGCGTGTACTGGCTGGGGTCGATGAAATCAGAAGACCCACCCGGCTGAGCCTTGGGTGGGTCTTGATGTTCGCTTCTCGACGCGATGTTATGGTCTCGATTCGCTCATCCGCTCACCCGTGTGGGGCCGCAGCAACAGCAGCGGGAGTCACAGCGACAGAGCTTCGAGTTGGAGACGGTGAGGTGCATGGCGTCGGTTGGAGATGGTTCTGAACTTAGGACCGCCGCGGGCGACCAGCGCCAGCGCGAAAGCAGTTTCGCTTCTCCTGCGGTTATCGATAAGGTACGGTGATGGGTAATTGATGTCAAGGGCGACTTCGCCGAACGCTTGCTTCGATGTAGCGTATCGGCTTGTGCCCGTAGGATGGATGCATGGCACGCACACTGACTTATTCGGTTCTCGATGTCTTTGCAGAACGCCCGTTGGAGGGCAATGCACTGGCTGTCTTTCATGATGCGCGGGGTCTCTCGGATGACGAGATGCAGGCGATTGCGCATGAAACAAATCTCTCGGAGACGACCTTCATTCTGCCCTGCGATGCGGAGACCGAGGCGCGCGAAGGGGTGCGCGTGCGCATCTTTACGACCGGCGAAGAGTTACCGTTTGCAGGGCATCCGACGCTGGGAACGGCAACCTGGCTATACCTGAACCATCCCGCGCTGCGGGGTGCGGAGACGATAACGCTGCGGCTGAATGTGGGGCCGATCACGGTGCGATTCGAGGCTCCCGATGAGGGCGTTCCGGGGGTGCGAGCGACAATGGCGCAGAAGGATGCGGTCTTCGGCGCAACGCATGATCGCGCGGAGGTGGCGCGGGCGATCGGGTTGAGGGTGGAGGATTTGTCTGCGGATTATCCGCCGCAGACGGTGTCGACGGGGGTGCCGTTCTGTATTGTGCTGGTGCGGTCGCTGGAGGCGCTGCAGCGCTTGCAGATTGTCCAGCACGAGGCGCAGGCGTGGATTGCGGGCAATGACGCGCATTTTTTCTACTGCATTGCGGCCCTGCCCGCGGATGGCAAGGGAGGGGCGGATTGGCATGCGCGGATGCAGTTCTATTCGGGGGAGGACCCGGCGACGGGGTCGGCGGCGGGATGCTGCATTGCCTGGTTGGTGAAGAGCGGATTGGCTTTATCTGCGCAACCGGTGGTGATTGAGCAGGGAATTGAGATGCAGCGGCCGAGCCGGATTACGACGCAGGCGAGGCTGGAGGGGGAGAGGGTGCGATCCATTCTCGTTTTGGGACGCACCATTCCTGTTGCAGAAGGACGGCTTTTCCTGCCCTGGAAATAGGGGTTTTCCACAGCAGGAGAACCATAAACACCAACAGGGACAAGCAATGTGCGCGGGCGGTGGAAGCGCCAGTCCAAACTCGTTGCATTTTCGCTAAAAATTCACTGTTGCCACGAGGGATGGGCGTCCGTATGCTCAGCAAATCGTCAACGAATGAATGCTTCGAAGACGCAAGATTTTTCGCCTGATTTACCGACAATCTGAGTGATAGCAAAGGCGCCAACGGGTGCTCTC
>JAJXYW010000255.1 GCA_021780415.1 Acidobacteriota bacterium
CCTGCACACCCATTCAAAGACGTCCGGCCGAAACCGCGTCCCCGCTTCCAATTCCTATGCAACCTATCACGTTTTACCGAGGTCAAGTCAAACCGCTCGTCGACATTCATCGGCTTGCGACCCAACCCTCTCGTCTTGTTGGACGCACAACCGTCCCTGAAAGGGCGACCAATCTTCCATCCAGATCGACAATGTATCTAGAAGCAACGCACGTAATTCTTTCCCGGCATCTGCTTCACTCTACCGCTAAGCTCCAATTCAAACAATGCGGTAAACACCTCGCCCGACACCATCTTCGACTCCAGCCGCTCCATCAGCTCATCCAGTTGCAGCATTTCATCCTGCCGCAACTCTTGTATCACAAGCCGCTCATGTTCGCTCATCGGGGCCGCCGTCGAGCTCTCGTTGAATAAGGATGCGCTCCCCTCCCTCGGGGATTCATTCCTGCCCATCTGCGCCTCCGCCTCATCCTCCAGTTGCATCCGTATCTGCGACGGCAGATCCTCCCAAACGTCCTCCCACGTTGCCGTCAACTTCGCTCCCTGCTTGATCAGCGTGTTCGGCCCCCATGCGTTCTTGTTCGTCGCGTTTCCCGGAACCGCATACACATCGCGCCCCTGATCCAGAGCGCACCGCGCCGTAATTCTCGTACCCGAATACTCTCCACCCTCCACCACCAGCACGCCGACGCTCATCCCGCTCAGCGTTCGATTGCGAATCGGAAAGTTCTGCGGTGCCGGAAACGTCCCCAGCGGAAACTCACTCACAATCGCTCCACCCTGCGAGACAATCTGCTCCGCCAGCTTCTTGTTCTCCTTCGGATAGATCACATCGATCCCCGTCCCCCACACCGCCACCGTAGCTCCTCCAGCCTCCAGCGCTCCCTTGTGCGCGCACGTATCCACACCTCTCGCCATGCCACTCATCACCACCATCCCCCTCCGAGCTAGGTCGCGGCTCAGCATCTCCGCCATCCCCGAACCATACGGCGTCGGCTGCCGCGTCCCCACCACCGCAATCCCCGGCCGGCTCAACTGCGCCGCATTTCCCCTCACCCACAACACCGGAGGCGGATCATAAATCTCCAGCAGCCTTCCCGGATAGGCCTCATCCTCAGGGGTCAAAAAGCTTGCCTGCTGCTCGACGATTCGCTCTGCTTCGCCCATTGCCGCGGCTCGCGCCCTCCCGTCGAAGCAGAACTGCGCAGCCTCAGCCGGCAACCCCACTCCCTCCAGTTCGGTAAGCGAAGCTGCAAATAGGCGCTCCGCAGCTCCCAGCCGTTTTACTGCTCGCGCACAGCGCGTCGGCCCCATCCCCGGTGTCAGCGCCAGCGCCAGCCAACCCAGCCGCGCCTCGGAGTGCGCATCCATCCTGCTTTCAACCGTCATCACGCGTACCTCTCTGCTGCGTTGTGATCGAATCGTATACCATTCCGGCCAAACCCGCTGTGCACCCGCAATCTTCTAAAATCATCCTGTGCCTCTTCGTGTCTCTACCATCTCATTCCTGAATCCCGCTCCACTCCTCTTCAACTTCGAACACGAGCCCGCCGCCACCGCACTGCGGGAGCACTACGATGTCCACTACACCCTACCCTCCGTCTGCGCCGCCGAACTCCACTCCGGCGCCGCCGACCTCGGCCTCATCCCCATCGCCGCTCTCACTCCCTCCCTCGCCGTCGTTCCTGGCTGCACCATCGCCTCGCGCGACGACGTTCGCAGCATCCTTCTCCTCGTCAAAAATCCCTCGCGCCTCTCCACGGACGAAGCCCTCCAGCAAGTCCGCACCCTCGCCGCCGACACCGCCAGCCGCAGCTCCGTCGCCTACACCCGCATCCTCTTCGAGCACTTCCACCACACCCACCCCACCTTCCTCCATCAACCCGCCGACCCTCTCTCCATGCTCGCCTCCGCCGACGCCGCGCTCCTCATCGGCGACCCCGCGCTCTTAGCCCGCGAGCACCGCCCCACCATCGACGCCGCCTCCGCAACCCCACTCCTCTGGCTCGACCTCGCCCATCTCTGGCGCGAGCTCACCGGCCTCCCCTGGGTCGCCGCCGTCTGGGCTCTCCGCCCCGAAGCCCTCGCTCCCGCCGGCCTTACGTCCCAACAACTCGTCGCAGACCTGACCGCCAGCCGCGACGCCGGCCTCAGTCACACCGAGCAACTCGTCACCGAGTGGGCCCCGCGCCTCAACCTCTCCCCCGAGACCGTCCGCACGTATCTCACCCGCAACATCCACTACACCCTCGACCCGGACTGCCTCCGCGCCATCGAACTCTTCCGCACGCTCGCCGCCTCGATCAACGCCCTTCCACCCCTCCCCACCCTCAACCTCCTCACCCCCTAACGCACCCGCCGTTGCTGTTGCACTTGCCTTTGCTGTTGCCTTTGCTGTTGCCTTTGCTGTTGCCTTTGCCTTTGCCTTTGCCTTTGCCTTTTTGGTTGTCATCCCGTAGGGATCTGCTTCTTCTTTTGCTTTTGCTTTTGCTCTTGCTCTTGCTCTTGCTCTTGCTTTTGCTTTTGCTTTTGCTTTTGCTCTTGCCTTTGCCTTTGCTCTTGCTCTTCTACTTATCTTCTGAGCGCAGCGAAGAACCCGCCTCTCGCTCGCGCAGCGAGCGCCCGTCCCTCCCACGGCCGTTGCTCATTCTGCGGATAGCAGGCTGCTTCAGCCCCGCGAACAACGCCCTCACACCTCCGGAGCCCACGTCCATCCTTCAATCCCATGCAGCGGATCGCGCGGCTTCGGCAGCCTCGCAAACGTCTCTCTCCGTTCCGCCATCACCATCGTGCTCACCAGTGCATCGAACGCATCCTCACTCCCGCTCGCTTGCTGCATCACAGTGCGCGACAGCCCCGCATACGCCGCATCCTCTCTTCGCTTCTTCCGCAGATACACCGCCCGCGCCTCCGCATTCGACTTCCGCACCGCCCCCGTATTCAGCCGCGTATACATCTCCACAACCAGCGGACGAGCCCCCACCCCCATCAGTCGCGGCGCATCGAACGGCCACACCCGAAACCCCGCCTCGCGCAGCCGCAGCAGCACCGCAAACCCGCGCAGCGAAGCCGTCCCCACACTCCCCGCGCCCCCAATCTGAAACACGCTCTTCGGCGTAATCCCCCTCACCCTCGCCTGCCGTTCCGCCTCCGGAATCTCCGCAACAATCTTGCAATCAATATCCGTAGCCCGCAGCATCCGGTGCAGATGCTCCCCTGAAAACTCCGCTGGCCGCGCGCCTTTATGCGTCGCTCCGGCCTTCCCCCAGAATCTCCGGTCCTCCGCATTCCGCGCCAGCCAGCGCTCTCCCAACCCTTCCCTCACCACGCGTTCCCAGAACGCTGGCCCGCTTCCCATGCCGTGCTCATCGCGCACAAACCACGCCGGGAAGCTGAAGCAGAAATCGAACCCCACCACCATCCGCGGCGTCTCGCGTTCCAACTCCACCAGCCACTCCGCAACCTCCGCGCGCGTCCGTCCCGCCTCCAATCGCACGCTCACTCTCCCACCATCACCCTCCGTCCAAACCCCCGCCCAAATGTGCCGCCGCTGCCCCGCCGCATCCACTCTCCCCGACCAATCAATCCCCACCACCCGCTGCACCGCATCGTCTTTCACTGCACCTTGCTCCTTACTCACCCTCTTCCATGTCCACCTCTTCCACCTCCGCGCCCCACCCGCGCAGCACCTTCCATATCGTCCGCGTCGAAAACCCTGCACCCACCAGCCTCCGCATCGTGCGTGCAACAGCCTTCTCATCCTCCGGCTTCTTCATCCGCTTGCGCGCCACATACTCCTTCGCCAGCGCCACCTCATCCACCTCGTCATACGCTGTCGCCAGCGCCGACTGCGTCAACTCCTGCGCAATCCCCTTCTGCATCAACCCCTGCTGCACCCTCCGCCGCCCATACTTCTCATTCTCCTTGCGCAGCCGCGTGTAGTCCGCCGCAAACCGCTCATCGCTCAAGTAACCTAACTCCTTCAGCTTCGCAATCACCGCGTCCATCGCAGCCTCGCCAGCCTCACCCGGTTCCGCGCGATCGCTCATCCGCCGCCGCAGGTCGCGCACGCTCTTCATCTTCGAACTCAGCGACCGCACCGCAAACTCCAGCAACCCTCCCTGGTCCAGCGGCGGCTTCGGTGGCTTCGGCTTCCCCGGGCTCCCTTGTCTTCCAAAGCTCATCGCTTCTCACTCGCCATCGGATTCCGCGCCGGCCCCACCGCCGCATACTTGTTCGTCCCCGTCCACCGGTCGCACCAGTCGCTCACGGTCTCATTCCAAAGCCGCGCGTTCTGGGGCTTCAGAATCCAGTGTCCCTCATCCGGAAACGACAACATCTCGCTCGGTACGCCCAGCAACTGCAACGCCGTAAACAACTGTAGCCCCTCGCTCAAATCGAGCCTGTAATCAAGCTGCGAATGAATCACCAGCGTCGGCGTCCGCGCATCCTTAATAAACATCATTGGCGACCACTTGCGGAACGGATCTTCACTCGCCGGCCTGTCATAAAAATCCCACGGATGCGCCGGCTTCGTCTGCTCCACCACCGCATCCGGTCCCGAGCCCTCTAACGGCCGAAACTCCCACTCGTTGAACCACAGCTCCTCGGTCGTCCCGAACGCGCTCTGCGGGTTATACATCCCATCGTGCGTCACAATGCACTTGAACCGGTCCGTATGCGTCAGCACCCAATCCGCCATGAACCCGCCATAGCTCGCGCCCAGCGCACACTCCCGCGTCTTGTCGATGAACGGATACTTCACCTCCGCAAAATCCAGTCCCTTCATCAAATCGACATAAGCGCGCCCACCCCAATCCCCCGACACCTCATCGACAAACTTCTGTCCATACCCCGTCGATCCCCTCCGGTTCACCATCACAACGACATACCCATCAGCCGCAAACAACTCCGCATTCCACCGATAGCTCCAGGCATCTCCCCACGCCGTCTGCGGCCCTCCATGCAGCAAATACTTCACCGGATACTTCTTCCCCGCATCAAACCCCGGCGGCCGCACCACAAACCCCTCCACCTTCGTCCCACCCGCGCCATCAAACCAGAACGACTCCATCTTCGGCAGATCAAGCTGCGCAATCAGAGCTTCATTGAGGTGTGTCAGCGCAACCATCCCATGCCTGCCCACCATCGTCCCATCCTTGTCATAGCTCTGCTGCGGAATCCGCACCACATCCGACGGATGATCCACCGTCATGCGCACCGCGACGATGCCGGCCTTCGCTGTCACACGAAGATCACCGAACTCGCCAGACTCCTTCCGCGTACCCACCTCATACTTGCCCGAGCCTTGCACCTCTTCATCCGTTGCCACCAGCCCAATCCGCTCCTCCCCCTCATGCGGACTCGCAAACAAAATAAAGCTCGAGTCCGGAGCCCACGTAAATTCATCCACCCAGTCCGTCAGCCCCGGCATCAGGTTTACGATCTTCCCCGTCGCCCGGTCCATCATCATCAGCCTGAAAAGATCCGACTCAAACCCCGCCCGCGCCTGCGACCGCCAGGCCAGCCACTTCCCATCCGGCGAATACGCCGGCCCGTCATCACTCCCCGGGCTCGTACTCACCTTCCGCGCCGTCCCCGGCGCCGCACCCACCTGCAGCACATAGATATCGTTATTCGTACTCTCCGCCGGAACCTTATCCAGATTCACAACATAAGCAATCTCCCTCCCATCAGGAGAGATCGCATACCCCATCGGCCCGCCCAGCGAAAACGTCGGAGCCACATGATCCCCCACCACGCTCGCGGGAGTTAAGTCCTCGGGCACCCCACCCTCCACGCTCCCATAAAAAATATGCGAGCGCTTCGGCCCCACATAGTGGTCCCAGTGCCGGTACAGCAAATCTGTAAAGATCCGGGCCTTCACCGGGGACTTCGCCGCGGCCTCATCCTTCGCCGCATTGCACTTCGCCTCCGCCACATTCCGCTCCACCCCCTTCGCCTCGCACTCCGGATACACCTCCGACACAAACAAAAAGTGCTTCGAGTCCGGAGCCCACACTTCCCCATCGGCCCCCGTCTCCAGCCGCGTAACGGCCCGCGCCACTCCCACCGTCCCCTTCGCATCATCCCACGCCGCCACCATCAACTGCCCGCCTGCGGCATACATCACAGCCTTCCCATCCGGCGAAAACCTCCCCTCACCCTCCCCACTCCCCGCAGTCACCTGCCGCTCCGCCCCACCCTCAATCGGCACCACCCAAAGATGATTCACCTTCGTATTCTTCTCCAGCGACACATCCGTCACCGAGAACAGCACCCACCTCCCACTCACCGACACCTGCGGATCGCTCACCCGCTTCATCGCCATCAAATCCGCAAACGTCATCGGTCGTTTGCCCGCATTCCCTTGCCCGTTCGCCGCACACACCATCGCCGCCAGAACAACCGTCGCAAACATCGTCTGAACTCTCATCGCGTCAGTTTACGCCTGAACCCGACGGCAAATCCGGCTGCCCCATTCATGGCGGCTTCACGTCCCGGATAGGAACGCCATCAAGCGCGATCTCCCCACCCACTCAACCCATCGCAACTCGTCTATCCTGCACGTAGCAACAACACCATGCCCCAGGCCCTCCTCACTCTCGCGCTCTTCCTCTCCACCGCTCAGTCCGGCACCGGCTTCGGTCCTCTCGACACCACCCCGCCCGCAACCCCCATCCCCGCGATCATCCAGCGCATGGGTCAGCAGGAGTCCGCCTTCGCCGCCGCCCGCGACCAATACACCTTCCGCCAGGACGTCACCTTCGACACCATCGCCGACGACACCCTCCACCCCGACGGCGAGTATCGCCAGATCACCGACATCTCTTTCGACCCCTCCGGCCGCCGCGTCGAGCACGTCCTCTTCGCCCCCCAGAACACCCTCCAGCGCGTCACCCTCACCGAAGCCGATCTCGACGACGTAGCCCACCGCCTCCCCTTCATCCTCACCGCCCCCGAACTCCCCGACTACAACCTCACCTACCTCGGCCAGCAGCACGTCGACGACCTCGACACCTACGTCTTCGACGTCAAGCCCCGGCAACTCGTCAAACATCACCGCTACTTCCAGGGCAAAGTCTGGGTCGATCAGCAGGACAACGAGATCGTCCTCATCAACGGCACCAACGTCCCCCAGGACACCCGCCCCGGCCACGAAGACCTCTCCCCTCCCTTCACCACCTACTACCAGCAGATCGACGGCAAGTACTGGTTCCCCGTCTACACCAAAGCCGAAGGCACGCTGCACTTCCCCGCGCAGCACGACGCCCTCTCGCAATCCGTCCACGTCCGCACCATCGTCCGCTACACCGACTACAAGCGCTTCCACGTCACCGTAACCCTCCACTACGGCTCCGAAGTTCCCACCACCCCCACCCCACCGCAAAAATAACTCCCAACCGGCCCCGGCTCCGCCCACCCGCCAGAATCTGTCAAGCCCCCCAACCGCCTCAAATACGCCAAAACCACTATAAACACTGGCGATTTATATTTTCAAAATCTGGCATAGTTACCCCCGCCGACTCGCTACAATTTAACTAGATCCCACCGCGATCGCCATAACCCAAACTAAAATCGCTCAAGGACAAAGACGGACTGCCACAAGTCCGCCCATAACTCCAATCCACGGAATACTTTAGCCCCAAAAGTATCGGGGGGGGGGGGGGGGGGGCCCCCACGCCGCAGGCTCCGACTCAAAGTAAAGATACTTCCGCCAGTTCGCATCCGCGCTGCCGATCATCCGCATAATGTGTCGCGACGTATGCAGTGAAAACGGCCGCGGCTCGCGCACCAGTTTCATATCCTTCAACTCATGCAGCATCTGGCTGCCCTTGCGCCGGTTGCAGTCCCTGCAGCACGCCACCAGGTTCTCCCACGTCGACAACCCGCCATGGCACCGCGGCACCACATGGTCCAGCGTCAACTCCGACGCAATCAGCACCTTCTGGCAGTATTGGCACGTATTGCGGTCGCGCAGCAGAATATTCTTCCGGCTCAGCGCCCGCGTCTGGTGCGGAATCCGCCGGTACTCCAGCAGCCGGATCACGCTCGGCATCTGCATCTTCATCCGGTGCGAGTGCAGCTCAGTCCCCTGCTCCTCCTCCGTCCGCGCCACGCCTTTCAGCACCAGCACCAGCGCCCGTCGGGCACCACAGATATTGATCGGCTCATAGCTCGCATTCAGCACCAGCACCGGAGTCTGCATCGCCGGCTGCCGAAACACCCCCATGCGAATGTCGATAGCCTCAGCCCTTGCCGTTCCCGCCACAGGGTGAGTCGTATGATGACGATTGCCCGACCGTTTCGTCCGCATTCCATTAGATTTCCCAGCCTGCATTCCTGCCCTCCGGTTCCATGGTTCGTACTCCAGCCCACATCAACGACTCTGCTAAAACCTCACCTGCCTGCTCGCCTCCGGCTGAACGATGCAAATGGGTTGAGTCGAACTCGCATCCCACATCGCAAAACTCTCCGTCTCGTGTTGCACCACGCTCTGCACACTCTCTGGCTGCGCCTTGGCCGCCGTCACCACCCATACCTTCGTCGCACCCGCGCTCTTCAGCACTCGCGCACACTCGCGGGCTGTCGCTCCGGTCGTCATGATGTCGTCGATCAGCAGCACCTCGCGTCCGCGCACGGCTTCCGCATCCGCAACCCGAAACGCTCCCTTCAGGCTTGCCCTTCTCTGCGTGGGATTCAGCGCATACAGCGCCCGCGTATCCTTCATCCGTTCCAGCGCCTTGAACGACAACCGCAGTGTCCAGTCCGGCTCCAGCCGCCGCAGCCGCTTCACCGCAGCCTCAGCCAGCAGTCTCGCCTGGTTGTAACCCCGCGCCTTCTCCCGCGCGGCAAACATCGGTACAGGAACCACCACCAGCTCCGTCGCAGCGCTCTCTCGCAACCTGCGTACAGCCGCAGCCATGCCATCACCCAGCACATGCTCCGCAATGCCGCGCATACCCTCGAACTTGAGCAGGTGCAGCATTCTCCGCATCTCAGCTTCGTAGTTGGAAAACGCCACTGCCCGGTCAAACTGCGGCGGAACCAGTCGGCACATCGTGCACTCGCTCACACCCATCGCGGCCGCGAAGCGCGCCGACTCCATCCCCAACGCATCGCCACACCGCGTACACAACACATCCTGTACGGCTTCCACCTGCGGCCCCACCCGCGCAACGCATGCCTCGCAAACCCTCACCCGGGCCAAAGCAGCCATCGCCGCCCCACAAACCCGGCAATCGGACGGCATCAGAATATTGAATATATCGGCGACGACCCACTCCATCGTCGCTCTGCAACTTCGAAGCACGCGTGTCACCGCGCGCCATCCCGCCTCTCCACCCCACGGGAAACCAACCCCGCCAGGCGGACCACCACTTCCGAGCTGGACATCCCTCACGCTTTCGCTGAAGACGAACCTCACTCGCGGCACAGCAAGAAAAGCACCAGCTCTGCCAATAAGCGCAGTATAACCTCCCCTCCCATTCGCCGCAATGCGCGCTCGAACCAGTCGAGATGCGGGTGCTCGCGGTCTCGCGCTCCATCAGGACCGTCAGGCGCCCGCGCGAACTTCCCCAACTCGCGATATCCTTTAGATTCGACGTGTCCGCCACCGCCACCTCCGCAGCCACTCCCGCCCACGCTCGCAGCCACTCGCTGTTCAGCGACTACGCCGTGCTCTTCAAACCGCGTGTCTCCCTGATGGTCATCATCACCGCGGCTGCCGGCTTCTACCTCGGATCACTCGCCTCGGGCATCTCCCCCTTTCAGTCCGGCCTCATCAAGGCCCTCTTCGGCATCGCACTCGTCACCGCCGGCTCCAGCGCGCTCAATCAGGCTATCGAGCGCGGCACCGACCGCCGCATGCCCCGCACCGCCGATCGCCCCATGGCGCAACACCGCATCGGCCTCAAGCACGGCCTCGCCGTGGGCTTCGTTCTGGTATGCGGAGGCTCCATCTACCTGGCCCTCGCCACCAATCTCCTCACCGGCACCCTCACCCTGGTCACTGCCGTCTCCTACATCACCATCTACACCCCGCTCAAGCGCATCACCACCCTCAACACCTTCATCGGAGCCTTCCCCGGCGCGCTCCCTCCCCTCATCGGCTGGACCGCCGCCCGCGGCGTCGTCCAGTGGCCTGCGGTCGCACTCTTCGCCATCCTCTTCATCTGGCAGTTCCCCCACTTCATGGCCATCGGCTGGCTCTATCGCGCCGACTACGCCCACGCCGGCATCCGCCTCGCCGCCACCCAGCAACCGGCCCGTGAAGCCGCCCGAGCCTCCACCCTGCAAGCTCTCTTCTACGTCCTGCTCATGATCCCCGCCAGCCTCTGGCCCGCCGCACTGCACGTCACCGGCACCCCCTACGCCATCGCCGCCGTCGTCCTCGACGCCTTTTACCTCGCCGCGACCCTTCGCTTCCTGCGCATCACCCGCGCACCCGACGACCCCGAAAACCGAGTTCTCGCCCGCCAGCTACTCAAAGTCTCCGTCATCTACCTGCCCCTCCTCCTGGCCGCCATGATGCTCGACGCGCAAGGCCGCCTCCTCTTCTGATCCACATCCACCACGACGCCACCCCACCGCGCTCAGGAACGCCATGCCCGACCTTACCGCTTCCAACCCGAACTACCGCACGCCCCCTTCAGTAATCGCCGCCATCATCGGGGTCAGCGCCATCGCGTCACTCTTCCTTGCCTGGCTGGTCTACTACCATCCCCCGGTCGACGTCGCCGGAACCCACCTCACCTTCCTCCCCGCGCTCGACGCCATACTCAACGCACTCTGCGCCATATTCCTCGTCATCGGCTTCCGCTACATCCGCCGCCGCGAGATCACCGCACATCGTAACAGCATGTTCGCTGCCTTCATCGTCTCCAGCGCCTTTCTCGTCGCCTACATCGCCAACCACGTCCTGCACGGCGACATGCTCTTCCCTGCCGGCCACCCCACCGCCCGCTTCATCTACCTCTGGGTCCTGCTCCTGCCGCACATTCTCTTGGCGGTCGCAGCCTTGCCTCTCATCCTGATCACCTTCTTTCTCTCGCTCACCGGCCGCTTCCCCGCCCACCGCAAGCTCGCCCGCTACACCTTCCCCATCTGGCTTTACGTCTCCGTCAGCGGCGTCGTAGTTTACGCCATGCTCGCAGCCTACCGCTAAGATCGACCTCTCCCCCTATGCAGCCAGACACCCGCAAGCTTCTCATCACCGGCACCGCCATCTTTCTCGCCGGGGCACTCGCCGCACTG